>JBBCJM010000215.1:0-28851 GCA_037190175.1 Paracoccaceae bacterium | reverse complement strand
GGCGCGGGCGGGGCGGGCCTTCGGCCGGCGTGGCGGGGGGTGAAAGCGCCGGGGGGTTTCACACCCCCCGGACCCCCCGTGGAGTATTTGAGCCAAGATGAGGACAGTTTGAGGCGAATTGTCCCCTCCTGCTTCTCTTTCCGAGCCCCAAATATCCCACCGGGTCAAGGGGGTTCAAGCGAGGCTGGACAGCCTCAGTCCGCCAGGCCGGGTTCGTCCAGCAGGGTGCGGCCGGCGCGGTCCTCGATCTCGATCAGCCACAGGTCGGGGTCGCGGCTGCGGGCGCGGGACAGCACCGCGTCCACCTCGGCCTCGGCGCCCTCGGCCAGCACGGTCCACATCCGCGCGCCAGTCATCGGGTCGAAGCTGCGCTGGAACGCCCGCGCCCGGCCGTCGAGCGTCGCCAGCTTCACCGCCACGCTGCCCGAGACCGGATCGCCGCGCCCCGCGACATAGGCCGGGATCCCCGCCTGCCCCAGCCGGGCGAGATAGGCCGCCACCCAGATATCCGCCCTCAGCCGCGTCACATGACAGCCTTTTTCATTTGATCCGGCAAGGGGTTAGGGGTTTCCTGCCTGCAACGCAGCCCGGAGCCCGCCCCATGTCCGCCACCGAACGCAAGATCCTGCTGCCCCGGCTGGTCCTCTTCATGGCCATGACCGCGCTGGTCCTTTCCGCGCTCATCCCCGGCCAGAGCCTCTGGATCGCCGCCCTGCGCATCGCCGGGGGGCTGGCGGGGTTCGGGGGGCTCGTCTGGCTGCTCATGGCGCTGCGCAGGTGATCACGCCTCGCCGTCGCGGAAGTCGAGCCCCATCTCGGAATAGCGTTCCTTCTCGTCCAGCCAGCCGGGCCGCACCTTGACCGTCAGGAACAGGTGCACCTCGCGGTCGAGGAACTCGCGCAACTCGGCCCGGGCCGCCGAACCCACCGCCTTCACCGTCTCGCCGCCCTTGCCGAGCACGATGCCCTTGTGCCCCTCGCGCGCCACATAGACCACCTGGTCGATGCGCACCGAGCCATCGGCGCGATCCTCCCACTTCTCGGTCTCGACGGTCAGCTGGTAGGGGATTTCCTCGTGCAGCCTGAGCGTCAGCTTCTCGCGGGTGATCTCGGCGGCGATCATCCGCAGCGGCAGGTCGGCGATCTGGTCCTCGGGGTAGAGCCAAGGGCCGGCGGGCACCGCCTCCGCCAGCCAGTCGCGCAGGTCCTCCACCCCGTGGCCGCGCTCGGCCGAGATCATGAAGGTCTTCGCGAAGGGATAGGCGGCGTTCGCCTCCTCGGCCAGGGCCAGCAGCGCCTCGGCCTTCACCCGGTCGATCTTGTTGATGGCGAGCGCGACGGGGGTGGTTTTCGGCAACTGGTCCGCCAGCCGGTCGAGGATCGCCCGCACCCCCTCGGTCAGCCCGCGGTGCGCCTCGATCAGCAGCACCACGATGTCGGCATCCGCCGCCCCGCCCCAGGCGGCGGCCACCATGGCGCGGTCCAGCCGGCGGCGCGGGCGGAACAGGCCCGGGGTGTCGACGAAGACGATCTGGCTGTCGCCCGCCATGGCGATGCCGCGGATGCGGGTGCGGGTGGTCTGCACCTTGTGGGTGACGATCGAGACCTTGGCCCCCACCATCCGGTTCAAGAGCGTCGATTTCCCCGCATTCGGCTCGCCGATCAGGGCCACGAACCCGGCGCGTGTCTCAGCCATCTTTCGCCTCCTGTCCCGCCTCCAGCCGCCCCAGCAGCGCGCCGGCGGCCACCTGTTCGGCCAGCCGTTTCGAACCCGCCACCGCGGTCTCGCTCTCGCCCGTTTCCAGCCGCACCTCCACGGTGAAGCGGGGGGCGTGGGGCGGGCCCTCGCGGGCGGTCTCGACATAGGCCGGCGGGGGCAGGCCGCGGGCCTGGGCCCATTCCTGCAGCATCGACTTGGCGTCGCGGGCGTCGCTTTCCACCCCCTCGATCCGGCTGGCCCAGAGCCGCAGCACCAGCGCGCGCGCCGCCTCGAACCCGGCGTCCAGGAAGACCGCGCCGATTACCGCCTCCATGGCGTCGCCCAAGAGCGCCTCTTTCCGCCGCCCGCCGGTCAGCATCTCGGACCGGCCGAGCTTCAGCACCTCGCCCAGCCCCACCTCGCGGGCGACCGCCGCGCAGGTCTCCAGCCGGATCAGCGCGTTCAGCCGCGGCGCCAGCTTTCCCTCGGCCGCGCCGCGGTCGGCCTCGAACAGCGCGGCGGCCATGGCGAGGTTCAGCACCCGGTCGCCCAGGAACTCCAGCCTTTCGTTGGAGGGGCGGGTGGGGCCGGCGAGCGAGCCGTGGGTCAGCGCGCGCAGCAGAAGCTCGGGCCGGGCGAAGCGGTGGCCGATGCGGGCCTCGAAGGCCCGGAGTTCGCGCGACAGGTTCACTCCACCCTCTCGAGCAGCCGGTCGGCCCGCCATGTCCACACCTGCCACAGCCCCCGCCCGGCGGCGGAGAACAGCACCGCATCCGCCCGCCCGGTCAGGTTTTCCAGCGGCACCATGCCCGGGCCGCCCACCGGACGACCATAGCGGCTGTCCAGGCTGTTGTCGCGGTTGTCGCCCAGCAGGAACACGTGGCCCGGCGGCACGGCGAAGGGGGCGGTGTCGTCGCCCGGGCCGCGCGGCTCGATATCGGCCACCAGCCAGCCGCGCCTCTCGAAGCTCTCGCGAGAGAGCGTCTTGCGGCAGGCGCCGCCCAGCCCCACCGGCGCGTTCCCGCAGCGCGGCAGGCTGCCGGCGGGGCCCTGCGGGGCATAGGTCTCGACCAGCGTGCCGGCGGGTTCCTGCGGCAGGGGCTCGCCGTTCAGCACCACCTGCCCGGCCACCATCTGCACCGTGTCGCCGGGCAGGCCGATCAGCCGGGCGATGTGGTCCTGCCCGCTGACGGGATGGCGGAACACCACCACCTCGCCGCGCCGCATCCCCTCGCCGCCGCCATAGCGGGCCAGGAGATAATCGCCCACCATCAGCGTGGGCTTCATCGACTCGGCGGGGATCGCATAGGGCCGCCAGACCAGCCGCGCCGCCGACAGGGCGATCAGCAGCACCAGCAGCAGCGTGCCCAGCCCGCCCCACAGGCTGCGGCCGGGCAGGAAGGGCCGCCGCGGGGGCAGGAGCGCGATGACCAGCGCCGCCATGATCCCGGCCAGCGGCAGCAGCGTGGCCAGCACCCAGGTGCCCGAACGCCCGGCGTCGTGCAGCCGGCGGGTCAGCGTGACCAAGAGCCAGACCATCGCCAGCCCGGCCAGCGGGCGCACCCACCGCTCGGCCCCGGGTCGCCATTCCTCGGCCGCCAGCCCGCCGGCGACCACCGCCACCAGCAGCAGCAGCGCGGCGACCGCCCGGCGGCGCGGGGCGGTGCCGGAGGTGTCGAGGAACCCCGCCACCACCCGACGGCCCTAGTCCACCGCCTTGAAGAAGCGGTCCGAACGCCAGGTCCAGAAATACAGCATCGAGCGGCCGGCCGAGGAGAACATGATCCGGTCCGCCCGGCCGATCAGGTGGTCGGCCGGCACGAAGCCCACGCCCTGCTGCTCGCGGGGAAAGCGGCTGTCCATGCTGTTGTCGCGGTTGTCGCCGACGAAGAAGTAGTGCCCCGCCGGCACGGTGAAGATGCCGGTGTTGTCGGCCGCGCCGTTGTCCTCGATGTTCAGCACGTTGTGGCTGCGCCCGCCCGGCAGCGTCTCGCGCGCGCGGGTGCTGGTGCAGTCGCCCCCCAGGGTGGGCGGGCGGTTCTGGCAGCGGGGGGCCTGGCCCAGCGGGCCCTGCGGCTCGTAGATCTCGGTGAAGATGCCGGCGGGCACCTGCGGCACCTCCTGCCCGTTCAGGTAGAGCAGGCCGCCCTTCATCTGCACCGTGTCGCCCGGCAGGCCGATCAGCCGCTTGATGAAGTCCGACCCGTTGACCGGATGGCGGAACACCACCACGTCGCCGCGCTCGGGCTCCGAGGCCAGGATGCGGCCCGAGAAGGGGCAGATGGCGAAGGGGCAGGAATAGCGGCTGTAGCCATAGGCCATCTTGTTGACGAAGAGGAAGTCGCCGATCAGCAGCGTGTCCTTCATCGAGCCCGAGGGGATCCAGAACGGCTGGAAGAACAGGGTGCGGAAGACGCCGGCGATCAGCAGTGCGTAGACGATGGTCTTGACCGTCTCCAGGATGCCGCCGCCCTGAGTGGTCGCCTTGCTGGACATTGGCCGCCCTTTCCGCCTGGAGGTCGCGGCTACATGCGCGGGCGGGGGGCGGGTGTCAAGGCAAGCCGGGGTGAGGGGGGCTGGCCGCTCGGGCTTCCGCCGCCGCCACCACCGGCCGCGCCTCGATCACCACGAAGGCCTGCGCCCAGGGGTGGTCGTCGGTCAGCGAGACGTGGACGGTGGCCTCGTGCCCCGGCGGGGTCATCGCCCGCAGGCGGTCGGCGGCCCAGCCGGTCAGTTCCATCACCGGCTGGCCGGTGTGCAGGTTCCGAACCGCCATGTCGCGCCAGGCGATCCCCATCCGCAGCCCGGTGCCCAGCGCCTTGGAACAGGCCTCCTTGGCCGCCCAGCGCTTGGCATAGGTGGCCGCGGTCTGCGCCCGCCGCTCGGCGGTGGCCTGTTCGCGGGGGGTGAAGACCCGGTTGCGGAAGCGGTCGCCGAAGCGGGCGAGCGTGGCCTCGATCCGCTCGATATTGGCCAGGTCGGTGCCGATGCCCAGGATCATCCCGGCGGCCCCGCGCCAAATTCCTTGGAACAAGGAATTTGCAAATTTCTTGCCTCAATACATTTGGCGCTCACGCCCAGCCCTCGCGCGCGGCGTCCATGCGGCGGCGCATCTCCTCGATGGCGGGACCCAGGCCGCGGAAGATCGCCTCGCCGATCAGGAAATGGCCGATGTTCAGCTCCATCACCTGCGGGATGGCGGCCACCTCGGCCGCGGTGTCATAGGCCAGCCCGTGGCCCATGTGCACCTCCATCCCCAGTCCCTGCGCCCGCGCCGCGGCCTCGCGCAGCGCGGCGAATTCGGCCGCCGCCTCGGGCTCGCGCCCCTCGGCCTTCAGGTCGCAGTAATGCCCGGTGTGGAACTCCACTACCTGCGCCCCCACCCGGGCCGCGGCCTCGACCTGCCGCACCTCGTGCCCGATGAAGAGCGAGACGCGGATGCCGGCCGCGCGCAGGTCGCCGACGAAGGCGGTCAGCCGGCCGGGATCGGCCCCGGCCACGTCCAGCCCGCCCTCGGTGGTGCGTTCCTCGCGCCGTTCGGGCACGATGCAGGCGGCATGGGGGACATGGGCCAGGGCGATGGCCATCATCTCCTCGGTCGCCGCCATCTCGAAGTTCAGCGGGATCGAGATCCCGGCCATCAGCGCGGCGATGTCCTCGTCGCGGATGTGGCGGCGGTCCTCGCGCAGATGGGCGGTGATGCCGTCGGCGCCGGCGGCCTCGGCCAGCAGGGCGGCGCGCAGGGGGTCGGGCCAGGCGCCGCCGCGGGCGTTGCGCACGGTGGCCACGTGGTCGATGTTGACGCCCAGACGCAGGCGGCCCAGCGGTTTCATCGCGCTTCCCTTCATTGTCCCCAGCCGGCCCGGAAGGCCGCGGCGGAGACTAGAGCGGGATCGGCCCGGAGGAAAGCCTGCCGGCAGGCTCGATGGGCGGCCGCCTCAGGCGTCGCCCCCCTCGCCGTCCCCGGCGGTGGCGCGCCGTGCCGCCTCGCGCAGGGCGCGCTGGCGTTCGAAGCGTTCGGCCAGACGGCGGCTGCGCATCTTCTGATAGGCGGTGACCACCGGCAGGGTCAGGCGATAGCCGGCCAGCGCCAGCAGGAACCCCGGCCCCGCCCCGCCCAGCAGATAGGGCCAGAACACCCGGTCGAGGAAGACGCCCATCCGGTCCCAGCTCGCGGTCTCGGGGGTGAAGATCGCCCAGAAGTTCGCCGAGAGCTCCGCCCCCGCCTGCCCCAGCGCGGTGAAGATCTGCATGGCCCCCATCTCGCCCCCGTGGCCCAGCATCCAGTTGCCCAGTTCCACCGACAGGACGGCGATGAAGGGGAAGGTCAGCGGGTTGCCGATCAGCGTGGCGATCAGCGCGGCCAGCAGGTTGCCGCGGATCGCCCAGGCCAGCCCGGCGGCGATCACGAAATGCACCCCGAAGAAGGGGGTGAAGGTGGCCCATATGCCCGCGAAGACCCCGCGCGCGATGCGGTGCGGCGGGTCGGGCAGCCGGCGCAACCTGTGGTTGAGGTAGAGCAGCGCCCGGCCCCAGCCGCCGCGGGGCCAGAAGCTCTGCGCCAGCCATTGCCGCCAGGTCAGCGGATTGCGCCGGCGGAACACCATCGGCTCAGCCCCGCCGCGCCGGGCAGTCCCGGCCCGGGCGGCTCACGGCACCCGGCGCGGGTCGCGGTGGCGGCTGATCTCGGCCACGTCGGTCTCCGCTTCCAGCGTCGTCATCAGCAGGTGCAGGTGCTCGGCGTCCCGCAGGTCCACGTCCAGCATCAGCTTGTAGAAGTCGGGCTTGCGGTCGAGGAAGGCGAGGTCCGAGATATTGGCCTTCTGCTCGCCGATCAGGGTGCAGACCCGGCCCAGCACGCCCGCGTCGTTGGAGATGGTCAGATCCAGCGACACGGTATAGGCGGCCGGATGGCGGCCGGGCCGCCAGTGCAGGTCGACCCAGCGTTCGGACTGGTCGTCGAACTCGGCCAGCGCGGCGCAGTCGGCGGCGTGCGCCACCACGCCCTTGCCGCGATAGGTGATGCCGATGATCCGCTCGCCCGGCAGCGGCTGGCAGCAGGGCGCGCGGCGGAAGTCCTGCCCGGCCTCCAGCCCCAGCACCGGGCGGCGGGTGTCCACCACCTCGCCGGGCGAGGTGGCCAGTTCGGGATAGAGCGCCTCGACCACCCGGCGCGCGGTGATCTCGGCCGAGCCCAGGCGGGCCAGCAGGTCCTGCTCGTCGGCCATGCCCATCATCCGCGCGGCGGTGCGCAGGGCCTTGTCGGTGGCCTTGCGCCCCACATGCTCGAAGGCCGCGCGGGCCAGTTCCGCGCCCAGCTTGACGAAGCGCCCGCGGTCCTCCTCGCGCAAGGACCGGCGGATGGCGGATTTCGCCCGGCCGGTCGACACGATGTCGATCCAGCTGGCCTGCGGCCGTTGGCCCTCGGCGGTGATGATCTCCACCGACTGGCCGTTCTTCAGCCGCGTCCACAGCGGCACCCGGATCCCGTCCAGCTTGGCCGAGACGGTGGAATTGCCGATCCTTGTGTGGATGGCATAGGCGAAGTCCAAGGGCGTCGCCCCGCGGGGCAGCTGGATCACGTCGCCCTTCGGCGTGAAGCAGAACACCTGGTCCGAGAACATCTCGAGCTTCACGTTCTCGATGAACTCGTCGGTATCCTCCTCGCCCAGCCGGTCGTTCAGCTGCGCCAGCCACTTGGCCGGATCGACGGCGAAGGGGTTCTCGGCCCGCACGCCCTCGCGATAGGCCCAGTGGGCGGCCACGCCCGCTTCGGCCACCTCGTGCATCTCGCGGGTGCGGATCTGCACCTCGACCTTCTTGCCGTCGCGGCCCGAGACGGTGGTGTGGATCGAGCGGTAGCCGTTGTTCTTGGGGTTCGAGACGTAATCCTTGAACCGCCCCGGCACCGCCTTCCAGCGCTGGTGGATCACGCCCAGGATGCGATAGCAGTCGGCCACCGACTGGCAGATGATGCGGAAGCCGTAGATGTCGGAGAGGCGGCTGAAGGCCAGGTCCTTCTCCTGCATCTTGCGCCAGATGGAATAGGGCTTCTTGGCGCGGCCATAGACGTCGGCGTCGATCCCCACCTTGTCCAGCTCCAGCCGGATGTCGGCGGTGATCTTGTGCACCACGTCGCCGGCCTCGCGCTGGAGCGTGAGGAACCGGCGGATGATCGAGTTGCGCGCCTCGGGGTTCAGGACCTTGAAGGACAGGTCCTCCAGCTCCTCGCGCATCCACTGCATCCCCATGCGCCCGGCGAGGGGGGCATAGATCTCCATCGTCTCGCGCGCCTTCTGGCCCTGCTTCTCGGGGGCCATGGCGCGGATGGTGCGCATGTTGTGCAGCCGGTCGGCCAGCTTGACCAGGATCACCCGCAGGTCGCGCGACATGGCCATGAACAGCTTGCGGAAGCTTTCGGCCTGCGCGCTCTGCGCCGAGGACAGCTGCAGGTTGGTCAGCTTGGTCACGCCGTCGACCAGATCGGCCACCTCCTCGCCGAACTCGCGGGCGATGTCGCCCCAGGTCGAGCGGGTGTCCTCGATCGTGTCGTGCAGGAGCGCGGTGATCAGCGTCGCGTCGTCCAGCCGCATCTCGGTCAGGATGGCGGCGACGGCGACGGGGTGGCTGAAATAGGGCTCGCCCGACTTGCGCACCTGGCCTTCGTGCATCCGCTTGCCATAGGCATAGGCCCGGCGGATCAGGTCGGCGTTGGTGCGCGGGTTGTAGTTGCGGACGAGGGCGATCAGGTCTTCGACGTCGATCATATCAAGCCTGCCGCCCGTCCTGCCGGGCCGTCAGTTGGCGCCCTGCGCTTCCATCAGCGCGCGCAGCAGCTTTTCCTCGGACATGTCGTCCAGCGCCGGGCGGTCCATCTCGGCGCCCATGCGCAGCGCCATCTGGTCTTCCTCGGGCTCGTCCACCTCGATCTGGGTCTGGTGGCTTTCGATCAGCCGCTCGCGCAGCGCCTCGGCCGACTGGGTTTCGTCGGCGATCTCGCGCAGGGCGACGACCGGGTTCTTGTCGTTGTCGCGCTCGATGGTCAGCGGCGAACCGGCGGCGATCTCGCGGGCGCGATGCGCGGCCAGCATCACCAACTCGAAGCGGTTCGGCACCTTGTCAACGCAATCTTCGACCGTCACGCGGGCCATGGGTCACCCTTCCATGTAAAGGCAAGAGCCGCCTATCTAAGCCTCATGCGGGGGCTTGACAAGCCAAATGCGTTCACTCTTCCAGCGGCACCACCGCGTCGCGTTCGGCCGCGGGCAGGGTGCGCAGCATGGCGGCGACCGTGCGCCCCGTGGCCGGATGGCGCCAGCGGGGGGCGATCTCGGCCAGCGGCACCAGCACGAAGGCGCGGTCCTGCAGCCGCGGGTGCGGCAGGATCAGCCGGTCGGGGGTGCGGGTGGCCTGCTGCCCGGGGGGCAGGTCGCGCCAGCGGGCGGCGGTCGCGGCATCGGGCAGCACCAGGGCGCCCATGGCCAGCAGGTCCAGGTCCAGCGTGCGCATCCCCCAGCGTTCGGCCCGCGCGCGGCCATGCGCCGCCTCCACCCGGTGCAGCGCCGCCAGCACCTCGGCCGGCGTCATCCCCGGGGCGGAGAGCCGCGCGGCGGCGTTCACATAGTCCGGCCCCGCGCCCGGCGGGAAGCAGGGGGTGGCGTAGAGCCGGCTGGCCCTTTCCAGCCGCAGCCCCTCGCCCGGCAGCGCCGCCAGTGCCCGGCGCAGCGTCTCGGCCGGCCCGACCGCCCCGTTCGGCAGATTCGCGCCCAGTGCAACCAGGACGGGCGCCGTCTTTTCGCCCGCCATCCTTACACTTTCGTATAGGCGCGCTTGAACCCGGGGCGGGAGGCCCCGATAATCGTTCCAATTCGTGTGACGGACTGACCGAACCGCATTCCACTCACGGCATTCTGCGCGCGAAGGACATTTGAGGGGATGAGATATGTTTTACAAGGACGAACGGCTTGCGCTGTTCATCGACGGCTCGAATCTTTACGCAGCGGCAAAGGCGCTGGGCTTCGACATCGACTACAAACTGCTGCGGCAGGAGTTCATGCGTCGGGGCAAGCTGATTCGGGCCTTCTACTACACGGCGCTGCTGGAGAATGACGACTATTCGCCGATCCGCCCGCTGGTCGACTGGCTGCACTACAACGGCTTTTCCATGGTGACCAAGCCCGCCAAGGAATACACCGACAGCCAGGGCCGGCGGAAGGTCAAGGGCAACATGGACATCGAGCTGACCGTGGACGCCATGGAGCTGGCGCCGCGGATGGACCATGCCGTGCTGTTCTCGGGCGACGGCGACTTCAAGCCGCTGGTGGAAAGCCTGCAACGGCAGGGGGTGCGGGTCTCGGTGGTGTCCACCATCCGCTCGCAGCCGCCGATGATCGCGGACGAGCTGCGCCGGCGGGCCGACAACTTCATCGAGCTGGACGACCTGCGCGAGGTCATCGGCCGCCCGCCGCGCGAGCCGCGCAGCGAGCCCCGGCCCGACTTCCGCCAGGCCGCCGCCCCGGCCCCGGCCGCCGCCGCGACGGACCGCGAGGAGCCGGGCGCCACCGTCGGCGCCCGCTGAGCCCGTGGAGCACCGCCCCCTCGCGCCCGGTTGACGGCGGGCGCGGGCGGGGCTACCCGGCGGCGGTTCCGGAAGAGCCGCGATGACCGACCAGACCACGCCCACCCGCCGCAACTTCTATGGCCGGCTGCACGGCAAGACCCTGCGGCCCAGCCAGAAGACCTATCTGGCCGAGGACATGGGCCGCTGGCGCCTGCCCGGGGTGACGGCGGAGGAGAACCCGGGCCGGGTTCCGCTGGACCTGTCCTTCGCGGCCGGCCGGCCGGTGTGGCTGGAGGTGGGCTTCGGCGGCGGCGAGCATCTGGTGCAGATGGCGGCGGCCAATCCGGGCGTCTGGCTGCTGGGCTGCGAGCCCTTCGTCAACGGGGTGGCCATGCTGCTGGGCAAGCTGCGGCGGGCCGAGGCGGGCAACATCCGCATCCATCCCGGCGACGTGCGCGACCTGATGGAGGTGCTGCCGCCCGGATGCCTGTCGCGGGTGTTCCTGAACTACCCCGACCCCTGGCCCAAGGCGCGCCACCACCGCCGCCGCTTCGTCACGCCCGAGCACCTGACGCCGCTGGCCCGCGCCTGCGCCCCGGAGGCGCGGTTCCACATCGCCACCGACATCCCCGACTATGTGCGCCAGGCGCTGGAGGAGGTGCCGCCGGCGGGCTTCGCGCTGGTGTCGGACAGCGGGGAACCCTGGGACGACTGGCACTCCACCCGCTACGAGCAGAAGGCGCTGCGCGAGGGGCGGATGCCGCGCTACCTGACCTTCAGGCGGATCTAGCGGCCGGGCAGGGCGGGGTCGGCGGTGCAGCGGGCGAGCGGCAGGGGCTCGGCCGCCAGGATGCGGGTGATCTGCATCGCCGCGCGGTGGGTTTCCACCTCCAGGCAGATGCAGCCGTAGCCGTAGCTGCCGTTCGTCTCGACCCATTCGCCCGTGGTCAGGTCGGGGATCGCCTCCATCCCCTCGGCCTGGGTCCCGCCTTGCGTGCCGATGGTCCATTCGCCCGCGGCATCGGTCAGCCACCAGTTGCCGGGCGTGGGGTTGTCGATCCAGCCGCAGCGCGTGTCGGCCGCCGCCGTGCCCGCCGTCAGGACCATTGCCAACAGTACCCGCATCGCGCCGCCCTCCGCTGCTGCCCCAGTATGGCGCAGGCGCCGGCTTTCCGCTATCTGCCGCGTCGGAATTGAGGAGGGAACGGCATGTCCGGCCATGGCACCACCGAACCGATGACCGCCCGCGCCGGGGGGCCGCTCAAGGGCACCGCCGAGGTGCCGGGCGACAAGTCGATCAGCCACCGGGCGCTGATCCTGGGCGCGCTGGCGGTGGGCGAGACGCGGATCGCCGGGCTGCTGGAGGGGCAGGACGTGCTGGACACCGGCGCGGCCATGCGCGCCTTCGGCGCCGAGGTCACCCGCCACGGCCCCGGCGAATGGTCGGTGCACGGGGTGGGGGTGGGCGGCTTCCGCGAGCCCGCGGACGTGATCGACTGCGGCAATTCCGGCACCGGGGCGCGGCTGATCATGGGCTCGATGGCCACCACGCCGATCACCGCCACCTTCACCGGCGACGCCTCGCTGCGCAAGCGCCCGATGGGCCGCGTGACCGATCCGCTGGCGCTGTTCGGCACCCGCGCTTACGGCCGGCAGGGGGGCCGGCTGCCGATGACGGTGGTGGGCGCGGCCGATCCGGTGCCGGTGCGCTATGCCCTGCCGGTGGCCTCGGCGCAGGTGAAATCCGCGGTGCTGCTGGCGGGGCTGAACGCCCCGGGCCAGACCGTGGTGATCGAGAAAGAGCCCACCCGCGACCATTCCGAACGGATGCTGCGCGGCTTCGGCGCCGAGGTGGCGGTGGAACGGACCGCCGAGGGACACGTGATCACCCTCACCGGCCGGCCGGAACTGCGGCCGCAGGCGGTGGCGGTGCCGCGCGACCCCTCCTCGGCGGCCTTCCCGGTCTGCGCCGCGCTGCTGGTCGAGGGGTCCGAGGTGCTGGTGCCCGGGGTCAGCCAGAACCCCACGCGCAACGGCCTTTTCACCACGCTGGTCGAGATGGGCGCCGACCTCGCCTTCCTGAACCCGCGCGAGGAGGGGGGCGAGCCGGTGGCCGACCTGCGGGTGCGCTTCACCGGGGCGCTGAAGGGGGTGGAGGTGCCGCCCGAGCGGGCGCCCAGCATGATCGACGAATATCCGGTGCTGTCGGTGGTGGCGGCCTTCGCCGAGGGGCGCACGGTGATGCGCGGGGTGCACGAGCTGCGGGTGAAGGAAAGCGACCGGATCGACGCCATGGCGCGGGGGCTGGAGGCCTGCGGGGTGCGGGTGGAGGAGGACGCCGATACCCTGATCGTCCACGGCATGGGCGCCGGGGGCGTGCCCGGCGGGGCGGTCTGCCGCACGCATCTGGACCACCGCATCGCCATGAGCTTCCTGGTCTGCGGGATGGCGGCCAAGGCGCCGGTGGGGGTGGACGACGCCGCGCCGATCCTGACCTCCTTCCCCGTCTTCGTGCCGCTGATGACGGCGCTGGGCGCGGTGCTGGAGCGTACGCCGTGACCGCGGGCGGATGCCTCTGCGGCCGGGTGCGGTATCGGGTGACGGGGCCGCTGCGCCCGGTGGTGGCCTGCCATTGCCGGATGTGCCGCAAGACCTCCGGCCACCACGTGGCGGCCACCGCCGCGCCCCCGGACCGGGTGGCGATCACCGGCGAGCCGAAGTGGTATCGCAGTTCGCCACAGGCCGAGCGCGGCTTCTGCCCCGAGTGCGGGTCGAACCTATTCTGGCGAACGGAAGACCACCTGTCGATCTTCGCCGGCACGCTGGACGAGGCGCCGGCGGACCTGCGGCTGGTCGGCCATATCTTCTGCGCCGAGAAGGGCTCCTATTACGAGATCGCGGACGGGCTGCCGCAGGCGGCGGGCTGGGACCCGGCGATCCTGCCGGGGGGCGGGGCGTGATATTCACCGTGGCGATCGACGGCCCCGCCGCGGCCGGCAAGGGCACCATCGCCCGCGCGGTGGCGGCGCGGTTCGGCTTCGCGCATCTGGACACCGGATTGCTCTACCGCGCGGTCGGAGCGAGGGGTGGCGACCCGGTGGCGGCGGCGCAGGGGCTGGCCGAGGCCGACCTCGCCCGCCCCGGCCTGCGCAGCCTGGAGGCCGGGCAGGCGGCCAGCCGGGTGGCGGCGATCCCCGAGGTGCGGGCGGCGCTCTTGGACTTCCAGCGCCGCTTCGCCCGCCGCGAGGGCGGCGCGGTGCTGGACGGGCGCGACATCGGCACCGTGGTCTGCCCCGAGGCCGAGGTGAAGCTCTATGTCACCGCCAGCCCCGAGGTGCGGGCGCACCGCCGCTGGCTGGAGACCGACGGCAGCACGCCCGAGCCCGAGGTGCTGGCCCAGGTGATCGACCGCGACCGCCGCGACAGCGAACGCGCCGCCGCCCCCCTGCGCCCCGCCGAGGACGCGGTGCGGCTGGACACCTCGGCGATGGGGATCGACGAGGCGGTGGCCCGCGCGCTGGCCGCGGTGGAGGCGCGCCTGCCCGGGTGAGCCGGGGCCCTCCCGCCCCCCTCGGCCTTGCGGCCTGCGGGCGTTGGGCCGGGCAAGGGGGGCTGCCGCCCCCCTTGGACCCCCCGCGCGCCTTTCCTGCGGGCATAGCTCCGGCGGAGAGCCCCGGGGCTGTCAGACGAACGCGAACTCGTCTCCATGCCCGCGCGCCCTGGACCGGCGCGAGGGGCGCGTTCGTCTTCTTCCCCCGGCGGGTCTGGGGTCGTGCGCGGATCCAACCCCCTTTTCTCGATACTCGTCGAACCACATCGGCCATCCGATTGTGGCCTGCGTCGGGCAGGAATGCGGGGATCGCGGGATCAGGGCCGGTGGAACAGCAGCGCCCACAGGAACAGGCCGATCAGCCCGAAAAGCCCGCCGAAAAGCATCAGCATCCACAGGAGCGCCGCCAGATCGGCCAGAGCGATCAGCAGCCGGAAGGGGAACAGGATCAGCGTCAGCAGCGCCGGCTCTTCCCTGTCGTTCATTGCGTGGCCCTCCATGCCGCCGAGCCCGCGGCGCGGGCCTCGGCGACGTGGTGGAACCGGCTGGGCAGCGGGCGGCCCAGAACCTCGACGGTATAGACCTCCTTGTCGTGGCCCGTGTGGGTGGTGCGCTTCAGGATGGTGGCCACGCGCAGGGTAGCCTCTGCATCGGCATAGCCGTGGAACTGCGGAAAGCCCGCGTCATGCGGCTCCCACCACAGCCCGCCTTCAGGCTTCAGCCTGGCAAGCCTGCGGCGGGCGCCTTCCGCCAGCACCGCCGCCTCCAGCCGCGCAGCCTCGGGCCGGCCCCGCTGGGCCGGACGCCGCGTGTTCGCCAGCAGCGCCTCCAGTTGCGCATCCGTCTTCTGCGGCAGTTCCGCGATCAGCTTCTCGATCATCGCCGTCTTCCCTCTGGCCCCCTTCGGCCGGGCGCGGGAATCGCCTTGGCCGCCAGTGGGCGCAGGATTACGCTGTCTCCATGTCAGAACCTGTCATGGTGCACTCATGTCCTTCGCCAAGGCCCAGGATCTGCTCCGCCTCGCGCTGATGGCCTCGGCACGGCACGGCGGGGTGCCGCTGGAGGAGATCGCGGCGGAATTCGCCGTCTCGCACCGCACCGCGCAGCGGATGACCGATGCGCTGGAGACCCTGTTCCAGACCGAGAGCCATGACGGGCCCGACCGCAGGCGGCGCTGGAAACTGGCCGACCTGCGCGCCGCGCGCCTGCCCGCGCGGCCCGAGCCCGCGGTGGAGGCGCTGGAACTGGCGATCCGCCACGCTCGGGCCGAGGGGCGCGACCCCCATGCCGCGGCGCTGGCGATGCTGCGCGACGACCTGCTGGCCCGGCTGCGCCCCGGGGAGGCCCGCCGGGCGGAGGCCGAGGCCGAGGCGCTGCTGCAATCGCTGGGCCATGTCGCCCGCCCCGGCCCGCGTGCGGACATTCCGCAGGGCCTGCTGGCGCCGCTGACCGAGGCGCTGCGCGGCCCGTTCCGGCTGGCGATGCGCTACCGCGACGACGCGAAGCCCCGGATCGTGGAGCCGCACGGCCTTCTGATCGGCCATCGCGGCTATCTGGTGGCCCGCCAGCCCGCGCGCAGCCCGCAACTGATCAACTTCCGCCTCGACCGCATCCACGAGGTCGCGGTCCTGCCCGAGAGTTTCGCCATGGAAGAGGGCTTCACCATCGAGGCCCATGCCGCCCGCGCCTTCGGCGTCTGGCAGCACCCCGACCAGCACGGCGAGGTGATCTGGCGCTTCCTGCCGCAGGCCGCCGAGCATGCCGCGGGCTTCCGCTTCCATCCGACGCAGCGGATGGAGCCGCTGGCGGACGGCAGCCTGGTCGTGCGGTTCGAGGCCTCGGGCTGGCTGGAGATGGCCTGGCACCTCTACCAATGGGGCGACAAGGTCGAGGTTCTGGCGCCCGAGGGGCTGCGGCGGCTGGTCGAGGGCCATCGTCGCGGCGATTTCGACGGATTGCCGTGACATTGTTTCCCTGTTTTCGCCCCGTTTGCCGTGATGATGGCGCGAAAGGGGGCCTGCATGCTGACGTTCGCCGAGTTGAAGGAGAAGGAACGCCGGCTGCGCGCCGGATTCCCCGAAACCATGGGCCTGCGCGTGCACCGCGCCATTTCCTGGATCGGCCGGGCGCAGAAGGAGGCGGAAGACCCGGATGCCGCCTTCCTGTTCCACTGGATCGCCTTCAACGCCGCCTATGCCGACGAGCGCGAGTTCCAGTCGGTCCCGCAGGGTGAGCGCGCCGCCTTCGCCGAGTTCTTCGGCCGCGTGGTGCGGCTGGATACCTCCCGCCGCATCTACAAGGCGATCTGGAATACCTATTCCGGCCCGGTGCGCCTGCTGCTGGAGAACCGCTTCGTCTTCCTGCCGTTCTGGCAGCATACGAACGGCATCCCGGGATACGAGAACTGGCAGGACCGCTTCGAGGCGGCGCGCCGGGTGTTCCTTAAGGCGACGCAGGATGGCGACACGGCAAGGATGCTGAGCCTCGTCTTCGATCGCCTCTACGTGCTGCGCTGCCAGATGGTGCATGGCGGCGCCACCTGGGGCAGCCACGTCAACCGCGCGCAGGTGCGCGACGGCGCCGCGATCCTGGGCACCCTGATGCCGATCATCGCCGACATCATGCTGGACAGTCCGGCCGAGGACTGGGGTCGGCCGTTCTATCCGGTGGTCGAGGCGCCGAAACCCGGCCTGGCCCGACGGGGGTGACAGGTTCTGTCGTGCCCACCGGCCTTTCATCCGACAACCGCCCTGCGATGCCCGAGTCGAGCCCATGCGTATCGAGCCCCTGCTGACCGCCTCTCCGCTGACCGGCGCGATCCGTCCGGTCACCACGGGCCTGCTGCGCGATGCCTATCTGGCGCCGGCCGTCCAGACCGTCGATCTGCGGCCGGTGCTGGCCGCGCGGCCCGCGCCGTGGTCGGAGAGCCTTTCCGCCGCCCCGGATGCGACGGTGCGCATGGTCGAGGCCGCGCTGACCGCAGTCATGCGGGCCACAACGCGGCTGGATCCGGGCGAGCTCGCACCCGAGCGGCTGCCGGAAAGCCGCGCCCGGCACCACCTGACCGCGCTGCGCGATCTGTGGCGCGCGGCCGACCCGCTGCCCGAGTCGCTGGCCACGATCCGCCATGTCCTCGGCGCGGGGGCGCAGGACTGCCTTGAACCCCTGCCCCTGCTGGATGCAGGGGAGGACGGCTTTGCCGATCCGGTGGAGGCCGCGCTGGCCCGGACCCTGGTCCGCCACCACGGCCTTGCGCCCGAGGGGCTGCGCAGCGCCTGGGCCGAACCGCAGCCGCCGGGCTGCCCCCACGGGGCGCTGGCCCATGTGCAGCGCCAGTTGGGCCAGGCCGCCCCGCCCGCCGCACCCGACGACAGCCTGCGCCTGTTCGGCCTGCGCGACCCGCGCGAGGAGGCGGAGTTCGCCGCTGCCCTCGCCCAGGCCCTGGTGCAGGACGGGCGGGTTGCGGATGCGCGCGACATCGGCCTGCTGGTTCCCGCCGATCCGGCCTATGCCCGCGCGCTGGCCGAGGCCTTCGACCATGTGGGCCTGCCGCTGTCCGACCGACCCGCGGCGGCGCGGCGCGATCTGGCGGGCGAACTGCTCTCAGTCCTGCTGGCCGTGCTGGAGGGCCCGGCGCCCCGCGTCGCGCTGGCAACGCTCCATGCCTCGCCCCTGATGCCCTGGCCCGCCACGACCGGCCGTGCGATGGCGCGCGAGATCATCGACCGCGGTTGGTCGCGGACGGCGGCCGGGCTGGGCGGGGCGGAGCGCGCGCTGCTGGATGCGTTCCGCCCCGTCACCACGCCGGACCAGTTGGTCGCGCGGCTCCATAGCGTCGCCGCCGCCCTGCCGGATGTGCCGCTGGCGCCGCGGATCGCGGCGATCCGCGCCGGCCTGGGTGCGGTAATCGACTGGCCCGCAATGCACCGGCTTGCCGCCGTCCCGGCCCCGGCTGCCGAGGCCGCGGAACGCGGCATCGAGGGTGTCACGGTTCTGGACGCCGATGCGCTGCCGTGGCGCCCCGTCCGCCATCTGATCGTCCTGGGGCTTGCGGGCGCGAACTGGCCGCGGCCGGCGGGCGCAAACCCGTTCTTCACCGAGGCCGAGGTCGCCCTGATCCGGCGCGAGACCGGGCTGGGGCTGGCCGGGCGGCAGGACCATCTGGCCCGCGGGCTGGACCTGTTCCGCCGCCAGCTTGGCGCGGCAGGCGAGAGCGCGACATGCCTGGTCCCGGCCCGCGGCCTGGATGGCAAGGCGCTGCCCCCCTCGACCGGGCTCGCGCTGATCTGCCAGTTGCTGGGCGAGACGAAGCCCGAGCGGCTGATCCGCGACCCCCGCGCCGAGGATGCGGGCCATTGGCCGGTCCGCGCCGCCGCCATCGCCCCGCTTCCCGCGGGCGGCGGGCCGATCCTGCCCGAACAGGGGCAGCTGCACCTGGACACGGACCTTCTGCGCCTGCGCGAAAGGGGCGCGCCGGTTCCGCAATCGCCCTCGCGGCTTGAAACGCTGCTGACCAGCCCGCTGGCCTGGACGCTGGGCGAACTGGACGCCAGGGATCGCACCTGGGCGCCCGAGGCGCTGGACGTGCTGGTCCTCGGCACCCTGATCGGGCGCGTGTTGGAGGTGCTGTTCCCCCGCGAGGCGCCGGTCCCCGATGACGAAGCCCTTGCCGCCGCCGTCCCCGCCGCCCTGGCCGAGGCCACCGCCCGCATCGCGCCCTGGCTGTCCGGCCCGCAGTGGGAGGTAGAGCGCGCGGGCCTGCGGCGCGAGGCGCTCGCAACCGCCATGGCCTGGGCGCGCTTTCTGCGGACCAGCGGGGCACGGGTTCTGGGCAACGAGCTGGAACTGGCGGGCGACCATGGCGGCCTGCTGATCGCGGGGCGGGCCGATACGCTGCTGCAACTGCCGGATGGCGGGCTCCTGCTGATCGACCACAAGCGCGCCGGCGCGAAGAAGCGGCGGGAACGGATGGTCAGGGGCTGGGATTTGCAGGTGGCGCTCTATCGCGCGATGCTGGAACGCCCGCTGACGGAAACCGACCTGACGCGGCTGGCCGCCGGCCGCGTGCCGGTCACCGGCTATCACACCACGCTGGACAGCACGGTCCTGGTCGATGGCGCCGGCATCCCCGGCACCGAGGCCGCCGCCGAGGCGATCTCGGAGACGGCCATGGCGCAGCTTGCCCGGCGCGTGGCCGAGGTGGGCGCCGGGGTGGTCTCGCTGAACCGGGCGGGCGACGCGGGCCGCTATGAACGGGACTGCGGCATCACCGCCTACGAGTTGAAGCAGAACGGGCTGCTCGCGGCGCTGCTGATGCCCGAGCCGGCGGAGGCGGAGGATGAGGATGCCTGACCGATTGACCCTCGTTCCCGCCGGCGCCGGGGCGGGCAAGACCTGGCGGATCGAGAACACTCTGGCCGACTGGGTCGAGGCCGGGCAGGTCGCGCCCGGCCGCATCCTGGCCGTGACCTTTGCCGAAGCCGCCGCCGCGGAACTGCGCGGCCGCATCCGGGCCGAACTGATGAAGCGCGGCCGCGTGGCCGAGGCGCTGGAGATCGACCGCGCTTATATCGGCACCATCCACGCGCTGGGCCAGCGCATCCTGACCGAACACGCCTTTGCAGCGGGCCGCAGCCCCGACAGCCGCCTGGTGAGCGAGGCCGAGCGCGACCTGCTGATCAGGCTGGAACTGACCCGCTCCGAACGGCTGGCCCCGGTCATGCGCGACCTGGCGCGCTTCGGCTATGCCTGGGATCCGCAGGGCGGCAGGACGGCCGAGGACGCCTTCCGCGCCGACCTGTTGCGCACGATCGACCTTCTCCGCGGTCTGGGCGCGCGGGGGCTTTCGCCCGAGATCCTGGCCCCCGCGCAGGCGGCGCTGGCGGCGGGCTATGGGCCGACCGGCCAGGCCGCGCCGCTGACCGCGGCCCTGCGGCAGGCGGCCCGGGATCTGCTGGCAGCCTTTCCGGATTCGCTCGCCCCCGCGGCGGCGAACCCGACCGCCCGTGCCGCCTTTGCGAAGGATCACGCCAACCTGCGCCGCACGGCCTTCACCGACGCGCCCGACCGCGATTGGTCGCTGTGGCAGGCGCTGCGCAAGCTGCGGCTGACCCGGCCGGTCCCGCCGGGTTATGATGTCGCGGCCGGCCGGGTGATCGAGGCGGCTGAGGGCCTGTTGCATCACCCCGGCCCGCTGGCCGACGCCAGTGCGCACCTGCAGGCGCTGGTGACCGGGGCGCAGGAGATCCTGGTCTCCTATGCCGCCGCCAAGCGCCGCATGGGCCTTGTCGATTATGCCGACATGATCGTCGAGACCG
Source organism: Paracoccaceae bacterium (assembly GCA_037190175.1). Taxonomy (GTDB): domain Bacteria; phylum Pseudomonadota; class Alphaproteobacteria; order Rhodobacterales; family Rhodobacteraceae; genus JBBCJM01. Next base: position 8,725 of record JBBCJM010000215.1, on the reverse strand, counting down.
AGCCGCTGCTGCGCACCCGGCCCGAGATCCTCTCGGCCGTGCTGGGCGAGATCGACTGCGTGGTGATCGACGAGTTCCAGGATACCAATCCCGTGCAGTTCGCCCTGCTGTGGCGGCTGGCCGAAGGCGCCGGCCGGGCGCTGATCGTGGGCGACACCAAGCAGTCGATCATGGGCTTTCAGGGGGCCGATGCCCGGCTTTCGGCCGCACTGCTGGCGGCGCATCCGGCAAACGCCGATCCGCTGCGGTCGAACTGGCGCTCGGTTCCCGAGGTCATGGCGCTGGTCAATGCCCTCGGCCCGGCGCTGTTCCCGGACGGATACGACGCTTTGGCCGCCCAGCGCCCCCCAACCGGGACGATCGCGCTCGAGGCGATTGCCCTGCCCGCGAGCTGGGCCGACCGCCGGAGCCACGCGCCCGACTGCATCGCCGACCGGGTGGCAAGCCTTCTGTCGGACCGTGCGCAGGTGGTGGACAAGGGGACCGGGGATCTGCGGTCCGCCGGCCCCGCGGACATCGCCGTCCTGTGCTATACCACCACGAATTGCAGCGCGGTGGCCGATGCCCTGCGCGCCCGCGGTCTGCCGGTCCGCATCCAGGCCCAGGGCTGGCTCGAGGCGCCGGCCACCCGCGCGGCCCGTTTCGCCCTGGCCCTTGCCGCCGATCCCGACGACCTTCACGCCGCCCTTGGCTGGCTGACGCTGGGCCCGGCGCGGATGCCGCTCGAGGACGCGATGCGCAACGCGGTGGACGGCGCGCTGCCCATGCATTCCGCGCTGACGGCCCTTGCCGCGCTGGGCGCCGAGGCCGCGGACGCCCCGGTGGCCGACCTTCTGGCCCGCGTGATCGCGGGCATCGGGCTGCGGGACTGGGCCCGAGGCCTGGCCCGGCCCGGGCAGGCGCTGGCCGATCTGGCCCGGCTCGAGGCCGAGGCGCAGACCTTCGACCGGATGGCGGCCGAGCTCAAGGCCGCCGCCGGCTTCCACGGCACCGGCCCGCAGGTGTTCCTGGGCTGGATCAAGGCGCAGACCGGCAAGGACTGGGACCGCCACCCCGACCCCGACGGCTGGTCGTCGAGCGGGGTCGAGGTCTGCACCTGGCACGGCGCCAAGGGACGCGAATGGCCGATCACGCTGGTCGCGGGGATGGACTTCAGGTTCCCCGAACGCCCCGGCAGCCTGCGCGCCGAGTTCGACAGCTTCGACCACCTGGGCGACGTGCTGCATCATGCCGGGCTCGGCTGGCTGCCGAACCTGGCCGCGCCGGAGAAGCAGAAGGTCTTTGCCGACCAGTTGATCGCCGCCGACGAGGAAGGGGCCGCGCGCGAGCTTTATGTGGCGCTGACGCGGGCGCGCGACCGGCTGGTGCTGGTGCTGCCGGCCGAGCCCGCGAAACCGAAGGAGCGGCCCGACCGGATGATCGACCTTCTGCGCGACCGCACCGGACTGGCCCTCGGCCAGGGCACGATCACGCTCTGCGGCCAGACCTTCCCCTGCCGCATCACGCATGAGGCGCGCGAGCGCGACTTCCCCCTGCCCGCGATGCCCGCCGCCCGGGCGCAGCTGCGCTTCGGCCGGCCGCAGCCCGCCGCCCCGGCCGCGCGCACCCCCTGGCGGCGGACCCCCTCGTCGCTCGGGCCCGTCGCGGACCAGCCGCAGCCGGCGCTGACCCATGTCGCCCTGGGCGCGCGGGTGGGCGGGCGGCCGGATGCCTTTACCGCCGCGACGGACCGGGGCAGCGCCTGGCACCTCGCCTTCCGCTGCCTGTTCGAGCGGCCCGACCTGCGCCCGCGCCTGGCCGCCGCGACCGGGATCGGGGACGAGACCCTGGACCAGATCGCCCGGCAGGCGCAGGCTCTGCGGGGCTGGCTGACCGGGCAGGGCTATGACCGGCTGCACTTCGAACTGCCCCTGCAGGAGCGGCACCCGGACGGGTCGGAAACGAACGCCATCCTCGACTGCCTTGCCGAGGGGCCGGCGGGCCTCTTGATCCTCGACCACAAGTCCGGCCGCTGCCCGGACCCGGCGCTGCGCTTTGCCGGCTACCTGCCGCAGCTGGCCGCCTATGCCGGGATCGTCGCCCGCCGCTGGCCCGATCGCCCCCTGCGCGGCCTTGCCATCAACTGGATGAACGAGGGCCTGCTGTCCCTCGCCCCAGCCCCTGAAAGAGAGGTCGCCTGATGTCCTTCCTGGCCTGGATCGACTTCGACCAGGCGGATCGCGACCGCGCCCGCCGCATCATGGATCTGTTCGGCACCGAGGACGCCCGCGACGAACTAGGCCTGGGCGGCATCCGCGATGCGCTGTCCGACCTGATGTTCCCCGGGACCAGCGTCATCCAGACCCGGCTGCGCTACATGCTGTTCGTGCCCTGGATCTTCCGCATGGCCGCGGGGCGCCCGGGGGGCGCCGTCCTGCGCGCGGACCATGCGCGGGGGCTGGAGCTCCGGCTGATCGACGCCCTGATCGCCGGGGGCGAGACCACCGGCGTCATCGGCAGCGAGGCGCGGGAAAGGCTGAAACGCCTGCCCAGCGACGTCTACTGGGCCGGCCTGCAAGCCTGGCAGATCCGCACCGAACCGGGCAACCGGGCCGACTACTTGGCCCTGCCGCCCGAGATGTCTCCCTGGGCCGTGGGCCTGCCCGAGGCGCCCACTGACCTTCTGGAACGGGCGGACTTCCGTCTGACCCGGGACGAGGCGGATTTCCTGAAGGATCGGCTGACCGTGACCGCGCCGGGATCGCTCCTCACCCAACTCGCATTGGCCGGCGACCGGACGCGGGCCGAGGCCGTCTGGCTGCACCCCGGCCGTCCCGACTGGTCGGACTGGAACCGCCGCATCACCGCCCATGCCGAGAGCTTCTCGCGCGTGATGCATGGCGCAGCACTGCTCTACAACCTGATGCTGGCGGAACGTGCCGCCTCGCTGCAGGGGCTCGAGGGCAGCCGGTGGCACGATCTGGCCGCCGGATACCGCCAAAGCCTCGCCGACTGGCGCGAGGATCTGCGCACCCTCGCCGTCGCGGAATGGAGCCTGGACAGCCTCTGGGTGATGGCACAGAGCACCGCGCACCGCATCGCGCCCCAGACCATGCGTTTCGTCACGGCCTGGCACGAACTGGTGCTGGAGACCGGCGCCGCGGTCGCCGACGACAGCGCCGCCCGGGCGTTGATCGAGGACCGGGAACTTCGCCTCAAGGGGCCAAAGGCGCGGCTGAAGAACGACTCGGCGCTGGCGCGGTGGAGCGGGGCCTCGGGCACGCAGATGCTGGGCTATCGCTGGGGCACCGTCGCCAGCCACCTGCGGGATCTCGCCGATGCCCGCTGACACCGCGCTCGACCCCGAAAACCGCGCGCTCTACGCCGAGATCCTGCGCCCCCCGCCGGGATATGAACTCGATGCGGCGCTGGCTACGACCTACACGCTGGATTTCGAGACCGCGCTGGTGATCCCGGCGACCCTGGCCTTCCAGGCGGCCGAGAACCGGCAGGAGGTGCTGGACACGCCGCTGGCCCTGCTGGAAGGGCTGGAACGGCTGTCCGAGCGGATCGTGGTCTTCTGCGAGGCGGGGCGGATCAAGGCGGTGCCGGCCGCCGCCAGCCGGCTGACCGCGCTCTTGGAAGACACGGTGACCGAGGTGCTGGCGCCCGGGGGTGGCGCGTTCCACCCCAAGCTCTGGGCGCTGCGGTTCATTCCCATGGCTGGCGGGGCGCCGCTCCTGCGGCTGGCGCTCTTGTCGCGGAACCTGACCGCGGATCGCTGCTGGGATCTCTCGCTCTGCCTGGACGGCGAGGTGTCAGGTGCACCCCAGCCCGGCAACGCGCCCGTTTCGGCCCTGCTGCGGCGCCTGCCCGATCTGGCCTCGGGCCGGGCCACGCCGCCCCGGGCACGCGCCATTGCCGCCTCGCTGGCCGGGGACATCGACCGTGCCCTCTGGACGCTGCCCCCGGGCGCGCGCGAGATCTCCTTTGCCGTCAACGGGCTAGGCCGGGCGCCCTGGCGGCCCCGGATCGGCCGGACGCTGGGCGTCATCTCGCCCTTCGTCTCCGCCCAGGCGCTGGAGGTGCTGACCCGCGGCCTGCCACCCGAGGCCACACAGCTTCTGTCGCGGGCCGAGGAACTCGCGCTGCTGCCGGAGGAGACGCGCGCCAGGTTCGGGCGCATCACCGTGCTGGACGAAGTGGCCGAGACCGAGGACGGCGAGGAGACCGAAGCTGTCGAACGTCGCACGCCCGCGCTTGGCCTGCACGCCAAGGCCTTCGTGACCGAACGGTATGCGACCACCGAGATCACGCTGGGCTCGGGCAATGCCACGGCGCCCGCGCTGCTGACCGGCGCGAATGTCGAGGTCTTCGCCACCCTCTCGGGGCCGTCGCGCCTGCTGGGGACGATGGAGGACCAGCTTTCGCCCGAACGGCTGGGCCGGTTCCTGCGCGACTATCAGCCCCAGCCCCCGGCCGAGACCGCGGCCGACCGCGCCGCCGAGGCGCGGCTGGACGCTGCCCGCAAGGCGCTGGCGCGCTGCCAGCCGATGCTGCGTTGCGCGGCCGAACCCGACGGGCTGATCGCGCTGACACTGTCCTGCGCGCGGTCCCTTCCCTTGCCGCAGGGCGTGCGGTTGACTGTCTGGCCCCTCGCGGTGGGCGCGATGCACGGGATCGACCTGCCGGCCGGCCTGGGGCGCGGGCCGGTCGGGCTGGGCCGCCTGCCGCTGCGCGACGTGACCCGCTGGCTGGGGGTGCGGCTTTCGGACACCGCCACAGGGACCGAGCAGATGTTCTCGCTGGGCACCACGCTGCGCGACCTGCCCGAGGCCCGCAGCGCCGAGATCCTGCGCACGATCATCGAGAACCGCGACGCCTTCCTGCGCTATCTGCGGCTCTTGCTCGGTGATACCTCCGAGGCCGCGAAGGCGATCTTCGCCATGGGCAGGGGCAAGGGCTTCTTCGGCGCGGCGGGCCTTGCCGAGGAGAGCCCGATCCTCGAGGACATGGTGCGCGCGCTGCAGGGCGACGGGCGCCAACTGCACGACATCGAGCGCCTGATCGCCCGGCTGGGCGAGGCCCGCGACCAGGACGGCGCCCCGGTGATCCCGGAGCGGTTCCTGCACCTGTGGCAGGTGTTCCGGCCGTTGCTGACGAAAGGGAAACGCCGTGCCTGACGGGAACGAACCGGCCCGCTTCGACGCCTCGGCCGCGCTGGCCCCGCTCAAGGCGTTCCAGCGCGCCACGGTGGACCATGCCTTCCGCCGGCTGATGACCGACCCCGACCGCGTGCGCCAGTTCCTGGTGGCCGACGAGGTGGGTCTGGGCAAGACCATGGTGGCCCGGGGCGTCATCGCCCGCACCATCGAGGCGCTGTGGGACAGCGTGCCGCGCATCGACATCGTCTATGTCTGCTCGAACGGAGCCATCGCGGCGCAGAATCTGGCCCGGCTGAACGTCATGGACCGCGAGGCGCAGGTGCTGCCGACGCGCCTGACGCTGCTGCCGCTGGTGCTGGGCGGGCGCGACAGCCTGCGCGGCAACAAGGTCAATTTCGTCAGCCTGACGCCGGGCACCACCTTCGACCTGAAATCCTCGGGCGGGATGGCGGCGGAGCGGGCGCTCATCCTGCGGCTGATCGCCGACCTGCTGCCCGAAGCCGAGGGGCCGGTGCACCTGTTCCAGGGCTGGGCGGGCGAGCCGGGCTGGGCCGCCGAGCGCGCGCGGATCGCCACGGCACCGGTCGATCCCGACATCGCCGCGAGCTTCCGTTCGGCGGTGACGGCCCAGCCCGGGCTGCTGGATGAGATTGCCGACCTGGCCGCGGGTTTCCTTGCCACCGCGGAGCCCGACCTCGAGATGCGCCGCCGGCGCGAGGCGCTGGTCGGGCGGCTGCGAAACCTGCTGGCCCGGGTCAGCGTCTCGGCGCTGGAGCCCGATCTGATCATCCTGGACGAATTCCAGCGTTTCCACGATCTGCTGCACGGCGACAGCGAGGCCGCCGATCTGGCCCGCCAGCTGTTCGACTTCACCGACGCGCAGGGCAATACCACCCGGACCCTCCTTCTGTCGGCGACGCCCTACCGGATGCTGACGCTACGGGGCGACGAGGCCGAGGCGGGGGACCATCACCGGGAGTTCCTGGAGGTGCTGGAGTTCCTGTTCGGCAAGGAACAGGGTAAGGTCCGCCGCGACGAGATCGCGGCGGAAATGCACCGCTATCGCACGGCGATGCAGCGGCTGCCCGGTGGTTTCGACGAGGCTCGCGGCCTGAAGCGGGGCATCGAGACCGGCCTGCGCAGCGTGATTGCCCGCACCGAGCGGGTGGCGGAGACCGATGCGCGCGACGCGATGATCCGCGAGGTGGTGCATGAGGTCGAGCTGTCCTCCCACGACCTGATGGAGGCTCGCGCCATCGCCGAGGTGGCGCGGGCCGCGGGCGCGCCGGGCACGGTGGAATACTGGAAGTCGGCGCCCTGGCTGCTCAGCTTCATGCGGGGCTACAAGCTCGCCGATGCGATCCGCGACCGTTCGACCGCGCCCGACCGCCCCCTGCGCGAGGCGATGCGCGGCGCGGCGCGGTTCCAGCTGGACAGGGACCAGCTCGACAGCTACGCGCCGCTGGCCGTGCCGAACGGCCGGATGCGCAGGCTGATGGACCTGGCCCGGCAGGACGGGCTGAACCGCAGGCTGTGGATGCCGCCGGCGCTGCCCTATTTCGGCCCCGCCATTCCCGCCAGCAAGATCCTGGTCTTTTCGGAATGGACCATGGTCCCTGATGCCGTCGCGGCGCTGCTGTCCTATGAGGCCGAGCGGGAGATGGGCATGGGCGACAGCGGGCACGGCTATTTCGACCACACCCGCCCGCGGCCGCTGCAATTCCGGGTGGCGCAGGGGCGGCTGGCCGGCCTTCGGGCGCTGCAACTGGTCATCCCCTCGCCCGGCCTTGCCGCTTTGATCGACCCGCTGGCGATCCACCGCGCCGCCCGGCCCGGCGATGCCGCCGCGATGCGGCAGGCGGCAATCGTCCTGCTGCAAGCCAACCGATTGCCGGAGGTGGGCAGGGACCAGACCGACTGGGCCGCCGCCGCGGCGATGGACCGGGGGTCGGACAGCTTCATGGCCTGGCTCGCCGGCCCCGACCTGCGCCGGATCGGCGACGAGGAAGCCTGGGCGCCCCATGTCGCAGCCCTTGCCCAGGCCATGTCCGCCCCGCCGGCCGAGGCGGACGACGACGCCGCCATGATCGCGCATCTGGCCGATGTGGCGCTGGGCAGTCCGGCGACCTGCGCCTTGCGCGCGCTCGCCCGTCTCTGCCCGGGCCTGCCGCTGGACGACCCCGCGCTGCTTTCCGCCGCAGCGCGGATCGGGATGGGGTTCCGCACCCTCTTCAACCAGCCCGAGGCGCAGGCCCTCTTGCGCGCGGAAAGCGAGGATTTCTACTGGCGCGCCGTGCTGCACCACGCGGCCGAGCACGACCTGCAATCCGTGCTGGACGAATATGCCCATGTGCTGCTGGAGGCCGAGGGGCTGGTCGGCCATTTGCCGGCGGCGATGCTGGCCCGGCTGGCCGAGGCGATCGTCGAGGCCCTGACCCTGCGCCCCGCGCAGATCGACCTGAACCGCTACATCGTCGGGCGCCGCCGGATCGAGAACCCCGGGCTGAAGATGCGCGGCCGTTTCGCCATGCGCCTGACCGGCAAGGGCGAAAGCGAGGACGGCATCCAGCGCACCGGCATCGTGCGCACCGCCTTCAACTCGCCCTTCCGACCCTTCGTGCTGGCGACGACCTCGGTCGGGCAGGAGGGGCTGGACTTCCATCCCTATTGCCACCGTCTGGTCCACTGGAACCTGCCCCGCAACCCGGTCGATATGGAACAGCGCGAAGGGCGCGTCCATCGCTACAAGAACCATGCCGTCCGGCTGAACCTGGCGGCACGCTTCGCGGAGGCGGTGGAGGCGGGCAGTTCCCTGGATCCCTGGGCGCAGATGTTCGGCCAGGCCCATGCCCAGGCGACCCGCCCCGGCGATCTGGAGCCCTTCTGGCTTCTGGAAGGTCCGCATCGCATCGAGCGTCATGTCCTGTCGCTGCCCTTCAGCCGCGAGGAGACCCGCCTCGGGTGGCTGAAACGGTCGGTGGCGATCTACCGGCTGGCCTTCGGGCAGCCGCGGCAGGACGATCTGCTTGCGTTCCTGGACAGGCTGGCCGACACCATGCCGGCCCCGGAACTGGCCGAACTGCAGATCGACCTGCGCCCCGCGTCGGTAGTGCAGCCGGCACGGGTTGCGCCCTGAAGCCGCGTGACTTCCGGCCGAAGAGGCGGGATACCGGCAGGATATCCGCAGGCAAGGAGGGCTTCCGTTACCTCCCAAATCACATCGTTGCGGTTGGCCTGCGGTTTCTGAAAGGCTAAGCTCCAGTCGAAGATGCCCAAGCGTCCCCTGACGTTGCGGTTGGCCTGCGGTTTCTGAAAGGCTAACCTAGCCGTCATGTCCGGGTGGCGGTCACTGACGTTGCGGTTGGCCTGCGGTTTCTGAAAGGCTAAGCTGAGCCGGAGAGGGCCGAGAGTGCGCTGGACGTTGCGGTTGGCCTGCGGTTTCTGAAAGGCTAAGCTGGAAACCTTGAACGGGTCCCCCCACTCTCGGTTGCGGTTGGCCTGCGGTTTCTGAAAGGCTAAGCTGAACGCCGTCGAAGACCCACGTCTCGACGCGTTGCGGTTGGCCTGCGGTTTCTGAAAGG
>JBBCJM010000214.1:0-5232 GCA_037190175.1 Paracoccaceae bacterium | reverse complement strand
CTCAGGGCGCTGGATCTCTCGAAATACAACCTCCACGACCCCGGGCTGGAGCCGCCCGCCCCCGGCTATGTGCTGGTGATCGACCAGACCCGGGGCGACGCCTCGGTGCGCCATTCGGGCGCGGCGGCGGATGTCTGGCAGGCCATGCTGGCCGCGGCGCGGGCGGAGCATCCCGGCGCGCGGGTGATCGTCCGCAGCCACCCCGAGACCGCGCTGGGCCTGCGCCCGGGCCATTACACCGCCGCCGACCTGCTTCCGGGCGAGGAACTGCTGACCGCCCCGGTCTCGCCCTGGAAGCTGCTGGAGGGCGCGGTGGCGGTGCATACCCTGTCCTCGCAGCTGGGGTTCGAGGCGGTGCTGGCCGGCCACCGCCCGCAGGTCTGGGGCCGGCCCTTCTCTGCCGGCTGGGGGCTCACCGAAGACCGCCTGGGCCCGATCCCCCGCCGCGGCCGGGCGCTGACCCGGGCGCAGATCTTCGCCGCCGCGATGATCCTGGCGCCCACCTGGGCCGACCCCTGCCGCGACCGGCTGGCGACCTTCGAGGAGGCGGTGGACCAGCTGGAGGCCGAGGCCCGCGCCTGGCGCGAGGATCGCCACGGCCATGTCGCGCTGGGGATGCGGCTGTGGAAACGCCCGCACCTGCAACGCTTCTTCGGCCGGCAGCAGCCGCTGGTCTTCGCCGAGACCCCGGCCCGCGCCATCGCCGAGGCGCAGGCCCGCGGCCGGCCGATCCTGGTCTGGGGCGCGCAGGAGCCCGAGGGGCTGGCCGAGGCCGCGGGCGTGCCGGTGGCGCGGGTGGAGGACGGCTTCCTGCGCTCGCGCGGGCTGGGGGCCGAGCTCATCCCGCCGCTCAGCCTGATCGCCGACCCGTCCGGCATCTACTACGACCCCGGCCGCGAAAGCGCGGTGGAACGCGCGGTGCGGGCCGGCCCGCCCCCCGGCGGGCTGGCGCGGGCCGAGCGGCTGGTGGCGCGGCTGGTGGCGGACGGGGTGACGAAATACAACCTGACCGGCGCGCTGCCCGACCTGCCCCCCGGCCACCGCGTGCTGGTGCCGGGGCAGGTGGAGGACGACGCCTCGATCCGGCTGGGCACCGCGGCGGTGCGCACGAACCTGGCGCTCTTGGAGGCCGCCCGCCAGGCCCGCCCGGATGCGGTGATCGTCTACAAGCCGCACCCGGACGTGGAGGCCGGCCTGCGCCCCGGCGCGGTGCCCGGGGACCGGCTGGCGGCGCTGGCCGATGTGGTGGCCCGCGGGGCCGACCCCGCCGCCCTGATCGCCGCCTGCGCCGAGGTCTGGACCATGACCTCGCTCCTGGGCTTCGAGGCGCTCTTGCGGGGCAAGCCGGTCACCTGCCTCGGCGCCCCGTTCTATGCCGGCTGGGGGCTGACCACCGACCTCGGCCCGGTGCCCGCCCGCCGCCTGCGCGCGCCCGACGGCCATCCCCTGCCCCGGCCCGGCCTGCCGGCCCTCGTCCACGCCGCGCTGATCGCCGCGCCCCGCTACCGCGATCCGGTCTCGGGCCTGCCCTGCCCGCCCGAGGTGGTGGCCGAGCACCTGGCCACCGGCGCCCTGCCCCGCCCCGGCCCGCTGAACCGGCTGCTGGCCAAGGCGCAGGGCTGGCTCGCCACCCGCGCCCATCTGTGGCGGTGAAGGCGGCGCAAACCGCTCCCTTCCAGTGCTTCCGAAGAAAAACGTTGCGGTTCTCCACTTCCCAGATCTGCTTTCTTTGGTGTCTTAAATATCCCGGGGTCCGGGGCAGCGCCCCGGGGCTCTGCGCCAGAACCACGCCCGGCAAAAAGGGCGATGCGGGGGGTCCAAGGGGGGCGGCAGCCCCCCTTGCCCGGCCCAACGCCCGCAGGCCGAAGGCCGAGGGGGGCGGGAGGCCCCGGCGCCTTCAGTAGATATAGCGGATCTGGTCCGACCAGAACCGTTCCATCCGCTTCAGCGCCGTGTTCACCTCCTCCATCTCGGCCAGCCCCAGGATCCCGCGGCGGCCCATCGCCTCGGCGTGGCGGCGGAACAGTTCGCCCAGCAGGTCGCGCACCCTCCGGCCCTTCTCGGTCAGCCGCACCCGCACCGAACGGCGGTCGACCTCCGACCGCTGGTGGTGCATGTAGCCCAGTTCCACCAGCTTCTTCAGGTTGTAGCTGACGTTCGAGCCCTGGTAGTAGCCGCGCGATTTCAACTCCCCCGCCGTCACCTCGTTCTCGCCGATGTTGAACAAGAGCAGCGCCTGCACCGAGTTGATCTCCAGCACCCCCAGCCGCTCGAACTCGTCCTTGATCACGTCCAGGAGCAGCCGGTGCAGCCGTTCGACCAGCGCGAGGCTGTCGAGATATCCCGCCATCATGGCCCGCGCCGAGCCGTCCAGAACCTCCTGCTGCATCGCGCCCTCCGTGCCGAAACGGGGGCAGAATCGGCACAAAGCGCAAACATTCGGTAAACTCGCGCCGAAATCGACGCGAAACCCTCAGACCCGCCGCGCCTGGGCCAGCGCCGCCAGTTCCGCCACCAGCGCCGCATGGGCCGCGGGCGCCGGCCGCTGGCCCAGCACCCAGGCCAGGAGGTCGTGGTCGTCCTCGGCCAGCAGCGCCTCGAAGGCGTCCAGCCCTTCGCCGTCCATCCCCGCCAGCCGCGCCTCGGCGAAGGGGCCCAGCACCAGGTCCATCTCGCGCATCCCCCGCCGCCAGGCCCGCATGGCCAGCCGCTTCAGCCGCGCCTCGGGCGCCCCGGTCATGCCGCCTGCTCCATCAGGTGGCGCAGCCGCCGTTCGCTGCGCGCCAGCCGGTCGGCCAGCCGGGCCTGTTCGCTGCCGATCGCCCGGATCTCGGCCAGCACCATCCGCAGGTCCACGTTCAGCCCGGCCTGGTCGGGGTCAGGCCCGTCGCCCTCGCCCGTCATCAGCCAGCGCAGCGACACGCCCAGCAGCCCCGCCAGCATCTGCAGCCGGTTGGCCCGCGGCTCGGCCCGGTCGGTCTCCCAGCCCTGCAGGGTGGCCTGCCGCACGCCCAGCCGGCGCGCCGCATCGGCCTGGCTCATCCCGCTGTTCTCGCGCGCCGCGGTGATCCGGTCGCCCAGCGTCGCCTGGCCCTCGGTGAACCAGCCCTCGCCAAGGGGTTCGGTCATCTCGCCTCTCCTTTTCCGATATCGCTTGAACGACTGACGGGGCCACCCTAAGACAGGCCGCCGTCCAATCCAACCCGAGGCCATCATGCCCTTCCTGTCCGACACCCTTGCCCGCGTGAAACCCTCGGCCACCATCGCGGTCACCACCAAGGCGGGGGAGCTGAAGGCCGCCGGGCGCGACGTGATCGGGCTGGGCGCGGGCGAGCCCGACTTCGACACCCCCGACCACATCAAGGAGGCGGCGATCGCCGCGATCCGGGCGGGCAGGACGAAATACACCCCGGTGGACGGCATCCCCGAGCTGAAGAAGGCGGTCTGCGCCAAGTTCCAGCGCGAGAACGGGCTTTCCTACCAGCCGAACCAGGTCTCGGTCGGCACCGGGGGCAAGCAGATCCTCTACAACGCGCTGATGGCCACGCTGAACCAGGGCGACGAGGTGATCATCCCCGCGCCCTACTGGGTCAGCTATCCCGACATGGTGCTGCTGGCCGGCGGCACCCCGGTGGTCATCACCTGCGGGATCGCGACCGAGTTCAAGCTGACGCCGGACCAGCTGGAGGCCGCGATCACCCCGCGCACCAAGTGGTTCATCTTCAACTCGCCCTCCAACCCCACCGGGGCGGGCTATACCCGGGCCGAGCTGAAGGCGCTGACCGAGGTGCTGCTGCGCCACCCGCAGGTCTGGATCATGTCGGACGACATGTACGAGCATCTGGTGTTCGACGATTTCGAGTTCTGCACCCCGGCGCAGGTGGAACCCGCGCTCTATGACCGGACCCTCACCTGCAACGGCGTGTCGAAGGCCTATGCGATGACCGGCTGGCGGATCGGCTATGCCGCCGGCCCCGTGGCGCTGATCAAGGCGATGGGCACGATCCAGTCGCAATCCACCTCGAACCCCTGTTCGGTGTCGCAATATGCCGCGCTGGAGGCGCTGACCGGCCCGCAGGACTTCCTGGGCCCCTTCCGCGCCGCCTTCCAGCGCCGCCGCAACCTGGTGGTGGACATGCTGAACGCCGCCCCGGGGATCACCTGCCCGCGGCCGGAGGGGGCGTTCTACGTCTATCCCGACATCTCCGGCTGCATCGGCAGGACTTCGGCCGGCGGCACGCCGATCACCGACGACGAGGTCTTCGCCACCGCGCTGCTGGAGGAGACCGGGGTCGCCGTGGTGTTCGGCGCGGCCTTCGGGGTCTCGCCCAACTTCCGCGTCAGCTATGCGACCTCGGACGCGGTGCTGACCGACGCCTGCACCCGGATCCAGGATTTCTGCAAGGGGCTGAAGTGACCGACCGCGCCACCCCCAACCTGCCGTCGCGCGATTTCGCCGCGACGGCGGCGTTCTGGGGGCGGCTGGGGTTCGGGGTGGGCTACCGCGACGAGGGCTGGATGATCCTGGCCCGCGGGGGGATGCAGGTGGAGTTCTTCCCGCATCCCGGCCTGATCCCGGGCGACAGCTGGTTCTCCGCCTGCCTGCGGGTGGACGACCTCGACGCGCTCTTCGCCGAATGGGCCGCGCTGGACCTGCCGCGCGACCACAAGGCCATCCCCCGGCTGACCGGCATCTTGCACCGCCCCCCCGTCCCCCGCATGTTCGCGCTGGTGGACCCGGACGGAAGCCTGATCCGGGTGCTGGACAACCGGGGCTGAGGGGATGGCGGACCTGCCCGACTATTTCTTCCGGGTGCGCGAGAACGGCGCGCTGGTGTTCCGCCTGGACGCCGAGAACCGCAACCGCCGGCTGGAGATGGACCAGATCGCGGTGGTCAATGTGCGCAACGGCGAGATCAAGCCCCACGGCGACCGCAAGCTGACCCCGGAGGACCGCGCCGAGATTGCCCGCTGGCTGGCCGCGCGGCAGAAGCTGCTGGCGATGCGCGAGGTGGACGACATCCTGCGCACCTGCGACCACCTGAACCTGACCGCGCAATGGGCGCAGGCGCGGGCCACCGACGACCAGCTGGAGGCGGTGACCGACAGCCTGCTCCTGGCCATGCACGACCTGCGCACGGTGCTGGTGCGAAGGAAGTCCGAACGGCTGGGGAAGGACGCGCCGGAGTGATCCGGGGGCGGAATCCGCGCGCATTCCGTGGCGAAATCCGC
>JBBCJM010000213.1:0-13000 GCA_037190175.1 Paracoccaceae bacterium | reverse complement strand
CCATCGCCCGCGCGCTGCGCGAGATCGCGCAGGCCATGTCGGGCGACTGGCTCGACTATCCCTCGCAGGCGGCCGAGGTGCCGCTGCGCGCCGCCGTCGCCCGCTGGGTCGAGGGGCGGATCCTCGGGCCGGTGGACCCCGGGGACATCGCGCTGACCCATGGCGGGCAGAACGCGCTGGCGCTGACGCTCTCCTGCGTGCTGCGGGGCGAGCGGCCGGGGGTGCTGATCGAGGACCTGGCCTATCCCGGCTTCCGCCACGCCGCCCGGCTGGTGCGCGCCGAGGTGCACGGGGTGGAGACCGACCAGTACGGGCTGCGGCCCGACGCGCTGGCCGCCGCCTGCCGCAGGCTGCCCGCGCAGGTGCTGTGCCTGACCACCGAGGCGCAGAACCCCACCGCGGTGCAGATGCCCGAGGCGCGGCGGGCCGAGATCGCGGCGCTGGCGCGCGCGCACGACCTGCAGGTGATCGAGGACGACTGCTATTCCCCCGCCGCCACCGACCTGCCCGCGGTGCGGGCGCTGGCCCCGGAGCGCACCTGGCATGTCGGCAGCCTGTCCAAGACCGTCTCGGCCGCGCTGCGCTTCGGCTGGATCATCTGCCCCGCCGGCATGGGCCGGGCCGGGCGGCTGACCGCGCAGCATTCCTTCTTCGCGCTGCCCCTGCCGGTGTCGGAGCTCTGCCTCTCGCTGCTGGCCTCCGGCGAGGCGGAGCGGCTGCGCGCCCGGGTCTCGGCGGTCTATGCCGAGCAGTTGCAGGCGGTGGTGAACCTGCTGGGGGCCTTCGACCTGTCCTGGCAGCCGGGGCTGCCCTTCGTCTGGCTGCGGCTGCCCTCGGGCTGGCGCGCCTCGACCTTCGCCCGCATGGCCGAGGCCGAGGGGGTGCTGGTGCGCTCGGCCGACGAATATGCGCTGATCGGCGGCCGGGCGCCCCATGCGGTGCGCATGGCGCTGAACGGGCAGCTGACGCTGGCCGAGACCGAGGCCGCCTGCGCCACCCTGGGCCGCCTGCTGGGCCGCCCGCCGGCGGAACTGGCCGTCTGACCCCTGTTGCCCCGAGGACTCAAACTTCGCCGCGGAAACCCCCGGCCGGTAAGGGATTCTTGACGCATTGCCCGCAGGCTCGCCACTCTGCGGACCAGAGCAGCACAAAAGGGGCGAAGTCCCATGGCACATTCCGGCTTTCACGCGCCCAACGGCGGCGCGGATTTCCTCGGCTTCCGCCGCGCCCGCAACGGGCGGATGGAGGTGGTCTATGACGATGGCGTCAGCCGCCGCATGGTCTGGCGGGTGGAAGACGCGGGCGTGGACGAGGACCGGCTGGCCGACGCGCTGTCCGAGGCGGTGGGCGCGCTGCGCGTCGTCCCCGCGCTGATGGCCGAGCTGAAGAAGCGCGCGATCCCGGTCGAACGCATCGCGGGCTGATCCGGGGACATGTGGCGGGATGAATCCCGCCCTACCGGCCGTAGGGCGGGGTTCACCCCGCCGTTCTGGCGCAGGTGGCGGGGAGTTCACCCCGCCACCCCCGCCCGGTGCAAGCGGCGGGGTTCACGCGCATGAGGGCTTTTCAGGCCCGACACGCTGTGCCAGAAATTTGCGGGGACCGAACGAACAGGGACAGGGATGGCAGAGACCACAGCGTGGGAGCGGTTCCGCCGCTCCGAGGCCGCGACCGGCCTTGCCCTGATCGGCGCCCCTGCCGCCTATGTCATCCTGCTGCTGGCGGTCCCGCTCTTCACCGTGCTCCTCTTCTCGGTGCTGACCGACGGACGCAACGCGGCCGGGCTGCGGGTGGTGCTGCCCGACCTGACGCTCGGCAACTATGCCGAGGTCTGGTCGAACGAGATTTACCGCCTGCTGATGCTGCGTTCGCTCAGCGTGTCGATGTCGGTGACGCTGGTCACGGTGATCCTGGCCTATCCGGTGGCCTATTTCGTCAGCTTCCACGTGGCGCCCTCGAAGAAGTCGCTGTGGCTCTTCCTCATCACCATCCCGTTCTGGACCAGCTATCTGATCCGGGTGTTCCTGTGGAAGGTGGTGCTGGGCTACAACGGCGTGCTCTCCTCGGGGCTGGAGCAGGTGGGCATCCTGTCGGAGCCGATGTCCTTCATGACCAACGCGGGTGCCGCGATCACCGTGACGCTGGCGCATGCCTATGCCCCCTTCGCCATCCTGCCGATCTTCGTGGCGCTGGAGAAGATCGAGCGGCCGCTGCTGGAGGCGGGGCAGGACCTGGGTGAATCGAAGCTGATGACCTTCCTGCGCGTGACCCTGCCGCTCTCGATGCCCGGGGTGATCGCCGCGGTGATGATCGTCTTCATCCCCACCGTGGGCGACTATGTGACGCCCGACCTGATCGGCGGCGGCAAGTTCCCGATGATCGCCAACACGATCGAAGTGCAGATGCTGAAGCTCAACAACCGCGCGCTGGGCTCGGCGCTGGCCGTCTCGGCCATGTTCATCGTAGCCGTGATCACGCTGGTGTTCCTGTTCTTCAACCGGCGCTTCCTGCGGGGGACCGGGCGATGAAGGGGTCGGGGCTGACGATCTATGCGGTGGCGTATCTGATCTTCCTCTACGCGCCGATCTTCCTGTTGCCGGTCTTCGCCTTCAACAACGGCACCATCATCGCCTTCCCGCTGCAGGGCTTCACCTTCGGCTGGTTCGAGCGGATGTGGAACGACCGGCCGATGTGGAACGCGCTGCAGAACTCGCTGCTGGTCTCGGGCTCGGTCTCGATCATCGCCACCTGCCTGGGCCTCTTGGCCGCCCGCGCCAGCACCCGGTTCGGCTTTCCCGGCAAGGGGCCGGTGATGGGGCTGATCATGCTGCCGCTGGTGATGCCCGAGATGATTGTGGCCATGTCGCTGCTGGTCGTGCTGCTGGCGGTGGGGGTGAAGCTCTCGATCTTCACCGTGATTCTGGGTCATGTGCTGCTGACCACGCCCTTCGCGGTGGCGATCCTCTCCTCGGCCTTCCAGAGCCTCGACCGCTCGCTGGAGGAGGCGGCCTTCGACCTGGGCGAGACGCCGGCCTCGGCCTTCCGCCTCATCATCCTGCCGCTGGTGATGCCGGGGATCATCTCGTCGCTCTTGATCTGCTTCACCATCAGCCTCGACGAATTCATCGTGGCCTATTTCCTGGCCGGCACCGAGACGCTGCTGTCGGTCTATATCTACGGGCAGTTCCGCTTTCCGGCCAACGTGCCGGCGGTGATGGCGCTGGGCACGGTGCTGGTGGCGCTGTCGGTGGTGCTGCTCTCGATCGCTGAAATCTATCGCCGCCGCGGGATCGCGCGGGCGGGCGGCAAGGATACCGGAGGGTTCCTGTGAACGACAAACCCGTGATGATCGCGTTCCAGGACGTGCACAAGTACTACGGCGAATATCACGCGCTGCGGGGGATCACCGCCACAATCCGCGAGGGGGAGTTCTTCTCGCTGCTGGGCCCCTCGGGCTGCGGCAAGACCACGCTTCTGCGCACCATCGCGGGGTTCGAGGACATCTCCTCGGGCGCGGTGATGATCGACGGGCGGAACATGGCGGGGGTGCCCGCCAACCACCGGCCGACCAACATGGTGTTCCAGTCCTACGCCATCTTCCCGCACCTGACGGTGGAGCAGAACGTGGGCTTCGGCCTGCGCCGCGACCCCCGCTCGGCCGCCGAGAAGGCCGCGGCGGTGGCCGAGGCGCTGGAGATGGTGGGGCTCAAGGGCTTCGGCAAGCGCGCGGCGCACGCGCTCTCCGGCGGGCAGCGCCAGCGGGTGGCGCTGGCCCGCGCGCTGATCCTGAAGCCCAAGGTGCTGCTGCTGGACGAGCCGCTCTCGGCGCTGGACAAGAAGATGCGCGAGCAGATGCAGGTGGAGCTGATCCGCCTGCAACGGCAGGTCGGCATCACCTTCGTGCTGGTCACGCATGACCAGGAAGAGGCGCTGGTGATGTCGGACCGCATCGCGGTGATGTTCGAGGGCGAGATCGCCCAACTGGCCGACCCCGAGACGCTCTACCGCCGCCCGAACAGCCGCCAGGTGGCCGACTTCATCGGCACGATGAACTTCCTGCCGGCGCGGATCCTGTCCGAGACCGGCGGCCGGGTGGAGGCCGAGGCGCAGGGCTTCGGCCGCGTCACGCTGGACGCCGGGCAGGCGATGGGGCAGGGCAACGGCGAGGGCGCCAGCATCGGCCTGCGGCCCGAGACGATGACCATCCTGTTCGACGGCCAGCAGACCGCCGACCGCGAGAGCGAGGGCACGGTGGAGGAGGTCGTCTACTACGGCGACATGACCTATTACGACGTGAAGCTGGACGGCACCGAGACGCCGATGCGGCTTTCCATGCGCAACGTCTTCGGCCGCCCCGTGCTGGACCGCGGCGCCCGCACCCGGGTGGCCTGGTCGCCCGGCGCGCTGGTGCTGTTCCGCTAGGCTGCTGCCGCGGAAGGCGCTCAGTCCTTGAAGAACCGGCTGTCCTTCAGCTGGTCCCAGGCCCAGACCACCTCCTGCAACCTGTCCTCGTCGCGGCGGTCGCCGCCGTTCATGTCGGGGTGCAGGTCCTTGACCAAGCTCTTGTACTGCTTGCGGATTTCGGTGCGGGTCCAGGTGTCGCGGGCGTCGAGGATCTCCAGCGCCTTGCGCTCGGCCGGGGGCAGCTTGCGGGCGGGGGCAGCGGCGGGGTTGCGGGTGGCGCGTTCGCCCAAGAGCCCCATCGGATCGGTCACCCCCATCCGCGCCCAGGCCCGCCCCTCGTCGGGCTTGCCCGTGCCGAAGGGCTGCGTCGCCCGGCCCCAGACCCGATCCCGCTCCAGGAACGCGCGGAACTCCTCGTCCGTGGTGCCCTGGAAATAGTTCCACTTCAGGTTGTACTCGCGGATATGGTCCTTGCAGAACCAGAAATACTCGTCCAGCCGTTCGGGGCTGCGGGGGGCGCGGAACTCGCCCGGCTGCTGGCAGCCCTGGAAATCGCACACCCGGTCGGTCGCCTGCGCCCGGCTGGCCAGCCCCGGCCGGCCGGCCTTGCGCCGCTTCTTGTCGGCGGCGACGCGCATGTCGAAATCGAACGGGGGGCGGTTGGTCATGAACACGGCCTTTGCGACTCGGACGGGGGAGTTTAGGTCATGGGGCGGCGGATGGAAGGGGGCGGCAGATGGGAACGGTCGAGGCGGAAATCAAGGCGCGGCTGACCGCGGCCTTCGCGCCGGAGCGGCTGGAGGTGGTGAACGACAGCCACCGCCATGCCGGGCACGCGGGCGACGACGGCTCGGGCGAGAGCCATTTCACCGTGCTGCTGCGGGCCGAGCGGCTTGCCGCGATGGGCCGGGTGCAGCGGCACCGGGCGGTCCATGCCGCGCTGGGGGATCTGAACACGCGCATCCACGCGCTGGCGCTGGACCTGGGGTAGGGCCATGACATCCTTCGCAGAAATCCGCGCCCGCGCCGCCGCCCGCAAGGGGGGCGACAAGGCTTTGGCCGCCCTGCTGGGCCCGGTGCCCGACAATGCCGCGCTGGCCGCGACCCCGGACGACCGGGTGCTGGCGGTGATGGCGCAGCGCATCTTCTCCGCCGGCTTCGCCTGGTCGGTGATCGAGGCGAAATGGGCGGGGTTCGAGGCGGCCTTCCTGGGCTTCGATCCCGGCCGGCTGAACTTCCAGCCCGACGAGTTCTGGCACGATCTCGCCGGGGATCGCCGCATCGTGAGGAACCCGCAGAACATCCGCGCCGTGCGCGAAAATGCCGAATTCGTGGCCCGGGTCTCGGCCGAGCACGGGGGATTCGGCCGCTTCCTCGCCGAATGGCCGGCGGACGACCAGGCCGGGCTGACCGCCTATCTGGCGAAACACGGCAGCCGGCTGGGCGGCAATACCGCCCGCTACCTTTTGCGCTGGCTGGGCTGGGACACCTATGTGCTGTCCTCCGACGTGGTGGCGACCCTGCGCGAGGTGCTGGAGATCGCCGGGAACCCGACCTCGAAGAAGGACCTCGCCGCGATCCAGGCCCAGATGAACGACTGGCGGGCCGAGACCGGGCTGCCCTACGTGCATCTGTCGCGGATCATGGCCATGTCGACCGGCGAGAACCGCCCCGTGGAGGTTCTGCAGCACTACGCGGGCGACTGAACCTCGCGCCATTCGCCGGGGCCGAGGCCGTCGAGGCTCCACTCGCCCACCCGCCAGCGGATCAGCCGCAGGGTGGGGTGGCCCACCGCGGCGGTCATCCGGCGGACCTGCCGGTTGCGGCCCTCGCGCAGGGTCAGCTCGATCCAGGCGTCGGGGATGGACTTGCGCACCCGGATCGGCGGGTCGCGGGGCCAGAGGCCGGGCGGCTGGGGGATCAGCCGGGCCGAGGCGGGCCGGGTGGGGCCGTCCTTCAGCACCACGCCCCGCCGCAGGGCCTGCAAGGCTTCCTCCGACGGCACCCCCTCCACCTGCGCCCAATAGACCTTGGCCATCTTGTGCCGCGGGTCGGCGATCCGCGCCTGCAACCGCCCGTCGTCGGTCAGGATCACCAGCCCCTCGCTGTCGCGGTCCAGCCGCCCGGCGGGATAGACGCCGGGCACGGGCACGTGATCGGCCAGCGTCCGGCCCCCGCCCGAGAACTGGCAGAGCACGTCGAAGGGTTTGTTCAGCAGGATCAGGCGGGGCATGGTCTCTGCCATCGAGTGGTCCGGGCGGCCGCGATCAGGCGACCAGATCCGCGAAACGCTTCAGCTCGTCGATCTGCTCGCGGGCGGACCTGCCGGTGAAGCGGGCGTGGATATGCCGCGCGCCCAGGTCGCGCAGCGCCTTGATCTCGTCCAGCACCTCCGCCTTGGGCCGGCCGGTGGGCGAGACGCCGAGTTCGAGGGCCAGGTCCTTGTCCGGGTCGCGGCCGAAGTCGCGGGCATAGCGGTTGACGCGCTCGATCGAGGCGATGGCCTCGGCGTTCAGCCCGCGCTCGCCCCTGGGCACGGTGAACAGCGGGCACCAGCCGTCGGCCAGGCGGGCGATGCGCTTCTCGGCCGCCTCGGGCGGAACCGGATTGGCCAGCCGGCCGGCGCCCAGCCAGATGGGGATGGGCTGCTGCACCGGCTTGGGGTTGATGCCCACGTCGTGCATGGTGTCGAAGGTGCCTTCGTGGGTGACGGCCTCCTCGGTCCACAGCCGGCGCAGCAGCGGGATCTGCTCGTCCGCGCGCCGGCCGCGATCCTTCAGCGACCAGCCCATCGCCTCGAACTCGACCGAGTTGTAGCCGAGGCCGCAGGCCAGGATCAGCCGGCCGCCGGACAGGAAGTCGACCTCCGCCGCCTGCTTGGCCACCAGCGCGGTCTGGCGCTGCGGCAGGTTCAGCACGCCGGTGACCAGCTTGATGTCCTTGGTCAGCGCCGAAAGATAGGCCATCAGCGTGAAGACCTCGTGATAGGCGCTGGCGTGGGTATAGGTCGTCTGGGCCATCTCCGGGTGCTTCTCGGCCACCACGCCCACGACATGATCCACGAGGCGGATCTTGTCGTAGCCCAGCCGGTCAGCGGTGGTGATGAACTCCATCATGCCGGGCCAGTCGCCGTTGTGCGGGAATTCGTAGACATTGACGGCGAACCTGACGCTTCCATCGCCCAGCACGGCATTCTCCCCCTTCGCATGGCGTGGGCAGCCTAATGCGCCGGCCGAAAGGTGGAAACAGCTTTTCTCGGGTGCGAATTCAAGGAACTGGATCGCCGGCCCCGCGCCCCGGGGCCCCGGTCACCGCCGCGGGCAGCTCCGCCGGTTCAGGCAGTCGAGCGCGGGGCGGACATGCGTCGGGTCGGTGTCGACCACCGGCTCGCAGAGCGCGGTGGTGACGACATAGCCGCCCGGCGTCTGGCGCAGGAAGACGAGGCCGGTCAGCCCCGGCAGCCCGCGGGCCAGTTCGCCGGGCAGCCGCTCGCCCCCGGCGATGCCGGTGAACAGGCGGTCCTCGATGGTCACTTCGGCGGTGAAGGGCCGGTCGAAGGCCCGGGCCGAGGCGCGGTGGCCGGTGAAGGTCGCCTGCCAGATCACCACGTCCTTGGCGCGGTCGTGGAAGGGCTCGCGCAGGGCGGAAAAGCGGCCCAGCGCCAGCACATAGGTCTCGGCCGCGTCCGCGTGGCGCCAGTAGGCGGCGCGGATGTCCCACGGCAGGCAGGACAGCGCCGCCGCGGGCGCGGGCAGGGCCAGAAGCAGCAGCAGAAGCCCGCGCATCCTCACCCCCTCAGGATGGAATCCCCGGCGTATTCCGCCGTCTCGCCCAGAATCTCCTCGATGCGGATCAGCTGGTTGTACTTGGCCAGCCGGTCGGAACGGGCCAGCGAGCCGGTCTTGATCTGGCCGCAGTTGGTGGCCACGGCCAGGTCGGCGATGGTGGCGTCCTCGGTCTCGCCCGAGCGGTGGGACATCACGTTGGTATAGCGGGCGCGATGGGCCATCTCGACCGCCTGCAAGGTCTCGGTCAGGGTGCCGATCTGGTTGACCTTGACCAGCATCGAGTTGGCGCAGCCCTTGGCGATCCCCTCGGCCAGCCGGCGGGGGTTGGTCACGAAGAGGTCGTCGCCCACCAGCTGCACCTTGCCCCCCAGCTTGTCGGTCAGCAGCTTCCAGCCCTCCCAGTCGTCCTCGGCGCAGCCGTCCTCGATCGAGATGATCGGATAGTCGGCCGCCAGCCGGGCGAGATAGGCCACGTTCTGGGCCGGCGTCAGGGATTTCCGTTCCCCGGCAAGCTCGTACTTGCCGTCCTTGAAGTACTCGGTCGCGGCGCAGTCCAGCGCCAGGTGGATGTCCTGCCCCGGGGCATAGCCCGCCTCCTCGATGGCCTTCAGGATGAAGTCCAGCGCCGCGCGGGCCGAGCGCAGGTTGGGCGCGAAGCCGCCCTCGTCGCCCACCCCGGTGGAGAGGCCGGCCTGCGACAGCCCCTTCTTCAGCGTGTGGAACACTTCGGAGCCCATGCGCACCGCCTCGCGGATGTCGCTGGCGCCCACCGGCATGATCATGAATTCCTGGATGTCGATGGGATTGTCGGCATGGGCCCCGCCGTTGATGATGTTCATCATCGGCACCGGCAGGACGCGGGCCGCGGTGCCGCCGACATAGCGGAACAAGGGCTGCCCGGTGGCCTCGGCGGCCGCCTTGGCCACGGCCAGCGAGACGCCCAGGATGGCGTTGGCGCCCAGCCGGCCCTTGTTGGGGGTGCCGTCCAGCTCGATCATGGTGCGGTCGATGCCGATCTGGTCCAGCGCGTCATAGCCCACCAGTTCCTCGGCGATCTCGCCGTTCACCGCGGCCACCGCCTCCAGCACGCCCTTGCCCTTGTAGCGCGCGGCATCGCCGTCGCGCCGCTCCACCGCCTCATGCGCGCCGGTCGAGGCGCCCGAGGGCACCGCGGCGCGGCCCGTGGCGCCCGATTCCAGCTGCACGTCCACCTCCACGGTGGGATTGCCGCGGCTGTCGAGGATCTCGCGGGCGTGGATGTCGATGATGGTGGTCATGGATGCCTCCGGATGCGGGCCGTTAGCGTTAACGGCAGCCGTTTCGCGCCTGCATACCCCGCGCCGGGCGGCGGGGTAAAGCGATAAGGCTGCGCCGGGCGGCCCCTATTGCCCCGGCATGAGGGCGCAGGCGCCGTCCACGCCGTGCGCCTCCAGAATCCGGGCCAGGCTGCCGTTCCGGGCGCGTTCGGCGAGAAAGGCCGACAGATGCGCATGGGCGGCGGGGCGGGCGGCGGGAAGGCCCATGGCCTGGCGGATCTCCATGAACGGCGGCTCCAGCAGGCGGGCGCCGGGGCGGGAACTGGCCACGCCCTGCATCGCCCGGCGGATGCCGGCCAGCCCGTCGATGGCGCCGCTGTCGAAGGCCCGGCAGGCCGCGGCGAAGGCGGGCATCAGCACCAGGTTCTCGGCCCCCGGCGCGCGGCCCAGATGCAGGGCATAGGCGCTGCCCTCGACCGCGCCGATCCGCAGGCCCAGCCGCACCACGTCCTCGGCGGTCTGCGCGGGCGAGCCCGGGCCGACCAGATAGCAGCCTTCGATGCGGATATAGGGCTGGGTGAAGGCGATGGCCTGCGCCCGGGCCGGATCGACGGCCAGGAAGCAGACATCCCACGCGTCCTTGTCGGCCCGCGAGGCGACATCGACGGCGCGGTCGTATTCGACGAAATCGGGCTCCACCCCCAACTCGGCGGCCAAAGCGCGGGCCAGATCGACGCTGATGCCCTTCGGCCCCTCCGCATCGCGCCCGGCCAGGATGACATTGCCGTGGTTGATCGCCACCCGCAGCCTTCCGCCGGGGGCATAGTCCGTCAGGCTGGCCGGCGGCAGGGTCATGCCACCGCCTCGCCGACCTGCGCCATCCAGTCGTCCCAGACCGGGAACACCGCCACCATGACCTCGACCCCCTCGCCGGCAGCCTTGAGCACCGGCGCCGCCTCGTCCTGCCGCACGAAGAGCAGCGACCAGGGCCGCAGGGTCTCGCCGTCATGGACCAGCGCCCCGTTCATCACGACCACGTAATAGCCCCCGGTGCCGGCGGGGTCGGGGGCGGCGATGCTCTGGTTGGCGCCCAGCCGGCAGACCCGCACCGTCATCCCGTCATGGCCGGGCTTTTCCTCCATCACCGTCTCGACCACCGGCGCCTCGCGGTGCTGCATCACCGGCGGGATCGACAGGGTGACCGGGGCGGAGACGCCATGCCGCCGCTTGGTGGGCTTCAGCTGGTCCCGCACATTGGGGGTGGAGAGCTTGACCAGCCCCGCATCGGTCTTGGAGCGCAGCGTCAGATAGGACATCCCCTGCGGCCCGGCCACCAAGGGGCCATAGCCGGTGTGGTGGTCGGCATAATGCGCGGTCACCACGTCGGTGCGGTCGCGGCCGATGCTGCCCGATCCGGCGATGAAGATCTGGAACTGGTCGACGATGTGGAAATGCGAGTCGAGCACCTGCCCGGCGTTCATGTCGACGCGGAAGGCCTGGAGGTCCGGCCGGGGCATGTCGGAATTCTTGCCGAACAGGTTGACCTTCCAGCCGTTGCCGCGGCGGAAGCGGTCGGGTTCCTTCATCGCGTAGGACACGGAGTCCACCATCGTCACCTCCTCGAGTGTCAGCCCACCACGGCCATGTCGAAGTTCGCCTTGGCCGCCCCGCATTCGGGGCACATCCAGTCGTCGGGCACGTCTTCCCAGCGGGTGCCGGGCGGCAGGCCGCCATCGGGATCGCCCTCCGCCTCGTCATAGCGCCAGCCGCAGAGGAGGCATTCCCAGACCCGCAACGGTTGTGTCATGCGCCTGCCCTCGCGGCGGAAACCCTGTCGCGGGAACCCTAGTCCAGCCGCGCAGGCATGACTATTCGGACTGGCGCGCTATCAGATATAGTGTTCCGGCATGGGAGGGGGCGCATGGACATCCGGCAGCTGAACTACTTCATCAAGGTGGTGGAACTGGGCAGTTTCAGCCGCGCCGCCGCCTTCCTGCATATCGCCCAGCCGGCGCTGAGCCGGCAGATCCACGGGCTGGAGGTCGAGTTGCAGGAGCGGCTCCTGATCCGCAACGGCCGCGGCGTGACGCCGACCGAGGCGGGCGAGCGGCTGTTCGGCCATGCCCGCACCATCCTCGACCTGTTCCAGCGCGCGCATGAGGATATGGAGAACGCCCGGCTGGGCCGCACCGGATCGGTGGCGATCGGGATGCCGGGGTCGCTGTCCAGCGCCATCAGCACGGCGCTGATCCGGCGGCTGCGGGCGGAACTGCCGGATGCCAAGGTGCATATCCTGAACGGCCGCTCGACGCAGGTGCAGGAATGGCTGCTGTCGGGGCGGCTGGACATGGGGGTGCTGTTCGACGCGCCCAACAGCCCGATGCTGGAGGTTACCGAACTGGTCGAGGAACGGCTGCACCTGTTCGAGCCGCTGGCGCCGGGCGGGGCCAACGAGGGCCCCGAGATCACGCTGGCCGAGGTGGCCGAGATCCCGCTGATCATCTACAGCCGCCCCAACCGCATCCGCGAGATCCTGGAGAACGAGCTGGGGCGGATGGGGCGCAAGCTGCAGGTGGCCTCGGAACTCGATTCGCTCGAGGCCTCGTTCGAGATGGTGCATGACGGCATGGGCTATACCGTGGCCTCGCGCCGGGCCGGGCGGATGGCGGGGGCGGCGCGCAACCTGCGGGTGCGCAAGATCGTGGCCCCCGAACTGGCGCTGAAGGTGCAGATCGTCCAGCGCACCCGCCGGCTGAACAACCGCCTGCACGAGGCGGCGTTCCGCATCCTGCGCGACCTGTCGCTGAAGCTGCTGCGGTAGGGGCTATCGCAGCCCGCGCGCCACCCGGCGGGCCGATGGCGTCAGCACGAGCGCCACCGCCAGCATGGCCAGCGCGGCCGCGGTCACGCTGCCGGGCAGGCCGATGCGGTCGGCCCCGAAGCCGATCACCAGCGCGCCCAGGGCCGGGCTGGCGCGGGTGATCAGCCCGTGCAGCGCCAGCACCCGGCCGCGCAACGTGTCGGGGGCGGCCAGCTGCACGAAGGTCTGGGTCGATATCACCGACCGCGCCACGGTGAAGCCCAGCACGGTCGAGGCCGCCACCGCCACCCAGGCCTGTGCCGTCAGCACCAGCGCGACGGCCGAGACCGCCCCCACCGCCCATTGCACGATGACTCCCAGCATCAGCCGCCCGGGCTCGGTCTGCCTCATGCTCAGGCCCGAGGCGATCGCCCCCGCCGCGGCGGCAGAGGACAGCACGGCGATGCCGGTGGCCGAGGTGGAAAAGCTCTGCACCGCGATGGCGGGCACCAGTTCCTGCACCGCGCGCACCAGGCTGCCGCCGAACAGCATCAGGACCATGATCAGCCGGATCGCCCGGGCCCGCGCGACATAGGCGAAACCGTCGCGCATCTGGCGCCAGAAGTTGCCGGTGGCCGGCGCCTCCTCGCGCGGGAACAGGCGGATGCGGCCCAGCACGGCCACGAACAGCAGGGTGACGATCACGTTGAGGATGAAGATCCACACGATATCGGCGTGCAGGATCATCACCC
>JBBCJM010000212.1:0-2161 GCA_037190175.1 Paracoccaceae bacterium | reverse complement strand
GGCTCGGCCAGCATCACATAGGCCGCGGCCAGTTCCACCGGCTGGGCCGGGCGGCCCATCGGATAGTCCTGTCCAAACCTCGCGACTTTCTCGCCCGGCATGCTGGCCGGGATCAGCGGCGTCCAGACCGGTCCCGGGGCGACGCAGTTCACCCGTATCCCCCTTTCCGCCAGCATCTGCGCCAGCCCGCCGGTGAAATTCTGGATCGCCCCCTTGGTGGTGGCATAGGCCAGCAATGTGGGATTGGGCATGTCGGCATTGATCGAGGTGGTGTTGATGATCGCGGCCCCCGCCTGCATGTGCGGCACCGCGGCCTTCGCCAGATAGAACATCGCATGGATGTTGGTGGCGAAGGTGCGCTGCCATTCGCCGTCGGTGATCTCGTCCAGATCCTCGAAGCTGTCCTGATGCGCTGCGTTGTTCACCAGGATGTCGATCCGGCCGAAGTCCTGCACGGTGCGGGTGACGATGGCGCGGCAATGCGACGGATCCGAGATGTCGCCGGGCAGAAGCAGGCAGCGCCGCCCGGCCTCGCGCACGATCCGCGCGGTATCCACCGCATCCTCGTTCTCGGCTAGATAGGAGATCGCCACATCCGCCCCTTCGCGCGCATAGGCGATGGCGACGGCGCGGCCGATGCCGCTGTCGCCGCCGGTGATCAATGCGGCCATCCCCTCCAGCCGCCCGGCGCCGCGCCAGCTGTCCTCGCCATGGTCTGGCTGGGGGTCCATGGCGCGGAACGAGCCGGGAAGCTCCTGCTGCTGTTCCGGGAAGGGCGGCTTGGGGTAGTGCGGATGGATCGGGGCCGCCCCCTGCCCCGCCGGGACCTGGGTTCCGCCGGGCTGCCTGGTGTTTTCCCCGCCCCGCAGGTTCGGGTCGTCCCTGTGCCGCCCCGCAGGGTCGATCTGGCCCTGGCGCTGGTCCAGGACGCCCGGGGCGGGTTCGCGCAACGAAGCGTTCGGCATGGCGGGGGGCGTGGGGGTGCGGTCTTGCATGAACATATCCTCCTGAGGCTGCTGGCCAAACCGCAGCGCGCGGGGATTGTTCCGGGCTGCGGGCTCAAGGCATGTTCTGAAGAGCGGCACCGGATTGCCCCCGTAGTCCGTGCAATCCACCGGTCCTCCGCGGCATGCTCGGTCGGATGCATGCGCTTGTCATGCTGAAGGGCGGGCTGAACACCAGACTGCATCTGTCACGGAGGCCAAGGGGCGCCCCCTGCGCGTCGTCATGCCTCCGGGCCAGCCAAGTGACTACACCGGAGCGGCGGCTCTATCGGGCGGTCTGCCTGCCGCCGAATGGCTGATCGCAGACCGTGGCCACGATGCCGACCGGTTCCGGGAAGCGGTGAAAGACAAGGGGATACGCCCCTGTATCCCCGGCCGAAAATCTCGCGACAAGACCGTCCGCCACGACAGACGACGCTATCGCCGCCGCAATCGGATCGGGATCATCTTTGGCCCTCTGAAGAACTGGCACCCTGTCGCAACTCGCTACGACAGATACCCCACGACCTTCCTCTCTGCCGTCGCACGCGCCGCTACCCTCATGTTCGGACTTTGACGACCAATGAGGCCGGGCCCTACCTCGACACCTATGCCCAAACTGCATCTCAGGCGGCAGCAGAAACGGCCGAGGCCTTACTAGCTGCTTGAAAAACCCAGTGGCAGATGATCGAAAGCCGTCACGCTGCTTCACAAATCCCGGTCATAATCGTCGCGGGTGATCCCCGCGACTACGGGTCAATCACGAGCGACGAGGGTTTCGGTATGTCCATCTACCGAGAGGGCCTGACCTGAAATATTCCTGCCGAGGCCTGAACAGACGAAAACGACCATGTTGGCGATGTCTTCTGCCGCTACGAAGCTGCCCAGGGAAGTGTGCTTGACGTAGTTCCGGCGCAGCACCTGCGGGTCGATGCCGAGGGCTGCGGATTCGGCGGCGAGCACCCGCTCCATCCGCGCGCCCTCGACCGAGCCGGGGCATATCGCATTGACCCGGATGCCATATTCGCCCAGCTCCATCGCCAGCGTCTTGGTGACGCCGACGACAGCCCATTTGGCCGCGACATAGGGCGCGCGCATCGGCAGACCCAGAATGCCGGCCGCCGAGGACAGATTGACGATGGACCCCGCCCGCGCCGCCTTGAGCAGGGGCACCGCCC
>JBBCJM010000211.1:0-25676 GCA_037190175.1 Paracoccaceae bacterium | reverse complement strand
CGTGGGGTGCGTGCGCGCCACGCCCCATGGCCGGGCGGCGTGGGGAGAGGGCCGGCAGGGAGCTCGGGCTCGGCGAGGAACAGGTCGCGATCCTGTCGACCGCGCGCGGCTTCGGCGCGGCCGAGATCGCGCCCCATGCCCGGGCGTGGGAGGCTGCGGGCACCATCCCGCGCGAGCTGTGGCCGCAGGTCGGCGCGCTGGGCTTCGGCGGGCTCTACGTCTCGGAAGACCATGGCGGCAGCGGTCTCACCCGCCACGACGCCACGCTGGTGTTCGAGGGGCTGGCCATGGCCTGCCCGGCGGTCGCGGCCTTCCTGTCGATCCACAACATGACGGCCGGGATGATCGACCGTTTCGCCGCGCCGGCGCAGAAGGCCGAATGGCTGCCGCGGCTCTGCACCATGGAGACCGTCGCCTCCTACGCCCTGACCGAGCCCGGCTCCGGCTCCGACGCCGCCGCGCTGCGCACGAAGGCCGAGCGGGCCGGCAACGGCTGGCAGCTGACCGGGACCAAGGCCTTCATCTCGGGCGGCGGCTATTCCGACCTCTACGTGGTGATGGCCCGGTCGGGGGGCGAGGGGCCGAAGGGCATCTCGGCCTATCTGATGCAGGCCGGCGTGCCGGGGCTTTCCTTCGGCGCGCTGGAGGACAAGATGGGCTGGCGCGCGCAGCCCACCCGGCAGGTGCAGATGGACGCCGCCCCGGCCAACCTGATGGGCGAGGAGGGCAAGGGCTTCGCCTATGCCATGGCCGGCCTCGACGGCGGGCGGCTGAACATCGCGGCCTGCGCGCTGGGTGGGGCGCAGGCGGCGCTGGACGCCACGCTGGCCTATATGAACGAACGCAAGGCTTTCGGGCAGCGGCTGGCCGAGTTCCAGGCGCTCCAGTTCCGCCTGGCCGACAATGCGGTGAAGCTCGCCTCCGCCCGCGCCTTCCTGCGGCAGGCGGCCACGCTCCTGGACCAGCGCCACCCGCAGGCCACCCGGCATTGCGCCATGGCCAAGATGTACGTCACCGACGCCGCCTTCGCGGTGGCCGACGACTGCCTGCAACTGCATGGCGGCTACGGCTATCTGGCCGACTATGGGATCGAGAAGATCGTCCGCGACCTGCGGGTGCACCAGATCCTCGAGGGCACCAACGAGATCATGCGGCTGATCGTGGCGCGGTCGCTGCTGGCGGAGACGGCATGAACGACATCCATATCCGCAAGGAGGGCCGCGCCGGCCGCATCACCCTGACCCGCCCGCAGGCGCTGAACGCGCTCAGCTGGGACATGTGCCGGGCGGTGGACGCGGCGCTGGTCGGATGGGCCGCCGACCCGGACGTTTCGCTGGTGATGATCGACGCCGAGGGGACGCGCGCCTTCTGCGCCGGCGGCGACGTGGTCGAGATGTATGCCGAAGGCAGCCGCGGCAACTGGACCTATGGGCGCAGCTTCTGGCGCGACGAATACCGGATGAACGCCCGGATCGCCGAATACCCCAAGCCCACGGTCGCCTTCCTGCACGGCTTCGTCATGGGCGGGGGCGTGGGGCTGGGCGGCCATGCCGGGCTGCGGATCGTGGCCGAGGACGCGCAGGTCGCCATGCCGGAATGCGGCATCGGGCTGGTGCCCGACGTGGGCGGCACCATGCTGCTCGCGCGCGCGCCGGGGCGGCTGGGGGCGTACCTGGGCCTGACGGGGGCGCGGATGGGGCCGGCCGACGCCATGCTCTGCGGTTTCGCCGATGTCTTCGTTCCCCGGGCGGAGTGGGACACGGTGAAGGCGGCGATGGTCGAGACCGGATCGCCGGAGGTGACGGGCCGCCCCTGCGCCGAGCCCGCGCGCCTGGCCGCCGCCCGGGCCGAGATCGACGCCTTCTTCGCCCCCGGGGACCTGCCCGGGATCGTGGCGCGGCTGATGGCCGACCCCGGCCCGCTGGCCGCCGAGACGCTGAAGGCGCTTTCCCGCAACTCGCCCTTGTCGATGGCCGCAACCCTCGCCATGCTCCACCGGCTGGGGCCGGAGCCGGACATCCGGGCGGCGCTCAGGCAGGAGTACCGCTTCACCTGGCGCGCGCAGGAGCATTCGGACTTTCTGGAGGGCATCCGTGCGCAGATCATCGACAAGGACCGCACCCCCCGCTGGCGCCACGCCCTGGGCGGGGTGCCCGAGGCCGAGGTCGAGGCGATGCTCGCCCCGCTGGGGACAGAGGAATTGACGTTCTGAGGAGGACACCATGAAGGTCGGGTTCATCGGACTGGGCAACATGGGCGCGCCGATGGCCGCCAATCTGGTGAAGGCGGGCCATGCGGTGACCGGCTTCGACGTGACCGGCCAGGGGCCGGAGGGGGTCTCGATGGCGGGCTCGGCCGCCGAGGCCGCCCGCGGCGCCGCGGTGGTGATCACCATGCTGCCGAACGGCGAGATCCTGCGCGCCGTGGCGGCCGAGGTCATCCCGGGGATGCGCCCGGGCTCGGTGCTCTGCGACTGTTCCACGGTGGACGTGGCCTCGGCCCGCGCGGTGGCGGCGCAGGCCAAGGCGGCGGGGCTGGCGGCGGTGGACGCCCCGGTGTCGGGCGGCGTGGGCGGCGCGGTGTCGGGCACGCTGACCTTCATGGCCGGCGGCCCGGCCGCGGCCTTCGCGCAGGTCGAGCCGCTCTTCGCCGCGATGGGCAAGAAGGCGGTGCATTGCGGCGGGGCCGGCGCCGGCCAGTCCGCCAAGATCTGCAACAACATGATCCTCGGCGTCACCATGATCGCCACCTGCGAGGCTTTCGCCCTGGCCGACAAGCTGGGGCTCGACCGCTCGAGGCTGTTCGACGTGGTGTCGACTTCGTCCGGCAACAGCTGGTCGATGAACGCCTATTGCCCCGCGCCGGGGGTGGGGCCGCAGTCACCGGCCGACAACGGCTATCAGCCCGGCTTCGCCGCCGAACTGATGCTGAAGGACCTGCGCCTGTCGCAGCAGGCCGCCGAGGTGGCCAACGCCGACACCCCGATGGGGGCGCTGGCGGCGGAGCTCTACCGCCGCTTCGTGGAGGAGGAGGACGGCCGCGGCATGGACTTCTCCGCCATGCTGCCCCGGTTCGAGAAGCGCGGGCGCCGCGAGCCCCCGCCTCCCGCCCCCCAGGGCGACGAGGGCGACGAGGGCGCGTGATCAGCCCTCGCCCGCCACGCAGGCGCGGATCCAGTCCGCCTGCGCCGCGACGATCCGGCGCCCTTCGTCGATCGCCTCGGCGGCGCGGTGGAACTCCAGCACCGACAGGTCGGCCAGGGCCGCGTTCAGCAGCACATGCGGCGGCTCTCCGGCCAGCCGGCTGCGGCGGATCTGCTCGGTCATGATGCCGATGGCGCAGGACATGACCTCCAGATAGGGCGGCGCGACCGGGCCCGAGGCACCGGGCCGCGACCACAGCGCACGCAGCGGTTCGGGCAGGTTCGACAGGAACGCGGGCGGGGCGGCCGGGGCGGGGATGTCCGCCTGCCAGAACTGCCCGGTCAGCCGGGCGTTCGGGTTGACCGCGATCACCACGTCCGCCCCCAGCGCCCGGCAGGCCGAGACCGGCACCGGATTGACCAGCCCGCCGTCGAACAGCCAGCGCCCGTCGACCTCGACCGGCGCGAAGACCCCCGGCAGGGCCGCCGAGGCGCGCACCGCCGGGACCAGCGGCCCCTCGCGCAGCCAGATCTCGCGGCCGGAGCCCAGGTCGGTGGCCACGGCGACGAAGGGCACCGCCAGATCCTCGATCCGCGCCGGGATCTCCAGTTCGCCCAGCAGCCGCCGGATGCCGCCGCCCTCGACCAGACCGCCGCCCGAGATCCGCAGGTCGATCAGCGACAGCACGCCGGCACGGGTCAGCCCGCGTGCCCAGCGCTCCAGTTCCGCCAGCCGGCCGGCGGCATGGGCCGCGCCGACCAGCGCCCCCATGGAACAGCCCGCCACCACCCCGGGCCGTACCCCCAACTCGTCCAGCGCCCGCAGCACCCCGACATGGCACCACCCGCGCGCGCCGCCCGACCCCAACGCGACGCCGATCCGCATCGCCTATTCCGCCGCCACCCGGCGCGGCTTCAGCATGTCGCGCAGGTAGCGCCCCGTATGGCTTTCCGGGGCTTCGGCCACCTGTTCGGGGGTGCCGGTGGCCACGATGCTGCCGCCGCCGTCGCCGCCCTCGGGGCCGATGTCGATGATCCAGTCGGCGGTCTTCACCACGTCCAGGTTGTGCTCGATCACCACCACCGTGTTGCCCTGATCCACAAGGGAATGAAGCACTTCCAAGAGTTTCCTCACATCCTCGAAATGCAGCCCCGTGGTGGGCTCGTCCAGGATATAGAGCGTGCGGCCGGTGGCACGGCGGCTCAGTTCCTTGGACAGCTTCACCCTTTGCGCCTCGCCGCCCGACAGCGTGGTGGCCTGTTGGCCCACCTTGATGTAGCCGAGGCCGACCTCCACCAGCGCGTCCATCTTCTCCCGGATCGCCGGCACCGCCTGGAAGAACTCGCGCGCATCCTCGCAGGTCATGTCAAGAACGTCGGATATGCTCTTGTTCTTGAACTTGATCTCCAGCGTCTCGCGGTTATAGCGCGCGCCCTTGCAGGTCTCGCAGGTGACATAGACGTCGGGCAGGAAATGCATCTCGATCTTGATCACCCCGTCGCCCTGGCAGGCCTCGCAGCGCCCGCCCTTGACGTTGAAGCTGAACCGGCCCGGCTGATAGCCGCGGGCGCGCGATTCCGGTAGGCCCGCGAACCAGTCGCGGATCGGGGTGAAGGCCCCGGTGTAAGTGGCCGGATTCGAACGCGGAGTCCGGCCGATGGGGCGCTGGTCGATGTCGATCACCTTGTCCAGGTGCTCGAACCCCTTGATGGTCTCGCAAGGC
This sequence comes from Paracoccaceae bacterium, assembly GCA_037190175.1. Taxonomy (GTDB): domain Bacteria; phylum Pseudomonadota; class Alphaproteobacteria; order Rhodobacterales; family Rhodobacteraceae; genus JBBCJM01. The sequence goes on along the minus strand of JBBCJM010000211.1, from coordinate 20,810 downwards.
GCCGGGGTCTCCGAGGCGCCGTTCAGCCGCACCGCGGCGGTCTTGTAAAGCGTCTCGATGGTCAGCGTCGATTTGCCGCCGCCCGAGACCCCGGTGACGCAGACGAACTTGCCCAGCGGGAACTCGGCTGTCACGTTCTTGAGGTTGTTGCCGCAAGCCCCTGTGATGACCAGCTTTTTCCCGTTTCCCTTGCGCCGCGTCTTCGGCACCGCGATCTCGCGCGCGCCCGAGAGGTACTGCCCGGTCAGGCTGACCGGATCGGCCGCCACCTGCGCCGGCGTGCCGTGCGAGACCACGCGGCCGCCATGCACCCCCGCGCCCGGGCCGATGTCGAACACATAATCCGCCTCGCGGATCGCATCCTCGTCATGCTCCACCACCAGCACGGTATTGCCCTGGTCGCGCAGGTTCTTCAGCGTGGTCAGCAGGCGGTCGTTGTCGCGCTGGTGCAGGCCGATCGAGGGTTCGTCCAGCACGTAGAGCACGCCGGTGAGGCCCGAACCGATCTGCGAGGCCAGCCGGATCCGCTGGCTTTCCCCGCCCGAAAGCGTGCCGGCATTGCGCGAGAGCGTCAGGTAGTCCAGCCCGACATTCACAAGGAATCCAAGCCGTTCGCCGATTTCCTTCAGAATGGATCTCGCGATCTCGTTTCGCTGTGCGGTCAGGCTGGCGGGCACCGTGGCCACCCAGTCATGCGCCTCGCGGATCGACATCTGCACCACCTGGCCCACGTGCAGCCCGCCGATCTTGACCGCCAGCGCCTCGGGCTTCAGCCGGTAGCCGTGGCAGGCGCCGCAGGCGCGGTTGTTCTGATACCGCTCCATCTCCTCGCGCGACCAGGCGCTGTCGGTCTCCTTGTAGCGGCGCTCCATGTTGGGGATGACCCCCTCGAACACCCGGCGCACCCGGTAGACCCGCCCGGCCTCGTCATAGGTGAAGTCGATCTCCTGACCCTTTGATCCGTAAAGGAAAAGGCTCTTCACCTCCTCGGGCAGGTCGCGCCATTTCTTCTTCTTGTCGAAGCCGTAGTGGGCGGCCAGCGCGTCCACCGTCTGGGTGAAATAGGGCGATTTCGACTTGGCCCAGGGCGCGATGGCGCCCTGCGCGATGCTGAGCCCCTGGTCGGGCACGATCAGCCTTTCGTCGAAGAACAGCTCGACCCCCAGCCCGTCGCAGACCGGACAGGCGCCGTAGGGGGCGTTGAAGGAGAACAGCCGCGGCTCGATCTCGGGGATGGTGAAGCCGCTGACCGGACAGGCGAATTTCTCGGAATAGGTGATGCGCTCGGGCTCGCCCTCCGCCGGCGCGGTCTCGATCACCGCGATCCCGTCGGCCAGGTTCAGCGCGGTGCGGAAACTGTCGGCCAGCCGCGTCTCCAGCCCCTCGCGCACCACGATGCGGTCCACCACCACGTCGATGTCGTGGCGCAGCTTCTTGTCCAGGCTCGGCGGCTCGTCCAGGTCGTGGAAGGTGCCGTCCACCTTGACCCGCTGGAAGCCCTGCTTGCGCAGGTCCAGGAATTCCTTGCGGTATTCGCCCTTGCGGTCGCGGATCATCGGCGCCAGCAGATAGGCGCGCGTGCCCTCCGCCATTCCCATCACCGCATCCACCATGTCCTGCACCTGCATCGCGGCGATGGGCAGGCCGGTGGCGGGGCTGTAGGGCGTGCCGACCCGGGCGAAGAGCAGGCGCAGATAGTCGTAGATCTCGGTGACGGTCCCCACCGTCGACCGCGGGTTCTTCGAGGTGGTCTTCTGCTCGATGCTGATCGCCGGCGACAGGCCCGAGATATGGTCCACATCCGGCTTGCCCATCATGTCCAGGAACTGCCGGGCATAGGCCGACAGGCTCTCGACATAGCGCCGCTGCCCCTCGGCATAGATGGTGTCGAAGGCCAGCGAGGATTTGCCCGAACCCGACAGGCCGGTGATCACCACCAGCCGGTCGCGGGGAATGTCGAGGTCGATGCCCTTCAGATTATGCTCGCGCGCGCCGCGCACCGAGATGAACTTCTGCTCCGCCATCGCCGCCCCCGGTTGGACAAGGGCCAGAGATAGCGAGTCGGCCCCGAGTCTCCAACCGGAAAACGTGAACAAGTGGTGAACTTTTGGCGTCGTGGGCGAAATTTCACCCGATGACGCGGCGTCGCCGGGTCAGCCAGGCGTGCATGGCGATCCCGCCCAGGCAGAGCGGCAGCGCGAAAAGCGTCACCCCGGCCGGCCCGGCGGCGGCCAGCAGCGCGGCCAGAACCGGGGTGCCCGTGGTGGTGCCGAGGTTGCCCATCTGCGCGATGGAGCCCGCGGCGGCGGCGCGGTCGGGGGCCGAGGCGTTCAGCTGCGGGATGGCGGCGAAATGCGCGCCCTGCGCGATCCCCAGCGCGCCCGACAGCAGAAGCGCCCCGGCCGCCGGGGCCAGCAGGAACAGCGCAGCCCCTGCCGCCCCGGCCATGTAGCCCAGCTGCGCCAGCCGCACCGCCGGCACGACGCGCAGCGCCCAGACCCCCAGCGTCAGCGACACGATGATCGAGGACAGCGGCATCAGCGCCGCCACCGCGACCCTCTGCGCCTCGGGCAGCAGGGGCGGCACCAGCGTCAACACCGCCACGTAGATCATTGTATAGAAAACGAAACCCAGCCCCACCGCGCCGATCCGCGGGCTGGCGTAGATCGCCAGGTGCCGGGCCAGCAGCCCGCGCCGCGGCCCCTCCGCCGCCGCCGCCCGGTCGGGCGGCAGCAGCACGGCCAGCAGGACCGCCATCGCCGCCATCCAGCCCGCGTGGCCCAGGAACAGCGCCGCCACCCCGCCCGCGGCCATCACCGGCGGGGCCAGCACGGCCAGGATCGCATAGGTCAGGCCGAAGAAGCTCGACCACAGCGTCATGGCCAGCCCCTGGTGCCGCCCCGTGGCCGTTCCGGCGATCACCACCGGCGCGGCGACCACGATGCCCAGATGCGAGAAGCCCTCCACCACCCGCAAGACCAGCATCGCGCCATAGCCGGGCAGCCCCGCCTGCACCAGCGAGACCGCGGCGCCGGCGGCGAGGCAGCCCACCATCACCCGCCGCGCCCCCAGCCGGGCCAGGATCAGCCCCGCGGTGGTGCCGAACACCAGCCCCACCACGCCGACGACCGAGACGATCAGCCCCAGCGCCACGGGCGAGGCGCCCTCGTAGCGGACCGCCAGCAGGTCCCAGGCCACCGAGATCTTGCCGAACTGCGCCGCGGCGCCAAGGCCGGCCAGCCAGACCGCCAGAACCAGAACCACGCTGCGCATCCTGCTCCCCGGGCGTAGGATGGGCAATCCGCCCACCGTCAGAAATGGATCGCCCGGCCGTAGGCGTCCAGCACCGCCTCGTGCATCATCTCGGAGAGCGTCGGGTGGGGGAAGACCGTCTCCATCAGCTCGGATTCGGTGGTCTCCAGCGTGCGGCCGACGATATAGCCCTGGATCAGCTCGGTCACCTCGGCGCCGACCATATGCGCGCCCAGGAGCTCGCCGGTCCTGGCGTCGAATACGGTCTTGATCATCCCCTCGGGCTCGCCCAGCGCGATGGCCTTGCCGTTGCCGATGAAGGGGAAGCGGCCGACCTTCACCTGATGCCCCGCCTCCTTCGCCCTGGCCTCGGTCAGGCCGACGCTGGCGACCTGCGGGTGGCAATAGGTGCAGCCGGCGATGGAATTGGGCTTGATCGGATGCGGATGGCCCCCGGCGATCAGTTCGGCCACCATCACCCCCTCGTGGCTGGCCTTGTGCGCCAGCCAGGGCGCCCCGGCCACGTCGCCGATGGCATAGAGCCCCTCCACCCCGGTGCGGCAGTATTCGTCCGTCACCACATGGGTACGGTCGACCTTGACCCCCAGCCCTTCCAGCCCCAGTCCCTCGACATTGCCCACGATCCCCACGGCGGAGATCACGGTGTCGAACTCGGCGGTGGTGACCTTGCCGTCCTGCTCGATATGCGCGGTGACGCCCGTGCCCGGCTTGCGGTCCAGCTTCTTCACCGCGGCCTTTTCCAGGATCTTCATCCCCTGCTTGACGAACTGCTTCTTTGCGAAGGCCGATATCTCGGCGTCCTCCACCGGCAGGATGCGGTCCAGCACCTCGACCACCGTGGTCTCGGCGCCCAGCGTGTTGAAGAAGCTGGCGAATTCGATCCCGATGGCGCCGGAGCCGATCACCAGCAGCCTTTTCGGCATCCGCTTGGGTTGCAGCGCGTGCTTGTAGGCCCAGACCAGGTCGCCGTCGGCCTCCAGCCCCGGAAGCTCCCGCGCCCGGGCGCCGGTGGCCAGCACGATGGCCTTGGCCTCCAGCTCCTCGGTGCCCTTGTCGGTCTTGACCGAGACCTTGCCCTTGGCCGGCAGGGTCGCCGCGCCCATGAACACGGTCACCTTGTTCTTCTTCATCAGGTGGCCGATGCCGCCCGACAGCTGCGCCGCCACCTTGCGCGAGCGCCCGACCACCGCGTCCAGGTCATAGCCGATGCCCTCGGCCTTCAGCCCGAATTCCTTGGCCCGGTGCATCAGGTGGAACACCTCGGCCGAGCGCAAGAGCGCCTTGGTCGGGATGCAGCCCCAGGTCAGGCAGATGCCGCCCAGATGCTCGCGCTCGACGATCGCGACCTTCAGCCCCAGCTGGGCGCCCCGGATCGCGGCGACATAGCCGCCCGGCCCGGCCCCGATCACGATCATGTCGAACTTGGCAGCGGCCATTGCGATCCTCCCTCGCGCAAGATGGTTTACCCTTAAACTATGTCGGCAGACCCAGCAATGAAGCCGCCGCCGCTAGGCCATGCAATGGGCGCATGGCTAGGCATCCGGCTGCATGGCACGCACCGCGGCCATATAGCCGCCGGCCGCGAGGAAGGCGATTTCCTCCTCGGTGCTCTCCCGCCCCAGCGCGGCGTTGCGATAGGGAAAGCGGCCGAAGCGGCGGATGACCTCGGCATGGGCGCGCGCGTGCAGCAGGCTCTCGGGGCTCGACAGCCGTTCGGAGATCAGCTGCACCGACAGCGCCTGGTCCTCGGCGTCCTCGGAATGTTCGAAGGGCAGATACATGAACTGCCGTTCGGGTTCGGGCACGATCATGTCCCAGCCCTCGTCCAGCGCCCGCCGCGCCGCGGCCCGGGCGCGGATGTCGGTGGCGAAGGCCAGCGCCGAGCCGCGGTGCAGGTTGCGGGGGAACTGGTCGGTCACCACCAGATAGGCCAGCGTCCCGGCCGGCCCGTCGATCCAGTGTTCCAGCCCGCCGTTGTGGGCCGCCTGCCAGACCTCGGCCCAGCGGTCGCGGATCAGCGCGTCGATCTCGGCGCTGCCCGCATACCAGCCCTCGGGGCCGATCTCCTCCAGCCAGAAATCCAGCACCTCCACCGGCCCGCCCATCGCGCCCTCCCCCTTGCTGGGGCCAGCCTGACAGGCCGGGGCGGCCGGCGCAACCTCGGCCGCCGCGCATCGGCGCCCTCTCGACAAGCCCGGCCGCCCGCGCCACTCTGCGGCCCATGAGCCAGCCCCTGCGTTACGCCGACCGCCCCGAGGACCTGCCGACGCGCGAGGCGCTGACCTCGATGTCGGGGATGGAGTTCCTGCGCGCGATGCTGGAGGGGCGGATGCCCGCCCCGGCCATGGCCCGCACGCTGGACTTCGCGCTGGTCGAGATCGAGCCCGGCCGGGCGGTGTTCCGCGGCCGCGCGCATATCCAGCACACCAACCCGATGGGCGGCGTGCACGGCGGCTGGTACGGGGCGCTCGTGGACAGCGCCATGGGCTGCGCGGTGATGACCGCGGTGCCGCAGGGGCGCTGGTACACCACGCTGGAATACAAGGTGAACCTGGCCCGCGCCCTGCCCCTGGACACCGAGGTGGAGGCAGTCGGGATCCTCGACCACGCCGGCCGCTCCACCGCCGTGGCCCGGGCCGAGATCCGCGGGCTGGACGGCAGGCTTTACGCCACGGGGTCGACGACCTGCATCATTTTGGGGTGAGGGGGTGGTGGGCGGATCGCCCACCCTACGGGGCCGGGGGTGGCGCGCATCGCCCTGCAACCGTAGGGTGGGCAATCTGCCCACCACGCCGCCCCTTCTACGCCCGCCCCAGCTTCTCCAACCGCGCCGCGCGCAGGGCCGCGAAATCCTCGCCGGCGTGATAGCTCGACCGGGTGAGCGGCGTGGCCGAGACCATCAGGAAGCCCTTGCCCCGCGCCGCGGTCTCGTAGGCCGCGAATTCCTCGGGCGTCACGAAGCGGGCCACGCGGTGGTGCTTGGGCGTGGGTTGCAGGTACTGGCCGATGGTCATGAAGTCCACGTCCGCGGCGCGCATGTCGTCCATCACCTGCTAGACGCCCTGCCGCTCCTCGCCCAGGCCCACCATGATGCCCGACTTGGTGAACATGGTGGGGTCGAGTTCCTTCACCCGCTGCAACAGCCGCAGCGAATGGAAATACCGCGCCCCCGGCCGCACCTCGGGGTAGAGCCCCGGCACGGTTTCCAGGTTGTGGTTGAACACGTCCGGCTTGGCCTCGACCACCACCTCCAGCGCCTGCGGCCCGCAGCGCAGGAAGTCGGGCGTCAGCACCTCGATGGTGGTGGCGGGCGAGCGGTGGCGGATCGCGCGGATGGTCTGGGCGAAATGCTCGGCCCCGCCGTCCTCCAGATCATCGCGGTCGACGCTCGTGACCACCACGTGGTTCAGCCCCAGCTTGGCCACCGCATGGGCCACCCGCCCGGGCTCGAACACGTCCAGCGCCTGCGGCCGGCCGGTGGCCACGTTGCAGAAGGTGCAGCCGCGGGTGCAGATCTCGCCCATGATCATCATGGTGGCGTGGCCCTGCGACCAGCACTCGCCCACGTTGGGACAGCCCGCCTCCTCGCAGACCGTGACCAGCCGGTTCTCGCGCATGATGTCGCGCGTCTGCCGGTAGCCGGCCGAGACCGGGGCCTTGACCCGGATCCAGGCGGGTTTCTTCGGCTGCTCCTGGTCGGGGCGGTGCGCCTTTTCCGGGTGACGCCCCTCGGGAATGCTGAGATCGCGCAACGGGATTTCCCCTTGGTCGCAGTTCGCTCCTACCGATAGTCTGCTTTCACCCCCATGGCAACGCGGGCCCGACGCCCGGGCGCCATGCAGGGGATGCAAGGGGCGCAAGACCCCGAAACGCGGGAAAGGGAACGACATGTCCAAGAAACTGGTGGCCGAGGCGCTCGGCACCTTCATCCTCGTCTTCTTCGGCTGCGGGACGGCGGTGATCGCCGGGGCCGACGTCGGGCTCACCGGCATCAGCCTGGCCTTCGGCATCTCCATCGTGGGGGTGGTCTACGGGCTGGGCGCCATCTCGGGGGCGCATCTCAATCCGGCGGTGTCGCTGGGCGCGCTCTGCGCCGGGCGGATGCCCGCGGCCGACTTCGCGGCCTATGCGCTGGCGCAGGTGGCGGGCGCCATCGTGGCGGCGGCGGTGCTGCTGGCCATCGCCAGCGGCAAGGCGGATTATTCGCTGGCCGGCAACGGGCTGGGCCAGAACGGCTATGGCCCGGGCTACATGAAGGAATATGCGCTGAGCGCGGCGCTGGTCTTCGAATTCGTGGCGACCTTCCTCTTCGTCACCGTGATCCTGGGCGCCACCGGGCCGGGCGCGCCGCTGGGCTTCGCGGGGCTCGCCATCGGCCTGACGCTGGCGGGCATCCATCTGGTGGGGATCAACGTCACCGGCGTCTCGGTGAACCCCGCGCGCTCCATCGGGCCGGCGGTCTTCGTGGGCGGCAAGGCGCTGGCCGACCTCTGGGTCTTCATCGTGGCCCCGCTGGCCGGCGGCGCGCTGGCCGGCATCGTCCATGCCATCGGCCTGACCCGCGCCGGCTGAAACGGAAAGGGGGCGGCGCGCAGGCCGCCCCCCTGCCCTCAATGCGGCGTCTTTCCCAGCTTGCGCAGCCGGGCGTTGCGCGCCCACATATTCAGCGCCTCGACCAGCGCCGAGAAGGCCATGGCGGCATAGACATAGCCCTTGGGCACATGCACTCCGAAGCCCTCGGCGATCAGCGTGGTGCCGATCAGCAGCAGGAACGACAGCGCCAGCATCACGATGGTGGGGTTACGCTCGATGAAGTTGGCCAGCGGGTTGGCGGCCACCAGCATCAGGAAGACGGTGATGACCACCGCCAGCACCATGATCTCGATATGCGGGGTCATGCCCACCGCGGTGATGATCGAATCGACCGAGAACACCAGGTCCAGCACCAGGATCTGCACGATGGCGCCGCCGAAGCTCGACACCGCCCTGTCGGTCACCGGCGTGTCCTCCTCCTCGGTATGCGGATCCATGTAGTGGTGGATCTCCTTGGTGGCCTTCCAGACCAGGAACAGGCCGCCGGCGATCAGGATCATGTCCTTCCAGGAGAATTCGTTGCCCCAGATGGTGATGACCGGCTCGGTCAGCCGCACGATCCAGGCCACGGTCCACAGCAGGAGAAGCCGCATGATCAGCGCCAGCCCGATGCCGATGCGCCGGGCACGCTCGCGCTGGTGGGCGGGCAGCTTGTTGGTGAGGATCGAGATGAAGATCAGGTTGTCGATGCCCAGCACCACCTCCATCACGATCAGCGTGACGGCGGCGATCCAGGCTTCGGGGCTTTGAATGAGGGCAAGAATGTCGGTCATGGGAGTCTCGCGGCTCTCGACAAATGGCGGATGATTCCGTGACGGACTGTCTCACGGCCACGTCATCCTGTCAGCCGAAAGCCGGAGACGGGCGGGCGGCCCGGCAGCCCGGGCCTTCCCGCAACCCTCAGCCGATCAGCGGCCCTGCCCGGCCGTAGCTTTCGTCGTAGTGCCGCTTCAGCCGCAGGAGCGCGATGCGCAGCACGATCTTGCCCGACCGCGCGGCCCAGCCCATGCGTTTCTCGGCCACCTCCAGCCCCTCCAGAAAGCAGCAGCAGCGCAGCGCCACGTCGCCCAGTCCGGGGCCGAGATCGCGCAGCGCCGCCGCCACCCGCTCGCGGGCATCCCGCGGCCCCTCGGCGCGGCCCTGTTCGGGGCGGAAGCCGCCGCGGTCGCCGCCGGTGAGGAAGCGTTCCCAGTTCTGCGCCACCCGGGGGCCCATCTGCGCCAGCTCGAAATCCTCGCGCAGCCGTTCGGCCGCGGCCACCAGGTCGGGCTCCAGGAACGGCCGGCCGTCCTTGTCGCGCCGCCGGCCCAGCACGGCGACCGGGCTTTCGGCCAGGTTGTAGCGCGCCCGGCGCGGCCCCTCGGCCTCGGCCACCGCGCGCTCGCCCCAGACCCGGTGCTGGTCGGCGAAGGGGGTGGCGGCCTCGGCAAAGCCCTGCCCGGCCCGCGCCTCCTCGTCCAGCATCCGCTTCAGCGCCGCGCGCCCGGCCGAGGTGATGTCGTAGGTGGCGATGCGGCCCGCCTTGCGGCAGGCGATCCAGTCGCGCAGCACGAAGGTCTGGGCCAGGCTGCGGTCCAGCACCGCGGTGCGGGCCGAGCGGCCGTCGGGCAGCGTGCGCAGCACCGCCGCCTTCTCCATGTCGGGCGCGATCGCCAGCATGGCGCCGGGTTCGGCCAGCCGGCGCAGCACGCGCCGCGCCTCGGCCGCAGTCGTCGCGTCCTCCATCGCCATGCGGGCGGTACGCATCGGGGCTGACATCGGGTCGGGATCCTTTCGGTCGTCTGGGCTGGGACTGGTGAACGCCCGGGCGAGCGCGGCCAGCGCCTCGTCCCACAGCGGATCGTCGCGCCGGTTCTCGAACCGGCGCACCTGCCGCATGACCGTCGAGGCCGCCTTGCCCTGCGCCCGCGCGATGGCGCGCAGCGACACGCCGGCCGAGGTGTGGTGCAGGTAGTGGCGCACAGGCTCGGGCAGCCATGCGGGCAGGTGTGGCTGCGCGCTCAGTTCCTGTGACATGCCGGCGATCCGTGCGCCCGTCCTGCCCGTGCCGTTCTGGCCTTGGACTTCTTCAACTTTGGGGTGCATGGGTTACCGAGATGTTAATGATCGCGCAGATAGGGATAATTGTTTCCGAAACCTAAACAAATTGAAAAGCACCGCGCGGGCGAACCTGCGACGGCGCAACGCAGGGTTGATCCGGTGAATGATGCACGCCCGCCGGCAGCGAATGCCGCGTCAAGACACGAACGAACCGGAGCCCGAGATGACCGATGCCGCCACCTTTCTCGCCTCGCTGCGCCGCCCCCGCCTGCTGGTGCGCGCCGCCCGCCACGGGTTGCAGGACTACCGCCGCGAGCGCGACCTGGGCCGGCTGCTGAACGGCCACGCCGCCAGCCCGCAGGCGGCGATGACCCGGCTGATCCGCGCCGAGGCCGAGGTCGAGGCCAGCCGCCGCGCCGGCGCCGCGGGCTATTCCATCATGCGCCACATCGAGCTTTTGGTGGCGATGATGGCCGAGGCGCGGCTGTTGCGCCTGCAACCCTGAGCGGGGCGACGGCGGACAGCGCCGGGGGGCCAGCCCCCCGGACCCCCCGGGATATTTATGGACAGAAGAAGGAGCGGAAGTCTTCTAGACGAAGGCGTCCGGCATCTCGGCCTTGCGGCGGGCGACGAAATCGGCCAGCGCCTCGGCCACCCCGGGGTCCAGCGCGGGCTGCTGGTAGTCGCCCAGAAGCTTCCTCACCCGCAGCCCGGCCAGCGCCTGGGTGTCGCGGGCGCCTTCCTCGTCCCAGGTCTCGAAGGGCTTGTAGTCCAAAAGGTCGGTGCGCCAGAAGGCTTCCTTGAAATTCGCCTGGGTATGGGCGCAGCCGAGGTAATGCCCCCCCGGCCCCACCTCGCGGATCGCCGCCATCCCCTGGCCGTTGTCCGACAGATCCACCCCCCGCGCCAGATGGTGCAGGATGCCCAACTGGTCGGCGTCCATCACGAATTTCTCGTAGGAGGAGACCAGCCCGCCCTCCAGCCAGCCGCAGGCGTGCAGCATGAAGTTCACCCCCGCCAGCAGCCCCATGTTCAGGCTGTTGGCGGATTCGTAGGCCGCCTGCGCGTCGGGCAGCTTGGACCCGCAGAAGGCCCCGGCCGAGCGGTAGGGCAGCCCCAGCCTGCGGGCCAGCTGCCCGGCGCCATAGGTGATCAGGCTGGCCTCGGGCGTGCCGAAGGTGGGGGCGCCGGAGTTCATGTCGATCGAGGTCACGAAGGCGCCGAAGATCACCGGCGCCCCTTTCCGCACCAGTTGCGAATAGGCCACCCCCGCCAGCACCTCGGCCAGCACCTGCGTCAGCGTGCCCGCCACCGTCACCGGCGCCATGGCCCCGCCGACGATGAAGGGCGAGATGATGGTGGCCTGGTTCGCCCGCGCATAGACCTCCAGCGCGCCCATCATGATGCCGTCGAAGGTCAGCGGCGAGTTGATATTGATGAGGCTGGTCATCACCGTGCGGTCGCCCAGGCCCCCGAACAGGATCTCGGACATCGCCACCGAATCCGCCGCCCGCTCCGGCGCGGTGACCGAGCCCATGTAGGGCTTGTCGGAAAGCGTCATGTGGGCCAGCAGCATGTCCAGATGCCGCTTGTTCACCGGCACGTCCGTGGGCTCGCAGACCGTGCCGCCCGAATGGTGCAGCCACCGCGACATGTAGCCCAGCTTCACGAAGTTGCGGAAATCCTCGATGGTGGCATAGCGCCGGCCGCCCTCGGCGTCGCGCACGAAGGGGGGGCCGTAGACCGGGGCCAGCACCAGGTTCCTGCCGCCCACCTCCACGTTCCGCTCGGGGTTCCGGGCGTGCTGGGTGAACCGCGCCGGTGCCGTGGCGCAGAGCTGCCGCGCCAGGCCGCGGGGAATGCGCACCCGCTCGCTCCGCACATCCGCCCCGGCCTGCCGCCAGAGGTCCAGCGCCGCGGGGTTTTCCACGAAGTTCACCCCGATCTCTTCCAGCACCGTCTCGGCGTTCCATTCGATGATGGAGAGCGCCTCCTCGTCCAGCACCTCGAAGTTCGGGATGTTGCGCTCGATGAAGCGGGCGGTGTCGAAATGCACCGCCGTGCGCTCCGCCCGCCGGGCCGAGCCGCCGCCGCCCCGCGCCCGCCGCCCGGGGGGAACCTCTGCCACATCGCTCATCGCCCGATCCTCCAGCCTTTGCCCGGTTATGCCGCGCCCCGCGCCGCCCCCGCCCCCCATTTCCGCCGCGCGCGGTCGAAAAACGACATGGGGGGCGGTGCCGCCGGGCGCGCGGCCGCTTGCGCCCCCGCGCGGCCCGCGCTAGGCGGGCGCATGACGCACGAACGCCTTCTGATCATCGACTTCGGCAGCCAGGTGACGCAGCTGATCGCGCGGCGCCTGCGCGAGTTGAACGTCTATTGCGAGATCCATCCCTTCAACCGGGTGGACGACGCCTTTCTGGCCGAGTTCCGGCCGCGGGCGATCATCCTGTCGGGCGGGCCGGCCAGCGTCTTCGCCCCCGGCGCGCCGATGCCGCCGGCCAGCGCCTTCACCCTGGGGGTGCCGGTCTTGGGGATCTGCTACGGCCAGCAGGTGATGATGCATTGCCTGGGCGGCAAGGTGGAGCGCGGGCACGGCACCGCCGAGTTCGGCCGCGCCTATGTCGCCCCCGCGCCCGACCGGCTGCCGCTGCTGGAGGGCTGGTTCGAGGCCGGGCCGGAGCAGGTCTGGATGAGCCACGGCGACCATGTGTCGGAAATCGCCCCCGGCTTCCGGGTCTACGGCACCTCCCAGGGCGCGCCCTTCGCCATCACCGCCGACCCCGCCCGCCGCTTCTACGCCGTGCAGTTCCACCCCGAGGTGCACCACACCCCGAAGGGCGCCAGGCTCTACGAGAATTTCGTGCGGCTGGCGGGGTTCACCGGCGACTGGACCATGGGCGCCTATCGCGAGGAAGCCATCGCGAAGATCCGGGCGCAGGTGGGCAGCGGCCGGGTGATCTGCGCGCTGTCGGGGGGGGTGGACAGCTCCGTCGCCGCGATCCTGATCCACGAGGCGATCGGCGAGAACCTGACCTGCGTCTTCGTCGACCACGGGCTGATGCGGCTGAACGAGGCCGAGGAAGTCGTGACCATGTTCCGCGAGGCCTACAACCTGCCGCTGATCCATGCCGACGAGAGCCAATTGTTCCTCTCGGCGCTGGAGGGTGTTTCCGATCCGGAAACCAAACGCAAGACCATCGGCCGACTGTTCATCGAGGTGTTCGAGAAACAGGCGCGTGCCATCGGCGGGGCCGACTTCCTGGCCCAGGGCACGCTCTACCCCGACGTGATCGAGAGCGTCAGCTTCTCCGGCGGCCCCTCGGTCACCATCAAGTCGCACCACAACGTGGGCGGCCTGCCCGAGAAGATGGGGATGAAGCTGGTCGAACCCCTGCGCGAGCTTTTCAAGGACGAGGTGCGGGCCCTGGGCCGCGAGCTGGGCCTGCCCGAGAAGTTCATCCGCCGCCACCCCTTCCCCGGCCCCGGCCTCGCCATCCGCTGCCCCGGCGAGATCACCGCCGAGAAGCTGGAGATCCTGCGCCGCGCCGATGCGGTCTACCTCGACCAGATCCGCCGGCACGGGCTTTACGACGAGATCTGGCAGGCGTTTGCGGCGATCCTGCCCATGCGCACCGTGGGGGTGATGGGCGACGGGCGCACCTACGACTTCGCCGTGGCCCTGCGCGCGGTGACCAGCGTGGACGGGATGACCGCCGACACCTATCCCTTCACCCACGAATTCCTGGGCGAGACCATGACCCGGATCATCAACGAGGTGCCGGGGGTGAACCGGGTGTTCTACGACGTGACCTCGAAGCCGCCGGGCACCATCGAACTGGAGTGATCGGCCCGCCTCTGGCAATCCGCCCTTGCCGCGCCTACATCGCGCCGCAACGGGCGCGACCTTGCCTTGAACCGTACCCCCCCTGCGGATAGGGTGCGCCACCCGAAACGACCCCCGCCCGACGGGGCCCCAGCAGAGGACAACCATGCTCGCAACTCCCGCCTTCGCGCAGGCCGCCGGTGGAGGCGCCGGCAGCGCGCTGACCTCCTTCATCCCGCTGATCCTGATCTTCGCGATCATGTATTTCCTGCTGATCCGACCGCAGCAGAAGAAGCTCAAGGATCACAAGGCGATGGTCGAGGCGCTGCGCCGCGGGGACCAGGTGCTGACGCAAGGGGGCATCATCGGCAAGGTGCAGAAGGTGCATGAGGACGGCATCCTGGATGTCGAGATTGCCGAGGGCGTGAAGGTCCGGGTGCCGCGCCACACCATCGCGCAGGTTCTGGCCAAGACCGAACCCGCCGCCGGCTGAGGAACCCCGCCTTGCTGAACCCGATCCCCGTCTGGAAGCGCGTGCTGATCTGGGCCGTCTGCGCCCTGTCGATTCTCTTCGCCCTGCCCAACGCCTTCTACGGCCGGGTCGAGACCCGCAACGACGCCGCCGAGGCCATCGAGAAGGCCGGCGGGGTGGCGACGGCCGAACAGACGGCGGCCCTGGACCTCTGGCCCGCGTGGCTGCCCTCGGATCTGGTGCCGCTGGGCCTCGACCTGCGCGGCGGCGCGCATCTCCTGGCCGAGGTGCAGGTGCAGGACGTCTACGGCGCACGGATGGAGGCGATGTGGCCCGCGGTGCGCGACCGGCTGACCGCGCTGCGCGACCAGGTGGGCAACATCCGCCGCCAGCCCAGCCCCGACGACGTGCTGCGGATCTCGATCTCCAATCGCGACGGCCTGCCCGCCGCGGTGGCCGCCGTCCGCACGCTGGCCACCCCCATCGTGTCGCTGACCGGGATCGGCCAGACCGACATCGACGTCGCGGTGCAGGGCAACGACATCGTGGTGAGCTTCACCGAGGCCGAGCGCCAGGCGATGGACACCCGCACCATGCAGCAGAGCCTGGAGATCATCCGCCGCCGGGTGGATGCCGCGGGCACCCGCGAACCCACGATCCAGCGCCAGGGTTCGGACCGCATCCTGATCCAGGTGCCCGGGGTGGGCTCGGCGGCCGAGCTGAAGGAGATGATCGGCACCACCGCCAAGCTGACCTTCAACCCGGTGGTGCGCCAGACCACCGACGCCGGCGAAAGCCCGGGCGCGCGCAACCAGATCCTGCCCGCGGCCGACCAGCCGGGGCTTTACTACATCATCGAATCGACCCCCGTGGTCTCGGGCGAGGATCTGGTCGACGCCCAGCCCTCCTTCGACCAGAACAACCGCCCCGCGGTCAGCTTCCGCTTCGACCCCTCGGGCGCGCGGCGCTTCGGCGACTATACCGCCAACAACATCGGCAAGCCCTTCGCCATCGTGCTGGACGAACAGGTGATCTCGGCCCCGGTGATCCAGAGCCACATCCCCGGCGGCACCGGCATCATCACCGGCCAGTTCACGGTGCAGGAATCGACCGAGCTTGCCATCCTGCTGCGCGCCGGCGCCCTGCCCGCCAAGATGACCTGGCTGGAGGAACGCACCATCGGCCCCGAGCTGGGCGCCGATTCCATCGAGGCCGGGATCCGCGCGGCCTGGGTGGGGGCGATCCTGGTGGTGGCCTATATGGTGGCCAGCTATGGCTGGTTCGGGGTCATGGCGATCTTCTCGCTGACCTTCAACATCGTGGGCCTGATGGCCTTCCTGTCGCTGATCGGCGCCACGCTGACCCTGCCCGGCATCGCCGGCATCGTGCTGACCATGGGCATGGCGGTGGACGCCAACGTGCTGATCTACGAGCGAATACGCGACGAATTGCGCGAGGGCCGCGCGCCCCACCGCGCCATCGAGATCGGCTTCGACAAGGCGCTGTCGGCGATCATCGACGCCAACCTCACCCAGATCATCGTCTCGATCATCATGTTCTGGATCGGCTCGGGGCCGGTGCGCGGCTTTGCCGTGACGCTGGGCCTCGGCATCATCACCTCGATGTTCACCGCGGTCTATCTGACCCGGCTGGTGATCTGGACCTGGATGGCGTGGAAACGCCCCAAGGCCATCGTGGTCTGACGGAAGGAACCCGATATGGCCTGGCGCCTGAAAATCGTCCCCGAAAAGACCCGCATCGACTTCTTCCGCTGGCAGTTCGTCACCTTCGGCGCCTCGATGGTGGCGATGGCGATCACCCTGGTCCTCGTCGCCACGATGGGGCTGAACTTCGGCATCGACTTCCGCGGCGGCTCGACCATCCGCACCGAGACGACGACCGCCATCGACATCGGCGAGTACCGTTCCGCCCTGGCGCCGCTGGATCTGGGCGACGTGGCGATCTCGGAGATCTTCGACCCCGGCTTCCGCGCCGACCAGCATGTGGCGATGATTCGCATCGAGGCGCAGGAGGGGCACGAGGCCGCCTCCGACGAAACCATCGCCCGCATCCGCGCCGCGCTGCTGGAGGTGGATCCGGCGGTTCAGATCATCTCGACCGAATCGGTGGGGCCCAAGGTCTCGGCCGAGCTGATCTGGCAGGCGCTGATGGCGGTGGCCGCGGGCTCGCTGGGCATCATGTTCTACGTCTGGATCCGCTTCGAGTGGCAGTTCGCCGTGGGCACGGTCATCGCGCTCCTGCACGACGTGCTGGTGACGGTGGGGGTCTTCTCGCTGTTCCAGATGAAGTTCGACCTGACCATCGTGGCGGCGCTGCTGACCATCCTCGGCTATTCGGTGAACGACAAGGTGGTGATCTTCGACCGCCTGCGGGAGAACCTGCCGAAGTACAAGCAGATGCCCCTGCGCGACCTGATGAATCTGACCACCAACGAGACGCTGAGCCGCACGGTGATGACCGGGGTCACCACCCTGCTGGCGCTCATGGCGCTTTACATCTTCGGCGGCGACGTGATCCGCGGCTTCGTCTTCGCGATGATGTTCGGGGTGCTGATCGGGGTCTATTCCACGCTCTACGTCGCCAAGAACATCGTGCTGTTCATCGGCATCGACCGCAGCGAGAAGCCCAAGACCACCGGCCAGTTCGCCGACGTCGACACCTGAGCGGGCCATGCGCCTGACCGAGGTCAGCTATGGCTCCGCCCGCCCGGTCGACGGCTATGGCCCCGGCTTCTTCCGCGTGGCGGGCGTGGTGCTGCGGGGCCCCTGCCTCGTCACCCCCTGGGACGCCGGCCCCTGGGGCGGGTGGGCCGACACCGCGGCGCCGCTGACGCTGGCCGGCCGGATCGACGTGCTGTTCGTCGGCACCGGGGCCGAGATCGCCCCGGCGCCCGCGGGTTTCCGCCAGGCGATGGAGGCGGCCGGGATCGGGGTCGAGGTGATGAACTCGCCCGCCGCCTGCCGCACCTACAACGTGGTGCTGTCCGAAGGCCGCCGCATCGCGCTGGCGCTGATCCCGGTCTGACGCAGCCCCGGCTCAGACCCGCCGCGCCTGCTGCGGCGGCGGCTGTTTCGGCGGCGGGGGCGGGCTGTCGCCGGGCGCGCGCGGCTGGACCTGCGGCTGGGGCCTGGGCGGCGGTTCGGGCGTGGCGCGCCGGGCCAGCGCCTCGGGCGTGGCGCGGCGGGGGCCGAAGCGGCCGGCGACCTCGACCATCTTCTGCTCGGCGAGATAGTATTTCGCCTCCGGCCCCAGCGCCGCCTTGACCGTGGCCAGCGCCGCCTTGGCCTCGGCGTCCAGCGCGGCCAGCCCCCGGTTCACCTCGTCCATCCGCGCCAGCGCCGCCTCGGGCATCTTCGCGGCGAAATCCGCGAAGTCCTGCTGCACCTTGGCGATCCCCTCGGCATTGCGCCGCACCAGCTCCATCGCCGCGCCCAGGCTCATCGCGCCCTTGCCCGGCACCTGCACCTGCCGGGTCTTGTCGGCCAGCGCGGTGTCCAGCTCGGCCTTGCCCTTGGCGCGCAGCGCGTCGGTCTGGCGGGTGACCTCGCCGGCCCAGAACGCCCTCTTCTTCTCCAGATCGGCGATGGCCTGCCTGATCTCGGCCTCCTGCCCCGGCGACCTGGCCAGTTCCTTGCGCTTGTTGGCGATGGCAAGCTCGATCTTGGGCGCCATGGTCTGCAGCAGCGCGATCGGCACCTCGCCGCCCTGCGACTGGATCCTGTTCGCGTGCGGCGCCCAGGCGGAATCCAGCATCCCCTTGCCCGAGACGGTGTTGTCGCGGAAGTCCTGCGCCTTCACCGTCGCCTTGGCCTGGGTCATCACCACGTTCATCTCGGCCGCCGCGGCCTTCAGCTCGGCCACGTCCTCGGGCGGGTGGTCGCCCTCCATCTGCTCGAAGAGCGAGGAGGCCAGCACCGCGTCCAGCGAGGGACGCTTGTCGGGATCGGTCTCGGCCAGCGCCGAGGTCACCCGCCCCAGCGCGCTGACCGGCTTCATCTCGCGGGTCACCGCATCCTCGTCCGCTTCCGCGAAGAGGATCTTCATGATCCCCGACAGCGCATAGGTATCGGCCTTGCTGGTCACCGTCTTGTTCTTGGGCTTGTACTGCTCGGGCGCCTCGTAGCCCGGCGTGGTGTTGAAATGGCCCTCGCGCGCCGTGGGCGCCTCGCCGGTCGCCTCGTCCACGAAGCGGCTTTCGCCGAAGTCGATGATCTTCACCTTGCCGTCGCGGGTCAGCATCAGGTTCTGCGGCTTGAGGTCGTTGTGCACCAGCCCGCGTTCCTCCAGCGCCTTCATCCCCTTCACGGTCTGCGCCACCAGATCCAGCGCCAGCGCGTTCTTGGCCTCGGGCGGCAGCAGGCCCATCGACTGCAGCATCGCCATGTTGTTGCCGACCAGGCCGAGGTCGCCCGCCTCGGCATCCTCCAGGATCATGTGCAGGCTGCCGTCGGCCGAGACCGCGGCGCCCTCCATCTTCACGATGTTCTCGTCGTCGGTCTTCAGGCCGGGGCCGCCGTTCAGCGCCTGGCGGTGGGTGCGCATCTCCTCGGCCATCGAGTCGAAGCGCGCCTTGCTGTCCTCGTCGTTGAGCGCCTTGCCCTTCAGCGACTTGACCACCACCGTCTTGCCGGTGGCGGGGTCGCGATAGCGGCGGGCGGCACCGTTGCCGCCCTGGCCGATCACCTCTTCCAGCACGTATCTGGTGCCGTTCACCATGATCTCGCCGGCGTCGTCGGCCATGCGGTTGGGGCAGGCCTTCAGCACCTCCTCGCGCATGGTCCTGCCCATCTCGGCCAGCATCAGCGACTGCGAGGCGCTGACCCCCTTGGCGCTCTCCACCCCGGTCATGGCAAGGCTGGCCTTGCGGGCCAGATCCTCGGGGGTGGACAGGATCAGGTCGAACATCTCGTCGCCCTTCACGTCCGCCCCGGCCACGAAGGCCGCGATCTTGGCCCTGGCGGCGGCCACCAGTTCGTTGGCCTTCTCCAGCGGCACGTCGTCGGGCAGCCCGCCGGGGCCGAAGATGCGGGTCACCTCGGCGTCCAGCACCTGGTCGGCGTCGAAGCTGGCCGGTTCGCGGGCGCGGGTGACCGGGCCGCGGGCGGTGTCGTCCAGCGTGGTGGCGTCGGTCAGCCCGGCCATGGCCATCGCCAGCTCGAACTTCGCCCGGCGGCCCTCGTCGTCGGCCGGATCGTCGTCGGGCACCGGGGCGGCGTCGCGCGACTGGTACTGGCCCAGCGAGACGATCTCCTTCATCGCCTGCTCGAAGGCCTTGGTCTGGGTCTGGCCGACCCCGCCCAGCACCGCGGAGTCCAGCAGGCGGCCGCCGTTGGCCTCGGCGCGGGTCTTCAGCGCGTCGAAGCGCGCCGCCGCCTTGGCCACCGCCGCATCCTGCCCCAGCGAACGGAAGAGCGCGATGTCGCGGGCGATCTCGGCGATCAGGCCCTTCAGGCCGGCCGCGTCGATCTGCCCCTGCACGCGGCGGATCCAGTCCTGCCGGCTGGCCAGTTCCGCCCGCAGCACCCGCTCCTGCACCGCGAAGTCGCGGCGGAAGGCCAGCGCGGATTCGAAATCGGGCTCGTCGCCGGCCTTGGCATGGGCCTGGACCTGCCGGACCAGCCCGTCGAAATGCCGCACGGCGAAATCCGAGGTGTTCTCCAGGTCGTTCACGTAATGCGCCATGACCGACACCCGGCCCTCGAGGCTGGAGGCGCTGATCGCCGCCGCCCGGGTGGCCGAGGCGTTGCGCGCCAGCGCCTTGATCCCGTCCAGCGCCTTGTAGGCAGCCGAGAAGCGGCCCTTTTCGGCCTCGGCATCCGCGGCCTTCAGCCCGGCCTCGACCTGGGTCTTCTGCGGCCCGTCCTCCAGCCCCACCGCGCCGGCCACCACCTTGTCGCGGCGGCGGCGGTAGGCCTCCCAGTCCTTCTTAACCGAGGCGGCGCGGGTGAAGCGGCCCTTGGCGGCCAGCGCCGCATCGAGCCAGGCGCGCTGCTTTTCGTCGAGCGTCGGCATGGGGGCTCCTTTCAGGCGAGCGTTTTGGCGACGGAAGCCAGCGCGGCGCGGGCGCGGCCGGTGACGCTGACGGCGGCGAAGGGATTGGCGTCGATCATGGCGAAGAGCCCCTGCCCCAGTTCCGCCTGATAGGCCGCGGCCACCTGCGCCGCCTTGGCCCGCAGCGCCGGGCGGGCGGGCGGCTCGGCATTGGTGATCCGGTCCAGCAGATCCTCCAGCCGGGTGTCGATGCGGCCGACATGGGCGATGATCTCGCGCGCCGCGCTGGCCACCTCGGCGGCGTCCTCGTCGTCGGCCGACTGCGCCACGATGGCGGCGGCGAGCTTCTCGGCCTCCTCCATCATCTTCGCGCGGGTGCCGCCCCAGAGCACGCGGGCGCGCTGGAAGGCGACCACGCCCTCCGCCCCCGCCCCCGCCCCGGCCGCGGGCGGCGCCTCGCGCAGCATCGCGGCGATGCCGGGAAGGGCGGCCAGCGCCCTGGCCGTCTGCCCCTCCTCGGCCGCGGTGGTGGCAAAGCCCCAGCGGGCGCGCAGGCCGGCGGCGTCGGCCACCTTGCCGTCGCGCAGCGCGGCCTCG
>JBBCJM010000210.1:0-19600 GCA_037190175.1 Paracoccaceae bacterium | reverse complement strand
GGGCCACCTCGGCCTCGGCCAGCACCCGCGCCTCGGCCAGCGCCCGCTCGGCGGCCGCCAGATCGCCCGAGGCCAGCGCGCCGCGGGCGGCACCCACGGGCCCGGCCAGCGTGGTGCCGGCGGACAGGTCGGCCAAAGCGCCCAGCCGCCCGGCGCGGTCGGTGGCGGCCGCCAGAGCCGCGGCGGGGTCGGCGAGTTCGGCGCGCAGCGCGGCGATCTCGGCCACCAGCGCGGCGCGGGCCTCGGGCGCCGCGCCCGCCAGCGCGGCGGTGGCGGCGGCCAGCCGCGCCTCAAGCCCGGCCATCACCGTCTCCCGCGTCGGCGCGGCGCCGGGGTCCACCGCCTGGCCCATGGCCGGCGCCGGCCCCATCTCGGCCCCGCGCAGGAGCCCCAGCCCCGCGCCCGCCGCCGCCAGCATGACGCCCGTCGCCGCCGCCCGCCATGCCGCCCCTCCTGCCTGCGCCATCCCGCCGTCTCCCGTGCCTCGCCCCCTGCCTAGCGGCTCGGCCGCCCTGTCACAAGCGCGGCGGTCAAGCCCACTGGACGGCGGCGGGAAATCGCGCGCATGGTGCGGCCTGCCATGCGCCTGCTGATCTCCTTCACCGCCCTCTTCCTGTCGGTCGTGCTGCTCCAGCTCGGATCCGGCGGGGTGGCGGTGCTGGATGCGGTCTCGGGCGTGGCGCTGGGGTTTTCCACCGCCGAGATCGGCCTGCTGGGGTCGGCGCATTTCCTGGGCTTCTTCGTGGGGTGCTGGTGGGCGCCGCGGCTGATGGGGCAGGTCGGCCATTCGCGCGCCTTCGCCGCCTTCACCGCCGCCGGCACCATCGGGATCCTCGCCCACATGCTCTGGGTCGACGCCTTCGCCTGGGCGGTGATGCGCATGGCCTCGGGCCTCTGCGTGGCGGGCTGCTACACGATCATCGAGGCCTGGATGCAGTCCAAGGTCACCAACGCCACCCGCGGCCGGGCCATGGGGGTCTACCGGGTGGTGGACATCGTGGGCTCGCTGGGCGCGCAGCTGATGATCGGGATCCTGGAGCCGGCGTCCTATGTCTCCTACAACCTGCTCGCGCTGCTCTGCTGCGCCGCGATCTTTCCGCTGACGCTGACTCGGGCCGAGGCGCCGCATACCCCCGCCGCCCCGCGCCTGCGCCCGCGGCTGGCCTGGGACCGCTCGCCGCTCGCCGCGGCCGGGGTGGTGGTCTCGGGCATCACCGGGGCCTCGTTCCGCATGGTGGGGCCGGTCTACGGGATCGAGGTGGGGCTGGCCGCCGACCAGATCGCGCTGTTCCTGGCCGCCTATGTGCTGGGCGGCGCCTTTGCGCAGGTGCCGGTGGGCTGGCTGGCCGACCGCTATGACCGCCGGGCGGTGATGATCTGGCTTTCCGTCGGCGCCATCGCCGCCTGCACCGCCACGGTGTTCCTGTCCGGCATGGGGGATCTGGCGATCATGGCCACCGCCACCGCCTTCGGCTTCACCACGCTGCCGGTCTATTCGGTCTCGACCGCGCACGCGCACGACTTCGCCGAAAGCCACGAGCGGGTGGAGCTGTCGGCCGCGCACATGTTCCTTTACGCCGTGGGGGCGATCGCCGCGCCCTGGGGCGCCTCGGTGGTGATCGAGCACTTCGGCCCCTCGGCCATGTTCCTGATGATCGGGCTTTCGCATGTGGCGCTGATCGCCTTCGGCATCGCGCGGACGCGCGTGCGCCCCTCGCCGAGGCCGGGGCGGACGGCCTATACCTACGAGCCGCGCACCTCCTTCCTGATCGGCCGGCTCTTGGGAAGGCGGCGCGAGCGCGGGGACGATTGACGCAGGTCATGGCAAAGCCGGGCGCGCACCCCCATCTGCCAGCCTGACAGGTCAGGAGGCAGGGCATGGACATCCGGTTCGACGGCAAGGTGGCGCTGGTGACCGGCGCGGGCTCGGGCATCGGCGAGGCGATCGCGCTGGAACTGGCCGGGGCCGGAGCCACGGTGGTGGCGGCCGACCTGAAGATCGAGGCGGCGCAAGGGGTGGCCGACCGCATCGCGGCCGCGGGCGGCAAGGCGGTGGCCGGCGCGGGCGACGTGGCCGACCCCGCGGTGGTGCAGGCGCTGGTGGATCAGGCGGTGGGGCAGGGGGGCCTGCACCTGCTGGTCAACAACGCCGGGATCGGCGGGCCGCAGGCCCCCACCGGCGAATACCCGCTGGACGGGTGGAAACAGGTGATCGACGTCAACCTGAACGCGGTCTTCTACGGGCTGCGCTTCGGCATCCCGGCGATGCTGGCCTCGGGCGGCGGGGCCATCGTCAACATGGCCTCGATCCTGGGCTCGGTGGGCTTTGCCAATGCCCCGGCCTATGTGGCGGCCAAGCACGCGGTGCTGGGGCTGACGAAGACGGCGGCGATGGAATATGCCCAGCAGGGCATCCGGGTGAACGCGGTGGGCCCCGGCTTCATCGACACGCCGCTCCTGTCGGACTTCGACGCCGAGACGCGGGCCTGGATCGCCGCCAAGCACCCGGTGGGCCGCATGGGCCGGTCGGAAGAGGTGGCGGCGCTGACGCTGTTCCTGCTGTCGGACCGCGCGTCGTTCATCACCGGCAGCTATCACCTCGTGGACGGCGGCTATACCGCGCCGTAGGGCGGGGTTCACCCCGCCACCCCCGCCCGCATGGCCCTCTGGCCCTTGCCCCCGGCGCGCGCTAGAAGGCGCGCATCATGGCAAGGGGCCACAGATGGCGCGCATCCTCATCACCTCGGCGATCCCCTATATCAACGGGATCAAGCATCTGGGCAACCTGGTGGGCAGCCAGCTGCCCGCCGACCTCTATGCCCGCTACATGCGCGCGCGGGGGCACGAGGTGCTGTTCCTCTGCGCCACCGACGAGCACGGCACGCCCACCGAGCTTGCCGCCGCCAAGGCCGGCAAGCCGGTCGAGGTCTATTGCGCCGAGATGCACGCGGTGCAGGCGGAACTGGCGGCCGGGTTCCGGCTGTCCTTCGACCACTACGGCCGCTCTTCCAGCCCGCAGAACCACCGCCTGACCCAGCATTTCGCCGGCAAGCTGGACGAGAACGGGCTGATCGAGGAGGTGGTCGAGAAGCAGGTCTTCTCGGTGGCCGACAACCGCTTCCTGCCCGACCGCTATATCGAGGGCACCTGTCCCAACTGCGGCTATGACAAGGCCCGCGGCGACCAGTGCGAGAACTGCACCAAGCAGCTGGACCCGGTGGACCTGATCAACCCCCGCTCGGCGATCTCGGGCTCCACCGAACTGGAGCTGAGGGAGACCAAGCACCTCTACCTGCGCCAGCGGGCGATGCGCGACCGGCTGCGGGACTGGATCACCACGCGGGCCGACTGGCCGGTGCTGACCACCTCGATCGCCTTGAAATGGCTGGACGACGGCGAGGGGCTGCGCGACCGCGGCATCACCCGGGATCTGTACTGGGGCGTGCCGGTGATGAAGGGCGACCAGCCCTGGCCGGGGATGGAGGGCAAGGTCTTCTACGTCTGGTTCGACGCGCCCATCGAATACATCGCCTGCGCCGCGGAATGGGCCGATGCGCAGGGCCTGCCCGCCAGCGCCTGGGAACGTTGGTGGCGCACCGACAAGGGCGCGCATGACGTGCGCTATGTGCAGTTCATGGGCAAGGACAACGTGCCCTTCCACACGCTGTCCTTCCCCGTGACCATCATGGGCTCGGGCGAGCCGTGGAAGCTGGTGGACTACATCAAGTCCTTCAACTACCTGAATTATGACGGCGGCCAGTTCTCCACCTCACAGGGCCGGGGCGTGTTCATGGACCAGGCGCTGTCGATCCTGCCGGCGGATTACTGGCGCTGGTGGCTCCTGTCCCACGCGCCCGAATCCGCCGACAGCGAGTTCGGATGGGAGAACTTCCAAGCCAGCGTGAACAAGGATCTGGCCGACGTGCTGGGCAACCTCGTCTCGCGCGTCACCAAGTTCGCGCGGTCGAAATTCGGCGAGGCGCTGCCCGAGGGCGGGGAATGGGGCGAGCGCGAGGCGGCGCTGGCCGAGGAACTCGGGCGCCGGCTGGAGGCCTATCAGGCGGCGATGGAGGCGATGGAGGTCCGCCGCTCGGCGCAGGAGCTGCGCGCGATCTGGGTCGCGGGCAACGAATACCTGCAGGCCGCCGCGCCCTGGTCGGTGGTCAAGACCGACCCTGCGCAGGCCGCGGCCCAGGTGCGGCTGGGGATGAACCTGATCCGGCTCTATGCCGTGCTCTCGGCCCCCTTCATCCCCGACGCCGCCGCCGCGATGATGGCGGCGCTCAACAGCGAGGACTGGTCCTGGCCCGCCGACATCCGGCAGGCGCTGACCCTCTTGCCCCCCGGCCACGGCTTCGCGGTGCCCGAGAACCTGTTCCGCAAGATCACCGACGAGGAACGCGCCGACTGGCAGGCGCGGTTCGCCGGGGTGCGGGGCTAGGCGCTCTTCCGCCCCCTCGGGCGTCATCGCCGCCCACCGATGACACCCGAAAGGGCGGAAGAGGGGCATTTCTCCTTGCCCCCCGCGGCAAACTTGGTTCTCTTTCCGCTCAGAACCAAGAAACGGGAGGACGACCCCATGAGACTGCCCCTGATCCCGGCCGTGGCCGGCCTTGCCGCCCTGTGCCTGACCGCCCCGCAGCAGGCCCGCGCGCAGGATTTCATCAACGTGCTCACCGGCGGCACCTCGGGGGTCTACTACCCGCTGGGCGTGGCGCTGTCCGAGATCTATGCCGCCGGCATCCCCGGGGTGCGCACCCAGGTGCAGGCCACCAAGGCCTCGGTCGAGAACCTGAACCTGCTGGCCTCGGGCCGCGGCGAGATCGCCTTCACGCTGGGCGACAGCGTGGTGGCCGCCCGCGACGGCAACCAGGAGGCCGGGTTCCCCGCGCCGCTGACCAACCTGCGCGCCATCGGGGCGATCTATCCCAACTACATCCAGATCGTCGCGGCCGCCGAGGCCAATGTCGCCACGGTCGAGGACCTGCGCGGCAAGTCGATCTCGGTCGGCGCGCCGGCCTCGGGCACCGAACTCAACGCCCGCGAGATCTTCAAGGCCGTGGGGCTGAGCTACGAGGACGCCGGCCGGGTGGAATACCTGCCCTTCGCCGAATCCGCCGAACTGATCAAGAACGGCCAGCTGCAGGTCACGCTGCAATCCGCGGGGCTGGGCGTGGCCTCGATCAAGGACCTGTCCACCACCCACAAGATTACCGTGGTGGCGATCCCGGCCGAGGCGGTGGAATCCATCGGCGCGCCCTTCCTGCCCGCGGTGATCCCCGCCGGCACCTATGACGGGCAGACCGAGGACGTGCCGACCGCCGCGGTGGGCAACCTGCTGGTCACCTCGGATGCGGTCAGCGAGGAGCGGGTCTACCAGATGACCAAGCTGATGTTCGAGAACCTCGACAAGATGATCGCCTCGCACTCCGCCGCCGCGGCCATCGACGTGACCAAGGCCATCGAGGGGCTGCCGATCCCGCTGCATCCGGGCGCCGAACGCTACTACCGCGAAGTCGGCGTATTGCAGTGACAGGCCGGCGCCGCGCCCCTGACCGGGCGCGGCGCCCTTCCCCGCGGGAGCGCCGCCCTTGACCGAGACCACCGCCAGACCCCCCGCCGCAGGGGCCGCCCCCGATGTGACCTTCCACCTCGACGCCGACACCCGCCCCTCGGGCGAGGAGGCGGTGGAGGGCCTGCCCCCGGGCTTCGGCCGCGGGCTGGCCGGGAAGGTGGCGTTCTGGATCGCGTTCTCCTTCTCCGCCTTCCAGCTCTGGGTCGCGGCCTACGGGGCGCTGGCCAGCCAGATCGTGCGGGCGATGCATGTGGGCTTCGTGCTGCTCCTGGGCTTCGTGCTGATCGCCAATCTCTTGGCCCGCAACCCTTTCAGCCGGGCCTTCTACTGGGCGCTGGGGCTGATCGGCTTCGGCACCGGGCTCTACAACTGGATCTTCTACGCCGACATCATCCGCCGCTCGAACTTCCTGACCACCCCCGACCTGATCGTGGGCGCCACGGTGATCGTCCTGGTGTTCTGGCTGTCGAAGCGGCTGATGGGCTGGCCGCTGGTCATCATCGCCGGGCTGTTCCTGGCCTATTGCTTCTTCGGCCAGCATCTCTGGGGCACCCTGCGGCATCGCGGCTATGACACCACGCTCATCATCGAGCATTTCGGCTTCGGCACCGAAGGCATCTACGGCACGCCGGTCTATGTCTCCTCGGCCTATATCTTCCTGTTCGTGGTCTTCGCCGCCTTCCTGGAACGGGCGGGGATGCTGAAGCTTTTCAACGACTTCGCGCTGGGGCTGGTGGGAAGCTGGCGCGGCGGGCCGGCGCAGGTCTGCGTGCTGTCCTCGGCGCTGATGGGCACGATCTCGGGCTCGGGCGTGGCCAACGTGGTGGCCTCGGGCCAGTTCACCATCCCGCTGATGAAGAAGTTCGGCTTCCGCCCGGCCTTTGCCGGGGGGGTGGAGGCCACGTCGTCCATGGGTGGGCAGATCATGCCGCCGGTGATGGGGGCGGTGGCCTTCATCATGGCCGAGACGCTGAACATCCCCTATGCCGCGGTGGTGCAGGCGGCGATCATCCCGGCGCTTCTGTACTTCGGGGTCTGCTTCTGGCTGATCTTCCTCGAATCCGGCAAGCTGGGCCTGCGCGGGCTGCCGAAGGAGAGCCTGCCCAACCCGTGGCAGGCGGTGCGCGAGCAATGGCCGCTGGTGCTGCCGCTGGGTGCGCTGGTCTACCTGCTGTTCGCCGGCTACACCCCGATCTTCGCCGGCACGATGGGGCTGGCGCTGGTGGCGGTGCTGGTGCTGGGGATGCCGCTGGCCGCTGCCATCGGGCCCATGGCGTTCCGGCTGGCCTTCTGGCTGGCGGTGGGCATCGGCGCCTCGCTGTTCCTGAAATACGGGGTGAACTTCCTGGCTGCGGTGCTGGCGATCCTGATGCTGGGCTGCGTGGTGATCCGCGGCGGGCATGAATCGCTGGCCATCTGCCGCGATGCGCTGGCGGAAGGCGCAAGGAACGCCCTGCCGGTGGCCATCGCCTGCGCCATCGTCGGCATCGTGGTCGGCACGCTGACCCTGACCGGCATCGCCTCGACCTTCATCGGCATGGTGATCCGGCTGGGCGAGTCGAACCTGTTCCTGTCGCTGATCCTGGTGATGATCACCTGCCTGATCCTGGGCATGGGAATCCCCACGATCCCCAACTACATCATCACCTCCTCGCTGGCCGGCCCGGCCTTGCTGGAACTGGGCGTGCCGCTGCTGGTCAGCCACATGTTCGTGTTCTACTTCGGGATCATGGCCGATCTGACGCCCCCGGTGGCGCTGGCCTGTTTCGCGGCGGCGCCGATGGCCAAGGTCTCGGGCCTGAAGATCTCCATCGACGCCACCAAGCTCGCCATCGCCGGCTTCGTGCTGCCCTTCATGGCGGTCTATACCCCCTCGCTGTTCCTGCAGGACGGCGGGCCGATCGCCGCGGCCTGGGGCTATCCGGTCGAGGTGGTCTATATCGTGCTGAAGGCCTGCCTGGCCGTGGGCCTCTGGGGCATGGCGGTGGTGGGCTGGTTCATCGGGCCGATGGCCTTGTGGGAACGGGCCGTCGCGCTGGTCTCCGGCGCGCTGCTGGCGCTGGCCCTGCCCATCAGCGACGAGGCCGGGTTCCTGGGTGCGGCGCTCTTGATCGGCCTGCACTGGCTGCGCCACCGGCGGCGCGCGCTGGCATGAGCCTCTGCATCGCCACCGGCGCCGGGGTGCTGGCGCTGGCGGCAACCGGCTTCACGCTGGACTGGACCCATTCGGTCGAGCGCACCGCCTGGCACGAGGTCTGGGAGGTCACGCCCGGGGGCCTGCGCCCGGTGGAGGGGCGCGTCGCGGGCTCCGGCGCGGGGATGGAGGTGCCCGAGGGCGCCACCTTCCGCGACGGCGCCTGGCACTATCGCCCCGCCCTGGCCCCGCAGCGCGAGGTCTGGCTGGCGGCCTCGGGCGCCACCCCCGGCGGCTGGCGGCTCTGCGCGGGCGACGCCTGCCTGACGCTGGGCGCCGAGCCCGGCCCGCCCGTCCGCCTGTGGTCGGCGCCGGACTGTGCCCCGCCCCCGCCATGACCGCGCTATAGTAGCGCCGCAACAGAAAGGGAATCAGCCATGACCCACAATGTCGGAAGCATCGACCGTCTGGCCCGCGCCGTGCTGGGGCTGGTGCTGCTGTACCTCGCCTTCTTCACCATCGCCTCCACGCTCTGGACCGCGGTGGCGGCCATCGTGGGCATCGTGCTGCTGGCCACCGCCGCGCTCAGCATGTGCCCGCTCTATCGCCTGCTCGGCATCAACACCTGCAAGATCTGAGCGCAGGGAGATCCGTGCACCGCCTTCGCCGGCCGGCGAGGGCGGCGCCCATGATCTCCCGCGTTCCGGAGCCCGAAATGACCCAACCTGCCGTGATCCGCCCCGAGGTCGAAGGCTTCTTCGACCCCGCCACCAACACCATCAGCTATATCGTGAAGGACCCGGCCTCGGACGCCTGCGCGGTGATCGACAGCGTGATGGACATCGACTATGCCGCCGGCCGCATCACCTTCGACCACGCCGACCGCCTGATCGCCCGCATCCGCGAACGCGGCCTGCGGCTCACATGGATCATCGAGACCCATGTCCACGCCGACCACCTCTCCGCCGCGCCCTATATCCAGGGGCGGCTGGGGGGCAGGATCGGCATCGGCGAAAAGATCACCGTGGTGCAGGAGACCTTCGGCAAAGTCTTCAACGAGGGCACCGAGTTCCAGCGCGACGGCTCGCAGTTCGACCGGCTGTTCGCGGATGGCGACACCTACGAGATCGGCACCATGCCGGCCCGGGTGATCCATACCCCCGGCCATACGCCCGCCTGCATGACCCATGTGATCGGCGATGCGGCCTTCGTGGGCGATACGCTGTTCATGCCCGACGGCGGCTCGGCCCGCGCCGACTTCCCCGGCGGGGATGCCGGGGTGCTGTACGACAGCATCCAGAAGGTGCTGGCGCTGCCCGACGCAACGCGGCTTTTCATGTGCCACGACTATGGCCCGAACGGGCGGGAGATCCGCTGGGAAACCACGGTGGCCGAGGAGAAGGCGCACAACATCCATGTCGGCCGCGGCACCACCCGCGAGGAGTTCGTGGCGCTGCGGCAGGCGCGCGACGCCACGCTCGCGATGCCGAAGCTGATCATCCCCTCGCTTCAGGTCAACATGCGCGCGGGCGAGGTGCCGACCGACCCCTCCGGCCGCCCGATGCTGAAGGTGCCGGTCAACGGGCTCTAGATGCTGCGCCGCTATCTGCCGATCCTGACCTGGGGGCCTGCCTATACCCGCAGCGCGCTCGCCAACGACCTGGTGGCCGCGGTGGTGGTCACCATCATGCTGATCCCGCAGTCGCTGGCCTATGCGATGCTGGCCGGCCTGCCGCCCGAGACCGGGATCTATGCCTCGATCCTGCCGATCCTGCTTTACGCGGTGTTCGGCACCAGCCGGGCGCTGGCGGTGGGGCCGGTGGCGGTGGTCTCGCTGATGACCGCCGCGGCGCTGGGGCAGGTGGCGGAACAGGGGACGGCCGGCTATGCCGCCGCGGCGCTGACGCTGGCGCTGTTGTCGGGCGGCATCCTGCTGGTCATGGGCCTGTTCCGGCTGGGATTCCTGGCCAATGCGCTGAGCCATCCGGTGATCGCGGGCTTCATCACCGCCGCGGGGCTGATGATCGCCGCGGGGCAGATCCGCCACATCCTGGGCCTGCCGGGCGGGGGCGATACGCTGCCCGAGATCCTGCTCAGCCTCGCGGGGGAGGTGGCGCAGACCAACCCCTTCACCGCCGCGATCGGCATCGCCGCCACCGCCTTCCTGATCTGGGTGCGCAGGGGGATGAAGCCGGCGCTGATCCGCCTCGGCCTGGCCCCGCGGCCCGCCGATATCCTGGTGCGCGCGGGCCCGGTGGGGGCGGTGGTGGCGACCACGCTGGCGGTCTGGGCGCTGGGCCTCGACGCGCGGGGCGTGCGGATCGTGGGCGAGGTGCCGCAGGGCCTGCCGCCGCTGACCCTGCCGCCGCTGGCCCCGGACCTGGTCTCCGCCCTGATCCTGCCCGCCTTGATGATCTCCATCATCGGCTTCGTCGAATCGGTCTCGGTGGCGCAGACCCTGGCCGCCCGCCGCCGCCAGCGCATCGCCCCGGACCAGGAGCTGATCGGGCTGGGCGCCGCCAACATCGGCGCGGCGCTCACGGGGGGCTATCCGGTGACCGGGGGCTTCGCCCGTTCGGTGGTGAACTTCGACGCGGGCGCCGAGACGCCGGCGGCCGGGGCCTTCACGGCCGCAGGGCTGGCGCTGGCCGCGGTGGCGCTGACCCCGCTCATCCACTTCCTGCCGCAGGCGACGCTGGCCGCCACCATCATCGTGGCGGTGCTGAGCCTGGTGGACCTCTCGATCCTCGGCAAGACCTGGGCCTATTCCCGCGCCGACTTCGCCGCCGTCACCGCCACCATCGTGGTGACGCTGGGCGCGGGGGTGGAAAGCGGGGTGCTGGCCGGCGTCGTGCTCTCCATCGCGCTGCACCTGTGGAAGACCTCGCGCCCGCATGTGGCCGAGGTGGGGCTGGTGCCCGGCACCCACCACTTCCGCAACGTCAACCGCCACCGGGTGGAGACCCACCCCACCGTCCTGACCCTGCGGGTGGACGAGAGCCTGTATTTCGTCAACACCCGGTTCCTGGAGGAGATGATCCTGAACCGCGTCGCCACCGACTGCCCGATCCGGCATGTGGTGCTGATGTGCTCGGCGGTGAACGAGATCGACTACTCGGCGCTGGAGACGCTGGAGGAGGTCAACCGCCGCCTGCGCGACATGGGGATCGGGCTGCATCTCTCCGAAGTGAAGGGCCCGGTGATGGATCGCCTGCGCGGCACCGACCTCATGGCGCATCTGAACGGCCGGGTGTTCCTGGCCCAGTACGACGCATGGTGTGCGCTGGTTCCCTAGTTCTCCACAGAAAAAACGCTTTACAGGCTTTGCCCGCGGCCCCACCATATATAGTAAGGTCGGCGGCAGGCAAACGCTTGACCTTGCCAGAGACCCAAGCCCATGGGGTCCCCTGCGGCCCGAAGGGCATCATCATGAGGCCGGGCCATGTCGCTTTCCGAAGATCTGCTGACGAGCGAGGACCTCCACCCCATCGACATCGTGGAAACCCTGGCCGAACACCACGACTGGGAGTTCGACCGGGTGACCGAGGACCAGATCGCCATGGCGGTCGAGGGCCAGTGGCGCACCTATTCGCTGACGCTGGCCTGGTCGCCCGCCGACGAGACGCTGCGGCTGATCTGCACCTTCGAGATGGAGCCGCCGGCCGAGCGGATCGAGGTGCTGCACGACCTCCTGAACCGCTGCAACGACATGGTCTGGCACGGCGCCTTCACCTGGTGGGCCGAGCAGAAGCTGATGGTCTGGCGCTATGGGCTCTGCCTCGCCGGCGGCCAGACCGCGGCGCCCGAGCAGATCGACCGGCTGATCGGCGCCGCGGTGATGTCGGCCGAACGGTTCTACCCGGCCTTCCAGCTGGCCTCCTGGGCCGACCACGATGCGGCCGCGGCGCTGAAGGTCGCCATTGCCGAGGCCTACGGACGCGCTTAACCTGCGCCCCGGCAAGGGGGATCGCATGGCGCTGGAAGTCTTGGCCCGCCAAGGGCTTGTGCTGGTCGGCTGCGGCCGGATGGGGTCGGCGCTGCTGGCCGGCTGGCTGGAGGGCGGGCTGCCCGCGAATGCCGTCTGGGTGCTGGAGCCGCATCCGTCGGACTGGTTGCGCGGCACCGGGGTGCAACTGAACGCGGGCCTGCCGCCGGCGCCCGGGGCGGTGCTGCTGGCGGTGAAGCCGCAGATGATGGGCGCGGCGCTGCCGGGGCTGGCGGCGCTGGGCGGGGGCGGGACGCTCTTCGTCTCCATCGCCGCGGGCACCCGGATCGCGACCTTCGAGGCCGCGCTGGGCGCCGGCACCCCCATCGTGCGCACCATGCCCAACACCCCGGCGATGGTCGGCCGCGGGATCACCGCCCTGGTCGGCAATGCCTTTGTCGCCCCGGACCAACTGGCGCTGGCCCGCGCGCTGATGGCGGCAGTGGGCGAGGTGGTGGACCTGGGCGGCGAGGACCAGATCGACGCGGTGACCGCGGTCTCGGGCTCCGGCCCCGCTTACGTCTTCCACCTGATCGAGGCCATGGCGGCGGCGGGCGAGGCGCAGGGGCTGCCGGCCGGGATGGCGATGCGGCTGGCGCGGGCCACGGTCTGCGGGGCGGGGGAACTGGCGTACAGGTCGGACGACAGCGCCGCGCAGCTGCGGATCAACGTGACCTCGCCCGGCGGCACCACCGCGGCGGCCTTGCGGGTTCTGATGGACGAAACCGAAGGATTCCCGCCACTTCTGCGCCGCGCGGTGCAGGCGGCGGCGGACCGGGGGCGGGAGCTCGGCGCATGATTTCCTACGACGATTTCCAGAAGGTCGACATCCGCGTCGGCACCATCACCCGCGCCGAACCCTTCCCCGAGGCCCGCAAACCGGCGCTGAAGCTGTGGGTCGACTTCGGCGAACTGGGGGTGAAACGCTCCTCGGCGCAGGTCACCCGCCACTATGCGCCCGAGGCGCTGGTCGGGCGGCAGGTGCTGGCGGTGGTGAACTTTCCACCCCGGCAGATCGGCCCGGTCCTGTCCGAGGTGCTGGTGCTGGGGGTGCCGGACGCCGAGGGAGAGGTGGTGCTGATCGGCCCCGACCAGAGGGTCGCCAATGGAGGGCGCCTGTTTTGAAACGGCTTTTCATCACCCGCCCGCTGCCCGAGCCGGTCATCGCCGCCGCCCGCGCCGCCTTTGACGTGACCGTGCGGCCCCAGACCACCCCGCCCGAGCGGGCGGAACTGTCGGCGTGGCTGCGCGACTACGACGCGGTGCTGTGTACGTTGCGCGACCGGCTGGATGCGGCGACGTTTTCTCAGGTTCCCGCGCCAAGGGCCCGGATTCTCGCGAATTTCGGCGTGGGCTACAACCATATCGACGTGGCTGCGGCGCGGGCCCTGGGGCTGGCGGTCACCAACACGCCCGGCGCGGTGACCGACGCCACCGCCGACATCGCCATGCTGCTCCTGCTCGCCACCGCGCGGCGGGCGGGCGAGGGCGAGCGGCTGTTGCGCGCCGGGCGGTGGGAGGGCTGGCATCCCACGCAGCTTCTCGGCCAGCATCTGGGCGGAAAGCGGCTGGGGATCATCGGCTTCGGCCGGATCGGCAAGGCCGTGGCGAAGCGGGCGCATTTCGGTTTCGGGATGGAGATCGTCTTCGCCAACCGCTCTCCGGTTGCCGACCCCGGGCTGCCCGCGCGGCAGGTGCCGCTGCCCGAGGCCATGGAGGCCGATGCGGTGGTGGTGGCGGTGCCGGCCACGCCCGAGACTCACCACCTGATCGGGGCCGAGGCGCTGGGCCACATGCAGCCCCATGCGATCTTCGTGAACATCGCCCGGGGCGACATCGTGGACGAGGCGGCGCTGGTCGCGGCCTTGCAGGCCGGAAAGCTGGCAGGCGCGGGCCTGGATGTCTACGAGTTCGAGCCCGAGGTGCCGGAGGCTTTGCGGGCGATGGAGAACGTCACCCTGCTGCCGCATCTGGGCACCGCCACCTTGGAGGTGCGCATGGCGATGGGGATGATGGCCGTGGACAATCTGCTGGCCCATGCCGAGGGGCGGCCGCTGCCCAACCCGGTGTGAGGATCGCCGCGTAACCCTTTGACCCGATGATCATCTCGCGCAAGCGCCGGTTCATCTTCGTCCATATCCCCAAGACCGGGGGCACCGCGCTGACGCTGGCCTTGGAGGGGCGGGCGGCGGCGGACGACATCCTGATCGGCGACACCCCCAAGGCGCGCGCCCGCAGGGGGCGGCTGAAGGGTGCGAAAGCGGCCGGAAGGCTCTGGAAACACTCGACGATTGCCGATATCGACGGGCTGGTGGGCCCCGAGGAAATCGCCACCTTCTTCACCCTCACCCTGGTGCGCAACCCTTGGGACCGGGTGCTGAGCTATTACAGCTGGGCGCGGGCGCAGAGCTTCGCCCATCCGGCCGTCGGGCTGGCAAAGGCACATGATTTCAGGGGCTTCGTCGCGCATCCTCACACGCGGGCCTCGCTGAAAGCCTGGCCCTATGCCGCCTATCTGCGCGACCGCGCGGGGGTGGGTCGCGGCAGGCTCTACGCCCGGATCGAGCAGCCGGAGGATCTGGCCCCGTTCTGGGACCACCTGGGCTTCCGCCTGACCCTGCCGCGCGTCAACGAAAGCGACCGGCCGCGCGACTGGCGGCCGGCTTATGACGATGCCACCGCGGCGCTGGCGGCGGATCTCTGCGCCGAGGACATCGCCCGCTTCGGCTATGGTTTCGACGATGCCGCAAGGGGTTAGCCCCCTTACGCCGCCTGCTGCTGCCCCCCGAACCGGCCATAGAAGGTCTCGCCCTTCGCCGCCATCTCGCGCAGCAGCGTGGGCGCGTGGAAGCGCGGGCCGAACTGGGCAGTCAGGCTGCGGCACAGGTCGACCGCCCGCGCCAGCCCCAGCATGTCGAGCCAGGAGAACGGCCCGCCCGACCAGGGCGCGAAGCCCCAGCCCAGGATCGCGCCCACGTCGCCCTCGCGGATGTCGGTCAGCACCCCTTCCTCCAGCGCCCGCACCGCCTCCAGCACCTGCGCGAACAGCAAGCGATGCTGCACGTCGGTCAGCGAGGGCTGCACCTTGTCCAGCGGATAGGCCTTGGCCAGCCCCTCCCACAGCCCCAGCCGCTCGCCCTTGTCGGAATAGGCGTAGAAGCCCGCGTTGGCCTTGCGCCCCAGCCGGCCCTGGTCGGCCATCCAGAACAGCACCTTGTCCACCGCGCCGTCGGGATAGTCGTCGCCCATCGCCGCCCTGGTGGCCTTGGCGATCTTCACGCCCAGGTCGATCGAGGTCTCGTCCACCAGTTGCAGCGGCCCCAGCGGCATCCCCACCAGCCGGGCCGCATTCTCCACCAGTGCGGGCTCCACCCCCTCGGCCACCATGCGGATGCCCTCGTTCAGGTAGGGGATGATGCAGCGGTTGGCGTAGAAGAAGCGGGCGTCGTTCACCACGATGGGGGTCTTGCGGATCTGGCGCACGAAATCCAGCGCCTTGGCCACCGCGCGTTCGCCGGTCTTGCCGCCGCGGATGATCTCCACCAGCATCATCCGGTCCACCGGGCTGAAGAAATGGATGCCGATGAACTGCTCGGGCCGCTGGCTGGCGCGCGCGAGGCCGGTGATCGGCAGGGTGGAGGTGTTGGTGGCGAAGATCGCCTCGGGCCCCGCGGCGGCCTCGGCCCTCGAGGTGACCTCGGCCTTCACCTTCACGTCCTCGAACACCGCCTCCACGATCAGGTCCACGCCCTTCAGCGCGGCATAGTCGGTGGTGGCGGTAATGCGGCCCAGCACCTCGGCCTTCTTCTCGGCCGTCACCCGGCCGCGCTTCACGCCCTTGTCCAGCAGGCTTGCGGAATGGGCCTTGCCGCGGTCGGCGGCCTCCTGCGTGGCGTCGATCAGCACCACCTCGATCCCGGCATTGGCCGCGACATGGGCGATGCCGGCGCCCATCATCCCGGCCCCCAGCACCCCCAGCCGCCGCACCTTCTGGTCGGGCACCGCGGGGCGGTTGGCCCCCTTCTCCAGCGCCTCCTTGTTGATGAAGAGCGAGCGGATCATCGCCGTGGCCGAGGGGTTCATCAGCACCGAGGTGAAGTGCCGCGCCTCGATCCTGAGGGCGGTGTCGAAGGGCACCAGCGCCCCCTCATAGACCGCCGCCAGCAGCGCCCTGGCGGCCGGATAGACCCCCATGGTCTTGCCCAGCACCATGGCATTGGCGCCGACGAAGGTCATGAAGCCCGCGGGGTGATAGGGCGCGCCGCCCGGCATCTTGTAGCCCTTGGCGTCCCAGGGCTTCACCAGGTCGGCGTCCTTGGCGGAGAGCACCCATTCCCTGGCCCGGGCCA
The DNA here is from genome assembly GCA_037190175.1 of Paracoccaceae bacterium. Classification (GTDB taxonomy): domain Bacteria; phylum Pseudomonadota; class Alphaproteobacteria; order Rhodobacterales; family Rhodobacteraceae; genus JBBCJM01. The sequence goes on along the minus strand of JBBCJM010000210.1, from coordinate 3,557 downwards.
GCAACTGGTCGGGGGCCACCACTTCGTCCACCAGTCCGGCGTTCTTCGCCGCCTTGGGGTCCGACAGCTTGCCCTCCAGCAGGAAGGGCGCGGCGGCCATGGCGCCCAGCTTGCGCACCAGCCGCGTGGTGCCGCCGGCGCCGGGGAAGATGCCGACCATGATCTCCGGCAGGCCGATCTTGGCCTTGGGGTTGTCGGCGGCGATGATGCGGTGGCAGGCCAGCGGGATCTCGAAGCCGATGCCCAGCGCCGTGCCCGGCAGGGCGGCGACGATGGGCTTGCCCCCCTTCAGGGTCTTCGCGTCCATCCCCGCGCGCTCTATCCGGCGCAGCACGCCGTGCATCTGCATCACCCCGTCGAAGATCGCCTGCGCGCCGCCCTCGCGCATCCGGGCGATCACGTTCAGGTCCATCCCGCCGGCGAAGTCGGGCTTGCCGCTTGTCAGGATCACGCCTTTCACCGTGGAATCGGCCAGGGCCTGCGCCACCAGCGCATCCAGATCGGAAAGGCCCTGCAAGGACATGACATTCATGGACTTTCCGGCCACGTCCCAGGTGATGGTGGCGACGCCGTCGGCATCCACGGCATAGGAGAAATCAGACATCGGCGGGTCCTTTCGGCGGGAGGATTTCAGGGGTGGCCGCCCCGGGGCCGGGGTGCGGCTGGCCATCGGCGTGGCGGTAGCGGCGGGCTGGGCCGTCCTTCTCCGTCACCAGATCGTGGTCGGGGTAGTGGATCACGTCGCGCGGCCGGCGGCTGCCCACCACCAGATAGCGGGCGGGCAGGGCGGAGCGGTTCTCCAGCCGGTGGCCCAGCGCAAGGCCGGCGGGCCAGCAGGCGGCGTCGCCGGGGACGAGGATCGTCTCGGTGTCCTCCACCAGCACCACCTCGCCGGACAGGACATAGACCATCTCGTCCTCCGCCTCGTGCCAGTGGCGGAAGGAAGAGGCGCTGCCGGGCGGCAGTTCCTCGATGAAGGCGCCGAACTGCGTCAGCCCCCCGGGGTCGGAGATCGGCTGGGCCATGTAGGGGCCGAGCCCGCCGCCCAGCACCGGGTGGCGCGGGTCGGGGTCGTGCTCGGGCGGGGGCAGGGCGACGCGGGGCATCTCAGGCCGCCCGCGCCGGGGTCAGGCGATGGCCGGCAGCGTCAGGTCCAGCCGAGTGACCTCCACCATCTCGGTCGTGGCGGTGCCGCCCCGGTGCCGGCAGTAGCAGACCGTCTGCAGCACCAGCACCGGCGCGCCGTCCCCGGCGCCGTACCAGTCGGTCCAGCAGCGGCTGCGCCCGTTGGGGGCCAGTTCCTCGGCCGTCACCCGCGCGGTCAGCCGCGCCAGGCCGGCGGCCCGGAGCGCGGCGTGCAGCCGGCGGAAGAAATCGGCCAGATCCGCCGGCCGCGCGATCACCTGCGGCTCGCCCCGCAGATAGACCGTCAGCGGATAGGCATGTTCCGCCGCCAGAAGTTCGTAGTGCCCGGCCGCCAGCAGCGCGGCCCGGCGCCCGGCTGTCGCTTGCGCGTCTTGCACCGTCGTCATCGCCCAGATGGATCAGAAGGGCTGACCTATTATGCCGCCGAGATGCAGGCGCAAGCCCGAAAACGGTGCCGGGCGGGGCGAAAACGACCTTCTGATAGCGGTAACGTCGCGTCACTTCACACCCGCTCGATGATGGTCGCCGCGCCCATGCCGCTGGCGATGCAGAGCGTGGCCAGGCCCACGCCCTTGCCGCTGCGTTCCAGCTCGTCCAGCAGGGTGCCGATGATGATCGCGCCCGTCGCACCCAGCGGGTGGCCCATGGCGATGGCCCCGCCGTTGACGTTGACCAGCGCCGGATCCACGTCGAATGCCTGCTGGAAGCGCAGCACCACGCTGGCGAAGGCCTCGTTCACCTCGAAGAGCTCGATGTCCGAGATCTGCATGCCGCTGTCGCGCAGGATCTTCTGCGTGGCGGGCACCGGGCCGGTCAGCATGATGGTGGGGTCGGTGCCGATCTTGGCGGTGGCGCGAATGCGGGCACGGGGTTGCAGCCCGTGCTTCACCCCGAAGTCGCGGTTGCCGATCAGCACCCCGGCCGAGCCGTCCACGATGCCCGAGGAATTGCCGGCATGGTGGATATGTTCGATTTTCTCAAGGTGAGGGTACTTCATCAGCGCCAGCCTGTCGAAGCCCGGCATGACCTCGCCCATGTCCTTGAAGCTGGGCTTCAGCGCCCCCAGCGCCTGCATGTCGGTGCCCGGGCGCATGTATTCGTCACGCTCGAGGATCGGCAGCCCGTTCACGTCGCGCACCGTGATTACCGACTTCGCGAACCGCCCGGCCTCCCACGCCTCGGCCGCCCGCCGCTGGCTTTCCACCGCCAGGGCGTCGGCCTGGTCGCGGGTGAAGCCGTACTGGGTGGCGATGATGTCGGCGGAAATGCCCTGCGGCACGAAATAGGTCTTCATGGCCAGCGAGGGGTCCACGGCGATCGCCGCCCCGTCCGAGCCCATGGCGACGCGGCCCATCATCTCGACCCCGCCGGCGATATAGCCCGCGCCCGCCCCGGCCTTCACCTGGTTGGCGGCCAGGTTCACCGCCTCCAGCCCGCTGGCGCAGAAGCGGTTGACCGCCAGCCCGGGGATCGATTCGTCCAGCCCCGAGGCCAGCACCGCCGAGCGCGCGAGGCAGCCGCCCTGCTCGCCCACCTGGGTGACGTTGCCCCAGATCACGTCCTCCACCGCATGGCCCGAAAGCCCGTTGCGCGCGGCCAGCGCGTCCAGCACCTGGGCCGAAAGGCGCACCGCGGTGACCTCGTGCAGCGCGCCGTCGGGGCGGCCCTTGCCGCGGGGGGTGCGCACGGCGTCGTAGATATAGGCGTCGGTCATCGGTCCTCCTCACGCGCCGGGAAAGGCGCGTTGCATCAGGTCATAGGGGTGTTTCCAGCCGGGCAGCGCGGCGATCCGCGTGAGCCAGCGGTCGATATGGGGCATCGCCTTGCGGTCGAAGCCGAAGGGCTCGGGGTAGAAGAGGTAGCCGCAGCAGGCGGTGTCGGCGATGGTCGGCCGGTCGCCCACCATCCAGTCGCGGCCCTGAAGGTGGCGCTCCAGCGTACCCAGCGCCGCCTGCACCCGGCCGTTCAGCCAGCGGATGGCCTCCTGCGGCCGCTTCTCCTCCGGCAGGAAGTTCATCAGGAACCGCAGCGGGCCCTGCTGGCCCGAGCCCTTCTGCCCGTCCCAGAACAGCCAGCGCAGGATCTCGTTGCGGTCGCCTTGCAGCAGCTGCCCGGTGCGTTCGGCGACATGCAGCTGGATCACGCAGGACTGGGTGAGGGTCAGGTCGCCCTCCACGAAGACCGGCGCCTCGCCCATCGGGTTCAGCGCCAGGAACTCCGGGCTGCGGGCGCCGCCGCGGAAGAAGTCGATCCAGACCGGCTCCCAGTCGTAGCCGGTCAGCTCCAGGGTCAGCGCCGCCTTGTAGGCATTGCCGCTTTCGCCGAAGCAGGTGAGTTTCGCGGTCATCGGATGCTCCCGGTGCTGCCGTCGGAGCGGGGGGGGGGGGGGGGGGGGGGGGGGGGGGGGGGGG
>JBBCJM010000209.1:0-13994 GCA_037190175.1 Paracoccaceae bacterium | reverse complement strand
TAGGGTGCGTGCTCGCCACGCACCGCTTCCCGAACCGCCCCCGGGGGGCGACTGTTGCCCAAGTCTCGCGATCAGTCCATCGCCTTGAAGTTGAAGGCCGCGCCCTCCTTGATGCCCGAGGGCCAGCGCGCGGTGATGGTCTTGGTGCGGGTGTAGAAGCGGAAGGCGTCGGGCCCGTGCTGGTTCAGGTCGCCGAAGGCCGATTTCTTCCAGCCGCCGAAGGTGTGATAGGCCAGCGGCACCGGGATCGGCACGTTGCTCCCGATCATGCCGACGTTGACCCGCGCCGCGAAGTCGCGCGCGGTGTCGCCGTCGCGGGTGAAGATCGCGGTGCCGTTGCCGTATTCGTGGTCCATCGCCAGCTTCAGCGCCTCCTCATAGCTCTGCGCGCGCACGGTGGAGAGCACGGGGCCGAAGATCTCGGTGCGGTAGATGTCCATCTCGGGCGTCACGCGGTCGAACAGGTGGGGGCCGACGAAGAACCCGGACTCGTAGCCCTGAAGCGCGAAGTCGCGGCCGTCGATCACCAGTTCGGCGCCCTGTTCGATCCCGCGCTCCACCAGCCGCAGGATATTGGCCTTGGCCGCGCCGGTCACCACGGGGCCATAGTCGATGTCGTTGCCGGCGGTATAGGGCCCGACCTTCAGCTTCTCGATCCGCGGCACCAGCCGCTCGATCAGCGCGTCGGCGGTCTTGTCGCCCACCGGCACGGCCACGCTGATCGCCATGCAGCGTTCGCCCGCCGCGCCATAGCCCGCGCCCACCAGCGCGTCGGCCGCCTGGTCCAGGTCGGCATCCGGCATGACGATCATGTGGTTCTTGGCGCCGCCGAAGCACTGCACCCGTTTGCCCGCCGCGCAGCCGCGGGAGTAGATGTAGGACGCGATCGGGGTGGAGCCGACGAAGCCCACCGCCTGCACCGTCTCGTTGTCCAGGATGGCGTCCACAGCCTCCTTGTCGCCGTTGACGACTTGCAGGATGCCATCGGGCAGCCCGGCCTCCTGAAAGATCGCGGCCAGCATCAGCGGCACCGAGGGGTCGCGTTCCGAGGGTTTCAGGATGAAGGCGTTCCCCGCCGCCAGCGCCGGCCCCATCTTCCACAAGGGGATCATGGCGGGGAAGTTGAAGGGGGTGATCCCGGCCGCCACGCCCAAGGGCTGGCGCATCGAATACATGTCGATCCCGGGCCCGGCGCTGTCGGTGAACTCGCCCTTCAGCAGATGCGGCGCGCCGATGCAGAACTCGATCACCTCCAGCCCCCTTTGCACGTCGCCCTTCGCATCCGGCAGGGTCTTGCCGTGTTCCGAGGACAGCGCCTCGGCCAGCTTGTCCATGTCGCGGTTCAGCAGCCGCACCACCTCCATCATCACCCGCGCCCGCCGCTGCGGGTTGGTGGCGCCCCATTTCGGCTGCGCGGCGGCGGCGGCGGCCACGGCGGCGTCCAGCTCGGCCTTCGAGGCCAGCGCCACGCGCGCCTGAACCTCGCCCGTCGCGGGGTTGAAGACATCGGCGAAGCGGCCGGACTTGCCCGCCACCAGCTTGCCGTCGATCCAGTGTCCGATCTCGCGCATGGAATCCTCCCTCGGGTCTGCGCCAGCTTAGGCTTGCAGATTTGCCGGGCATAGGGCCATCTGGGCCAAACCGTCTTGCAGGGCTGCAAAATGGGCTGGGACGACCTGCGCATCTTCCTGGCCGTGGCCCGGGCCGAGAGCCTGTCGGGCGCGGGCAAGGCGCTGCGGCTGGACGCCGCCACCGTGGGCCGCCGCGTGGCGCGGCTGGAGGAGAGCCTGCGCCAGAAGCTGTTCGTGAAGTCGCCGCAGGGCTATGGCCTGACCGACGAGGGCGCCCGGCTGGTGCCGCACGCCGAGCGCGCCGAGGCGGCCTTCGCCGGCGCGGCCGAGGAACTGGCGGGCCAAGGGGCGGGGCTCAGCGGCCAGATCCGGCTGGGCGCCCCGGACGGCTGCGCCACCTACCTGCTGCCGCAGATCCTGGCGCGGATTGCCGAGGCCAACCCCGCGCTCGACCTGCAGGTGGTGGCCCTGCCGCGGGTCTTCAACCTGTCGCGGCGCGAGGCCGACATGGCGATCGGGGTCAGCCGGCCGGCCGCCGGGCGGCTCTTGGTGCAGAAGGTGACGGACTACCGGCTGCACCTGGCAGCCTCGGACGACTACCTGCGCCGGCGTGGCGAGCCCGCCGGCCCTGCCGACCTGCGCGGGCACCGGATCGTGGGCTACATCCCCGACATGATCTTCGACAAGGAGCTCGACTACCTGGCCGCGGCGGGGGTGGAACGGGTGCAACTGGCCTCGAACGCCATCCCGGTGCAGCTGATGTGGCTGGAGCAGGGGGCGGGGATCGGCATGGTGCACGCCTTCGCCATGCCGTTCTTCCCCGGCCTGCGCGCCGTGCTGCCCGAGGTGGCGCTCACCCGCAGCTTCTGGCTGATCCGGCACGAGGGGGATGCGCGCTCCGCCCGGCTGAACCGCTTCGCCGCCGCGCTGGCCGAGGGGCTGCGGGCCGAGGTCGCCCGGCTGGAAGGGGCGTGAGGCGAGACCCGCCGGGCCGCGGGACTCAGAACCTTCCCACCGCGCGGAAGAGGTCCATCAGGTCGCTTTCGAGTTGCAGCGCCCCGTCCCTTTCCTTGGGCGGGGCCTTGTCGTCGTCATAATAGACGTCGGAGATCGTGAAGGCGGCCTTGCTGAGGCTGTCGGCGGCCTTCTTCTGCGGCCCCGCGATCGACTTTAGCGCGGCGAGGAAGGCGTCGAAGTCCTTTTTCGCCTGCTCGACGGCCTTCTGCGCCTCCTTCTTGGTCATGTCCTTGGGAACCTTGGGAAATTTCTTGCCGAATCCTTTGCGGGGCATGGCTTGTTCCTTCGTGAAAATGTCCGCGGTCGGGGCCGCCGGCTGTCCGGCAATCGGAAGGCGTTCCTCGCCCATCGCCGTTCGCGGCATGGGCGAGTCGAAATACGATGAGCATGATCCCGCCGGGAATCCTGTCAAGCGGCCTGACGCTTGACAGAAGGCCAGTCGCGCCCGAGGCTTGGGGTCAAGCCAGGCAGGCAAGGGAGGCCCGACATGCTCGTCCAGCAGATCCTCAGGTCGAAGTCCGACGACGGGGTGGTGACCGTGACGCCGGGCACCACGGTCGCCGCCGCGGTCGAGATCCTGTCGGCGCGGCGGATCGGTGCGGTGGTGGTCTCGCCCGACGGCAAGAAGGTGGCCGGCATCCTCTCGGAACGCGACGTGGTGCGCGAACTGGGCAAGCGGGGCGCGGCCTGCCTGAACGAGCCGGTGGAGAACCTGATGACCACCCGCATCGTGACCTGCCGCGTCGGCGACACCGCGCAGGACGTGGGCCAGAAGATGACCGACGGCCGCTTCCGCCACCTGCCGGTGGTCGAGGGCGACCAGATGGTGGGGCTCATCTCGATCGGCGACGTGGTGAAGGCGCGCCTGGCGGAACTCGCCATGGAGAAGGACGCGCTGGAAGGCATGATCAAGGGCTTCTGACCCCGCCCCCTTGCCAATCGCCGCGCAATGATATTGCGTGGCGGCGCAACGGAGGGCTGCCATGCGGATCGGACTTTACCCGGGAACCTTCGACCCGATCACGCTGGGTCATACCGACATCATCGGCCGGGCCATGGCGCTGTGCGACCGGCTGGTGATCGGGGTGGCGATCAACCGCGACAAGGGGCCCTTGTTCTCGCTGGAGGAACGGGTGGCGATGGTCGAGGCCGAATGCGGCCAGATCGTCGCGCGCACCGGCGGCGAGATCGTGGTGCATCCCTTCGAGAACCTGCTGATCGACTGCGCGCGCGACGTGGGGGCGGCCTTCATCGTGCGGGGCCTGCGCGCGGTCGCCGACTTCGAATACGAATTCCAGATGGTGGGGATGAACCGGGCGCTGGACGCCTCGATCGAGACGGTGTTCCTGATGGCCGACGCCCGCCGGCAGGCCATCGCCTCGAAGCTGGTCAAGGAGATCGCCCGGCTGGGCGGCGACGTGTCGAAGTTCGTCACCCCGCCGGTGGAGCAGGCCCTGAAGGCCCGCTGGCCGCGCGGTCAGTAGCCGTAAACGGCCTGCCGCGCGATCCGCGCCGCGTCGCCGGGATAGATGTCGAGGTCCAGCGCCACGTCCAGCGGCATCCGCGCGATCTCGTCGCGGGTGCGCACATAGCGGGCATGGGCGCCGAGCCGGGCTCTCAGGCTGTGGATGAATTTCTGCATGGCAGGGCTCCTTCTCCGTCGCGCCTTGGGCTTGCGGGCGCGGTACGGGAAGGAAGATGGCGCTAACGCCGCGATGCGGCAAGGCCGGCGCCGGGAAACCCGCCATGCAGGCGGCGCATGGCCCTATGCGAGCGCGGGCCGGCCGTAGAGATCCGCGGCCCGCCGCTCGAAGGCGCGCACGATCCGCTGCATCGCGTCGTTGAACACCAGCCCGATGATCCCCTGCAGGATCGCGTTGCGGAACTCGAAGTCCACGAAGAACTCCACCTCGCAGCCGCCCTGGGGGTGGTCGCGGAAGGCCCAGGTCGAGCGCATGTGCCGGAACGGCCCGTCGATGTATTCGGTGTCGATCCGGCGCGAGGGCCACAGGCTGACCCGGCTGCCGAATCGCTCGCGGAACACCTTGAAGCTGATCACCAGATCGGCCTCCATCACCTCGGCCGGCCCGCCCTCGCCCCCGGGGCGGCGCGAGCGGATCCGGGCCGCGGCGCACCAGGGCAGGAACTTCGGATAGGCGGCCACGTCGGCCACCAGATCGTACATCTGCGCCGCGCTCCACGGCAGGCGTTTGGTTTCCTGGTGCGTCGGCATCGGTCTTTGGCAAGGGCGCAGCGGCCCGGGGTGACTTGGCCCCCCGTTTTGGGTATCGGGGGCCGGGAATGCAAGGGCCGCCGCGCCTCAGGAGGACATATGCCCGACCGCCCCTATGTGATCGACCAGCTCATCTCGGCCAAGGCCGTGGCCGCCCGGGTCGAGGCGCTGGCCGCCGAGATCACCGCGCATTTCCGCGGCACCGACAAGCTGGTGGTGGTGGGGCTGCTGCGCGGCTCCTTCGTCTTCATCGCCGACCTGGTGCGCGAGATCGACCTGCCGGTGGAGGTCGATTTCCTGGAGGCCTCCAGCTACGGCAACTCGCTGGAATCCTCGCGCGAGGTGCGGATCCTGAAGGACCTGCGCTCGGGCATCGAGGGGCGCGACGTGCTGGTGGTGGAGGATATCGTGGACACCGGCTTCACGCTGGACCACGTGCTGACCCTGCTGCGCGCGAGAAAGCCCGCGCGGCTGGAGGTCTGCGCGCTGCTGGACAAGCCCTCGCGGCGCGAGGTGGCGGTCAAGGCCACCTGGACCGGCTTCGAGATCCCCGACGAATTCGTGGTGGGCTACGGGATCGACTTCGCCCAGCGCAACCGCAACCTGCCCTATATCGGCAAGGTGCGGTTCACCGGCGCGGCATGATCCTGCCCGACCATCTGGCGCCGGGCCTGCGCGCGGTGTTCTGCGGCACCGCCCCGGGCACGGCCTCGGCCCGGGCGGGGCATTACTATGCCAACCCGGGCAACCGCTTCTGGGCGCTCTTGCACGAGACCGGGATGACCCCGCGCCGGCTGGCCCCTGCCGAGGACCACCTGCTGCCGGCGCTGGGTCTGGGGCTGACGGACCTGTGCAAGACCGCCAGCGGGCAGGACGCCGACCTGCCGCCCGGCGCCTTCGACACGCTGCGGCTGATCGCGCTGATCCGGCGGCTGTCGCCGCGGGCGCTGGCCTTCACCTCGCTGACCGCGGCGCGGGCGGGGCTGGGGCTGCGCCGCCTGGCCCCCGGGCGGCAACCCGACGATCCGCGGCTGCCGGGGGTGGCGATCTTCGCGCTCTCCTCGCCCTCGGGCCTGGCGCGCAGCCATTTCCGGCTGGAGCCCTGGGCGGAGCTGGCGGCCTTCGTGGAGGCCGCCCGATGATGCCGCTGCACTGGCTGTTCCGGATGCGGCGCTGGGTGACCCATCCGCCGCCCTGGCACCGGGTGCTGCTGGTGCTGGGGGTGGTCGCGGCCTGCCTGCTGCTGGTGGGCCTCGAATGGGTCTTCGGCTGGCCCGACTGGCTCACATTGTCGCGAACCGGGCGGCCCTTCCGCTGAAACCCGCGCATCTTCTGGTGCAAGGCCAGCGGCTTCGTGCCAAGGTTGCGCCGCCCGGGTTGCGGGCAGGCCCGGCGCGGTCCAGTCACCCCGCCCATGTTCGTGAGGAAAAAGAAACGGATGCGCATCGGGCGCTGGCTGCTGGCACTGGCGGTTCTGGGGGCGGGGGCGGCCTGGTTCCTGACCTCTGCCCGGCCGCTTTCCGAGGCGCAGGTCGCGGGGCTCGCCGGCGATGCCGCGCGCGGCGAGGCGGTGTTCCACGCCGGCGGCTGCGCCTCCTGCCACATGGCGCCGGGGGCCACGGGCGAGGCGCAGCGGGTGCTGGCCGGCGGGCAGCGGTTCGACAGCCCCTTCGGCACCTTCGTCGCCCCCAACATCTCGCCCGATCCGACCCATGGCATCGGGGCATGGTCTCTCGCGCAGTTCGCCAGCGCGGTGCAGCGCGGGGTCTCGCCTCAGGGGCAGCACTACTATCCCGCCTTTCCCTATGCCGCCTATCGCCACGCCAGCCTGCAGGACATCGCCGACCTCTGGGCCTTCTGGCAGGGCCTGCCGCCCGACGCGACGCCCAGCCGGCCGCACGAGGTGGGGTTTCCCTTCAACATCCGCCGCACGCTGGGGGGGTGGAAGCTGCTCTTCGCCCGCGGCGGCTGGGCGGTGGCCGGCAACCTGACCCCGACCGAGGGCCGCGGCCGCTATCTGGCCGAGGCGCTGGCCCATTGCGGCGAATGCCACACCCCCCGCAACGCGCTGGGGGGGCTGGACCGCGACCGCTGGCTGGGGGGCGCGCCCAATCCGGTGGGGCAAGGGCGGATCCCCAACATCACCCCCGGGGGGCTTACCTGGTCCGAGGACGAGATCGTGGAATACCTCACCACGGGCTTCACCCCGGAGTATGACGTGGCCGGCGGGCACATGGCGCTGGTGGTGGCCAACCTGGCGAAACTGCCCGAAAGCGACCGCCGCGCCATCGCCGCCTATCTGAAGCGGGTGCCGGCGGTGGAGTGAGGGGCCGCTCATCGAGCCTTCCGGCTCTCTTCGCCGGGATCGCAAGCGAAGAGCGCCCGCAGGGAGCGATGAGCGCGCGCCTTACCCCGCCACCCCGCGCAAAAGCCGCGCCCTTGCCGGCGGGATGGCGTTGATCTCCAGCCCGGTGAAGACGTGCAGGGTGTCGAGGTCGCGGTCCACCACCGCATGGTCGCTGACCCAGCCCCCCATCATCAGATAGGTGCGCAGCAGGGGCGGCATGGCGGAAAGCGCGCGCCGCGCGTCGGGCTTGGCGCCGCGCAGCTTGCGGGCGAAGCGGAAGACCTGCGGCGCCTTCACCCGCGGCAGCCAGCGCCGGGGGGCGAGATGGCCCTCCTTCAGCAGGGCGAAGGCGTCGAGGTAGGTCTCCGCCTCGGTCCCGCGGAAGGAGGAGCAGCCGAACAGCATCTCCACCCCCTCCGCGTCCACCCAGGCCGTCATCGCCCCCCAGGCCACGCGCAGGATGTCGGGGTCGTGGTGGTCGGGATGGATGCAGAACCGCCCCATCTCGACCATCCGGCCGGGATAGGCGGCGAGCTTCTCCAGGTCGTAGTACTGCGCCGAATAGCTGCGGGCGATCTCGCAGCCGCTGTCCAGCGGCAGCAGGCGGAAGCAGCACACCACGGTGCCGGTCCGCACCTCCTCGACCAGCACATGGGTGCAGATGGCGTCGAAGGCATCGGCATCCCGCCCGCCCCCCGGCCCGCGGAAGGCCAGCCTGCGCAGATCCTGCGCCAGCGCCACGTCGGCGGGGCTGCGGGCGGTGCGGGCGCGATAGCGGCCCCTGAGCAGCGACAGCACGGGTGGCTCTCCTTGCCTTGGCGGCGCGCGGCCGCGTGACTAGATATCGTCAGCCGCGATCCTGTACGCAAGCCATGACGGTGGTGCGACGCCGCGGCCGGATCGGACGGGAGGAACGTGATGGACGAGGACAAGGGCGACAAGGTGGTCAGGACCGACGCCGAATGGCGCGCGCAGCTCTCTCCGCTGGCCTATGAGGTCACCCGCCGCCACGGCACCGAACGCGCCTTCACCCACGAGGGCTTTCCCAAGGACCCGGGCACCTTCCATTGCGTCTGCTGCGGCGCGCCGCTGTTCGACCAGGCGCAGAAGTTCGACAGCGGCTGCGGCTGGCCCAGCTTCTGGAACCCCGCCGAGGGGGCCGAGATCGGCACGTCCGAGGACCGCAGCTGGTACATGACCCGCACCGAGGTGCATTGCGACCGCTGCAACGCGCATCTGGGCCACGTCTTTCCCGACGGCCCGGCGCCGACCGGGCTGCGCTACTGCATCAACGGCGTGGCGCTGAAGTTCCAGCCGAAGGAATAGCGGTCACTTCTTCTTGCCCGCCTCGGCGATCTCGTCGGCCGCGTCCTTGCCGCATTTGGCGGCGACGACCTCGATCATCTTCTGCAGCTTCTTGTCCAGGTTCCTGGCGTCGATCCCCGACAGCCTGCCCGAGGAGGAGACCGAGCCCTTCACCGAATTCGCGCCGCCGATGATGGCGACCGACATCTTGGCGAAGATCTCGCCCTTGCCCTCGTTGAATTCCACCGGGTCGATTGTGGGTTTCAGCACGAAACCGTCCTTGGGCTTGGAGCTTACCACCTTGGCGTCGCCGCCCAGGCCCGATTTCAGCGCCTTGGCGGCCCAGTCGGGCACGTCCCTGGTCGCCTTGGCGTCCCAGGCATTGGCCAGCTTCACCGCCTCGATGAAGACCTCGGGCGTGGCGCCGGATCCCTTGGCGGCCGGCGCGGGCGGCGGGTTCTTGTCCATGTACTTGACCACGGTGCCCGAGACCGCGCCCGCCAGTTCCTTCATCAGGTCGGTGATGTCCTTGTCCATCTTGCGGCTCGTGCTGATGCCCACGCCGCCCTTGGCCGTCGCGGCGCCGCCCCCGCCGCCCAGCACGACGATCTGGATCGAGACCTTGGCCTTCAGCATCCCGGCCTTCTGGTCGTGCTCGATCGTGTCGATCACCGGCGTCAGGACGAAGCCGTCCTTCTGGCTGCCGCTCACCACCTCGTAGGGCTTGCCCAGCGCCTTTCCCAGCGCGGCCACGAAATCGGCCGGCGCGCCCGCGGTCAGCTTCTTGTCGAAGCTGCTGGCGATCTTGGGGGTGGCGATGGAGACGGGAATCGAAGGCGCCGGCATCGGAAATCTCCTGCATCGAAAATCAATGCAGGCAGGCTACGCCCGAATCCGGCTTTCGCACAGGAGAATCGTCAGTCGAGCAGGTCGCCCGCCCGGATGCGGCCGAAGTTCGAGAACAGCTGCCGAATCAGCGATATCCCGCGGATGTTCGTCTCGGTCACCCGGCGCGAGAGCGCGACCACCTGGCCGTCCGCCAGCCCGAAGCGTTCGATGTTCTCGACCCGGCCCGCCTCGGTGAAGGTGATGGCCACCACCTGGCGGTCGATCTCCTGCGGCTCGCGCGGGCCGAAGTGGCGGAAGCGGCTCTGCACGTAGTACCAGCCCTGGTCGTTCAGGAGGCCCGAGGCCGAGGGCCGGCCCACCACCTGCGCCACGGTATCGCGGGTGTCGCGGCCCACCTCCAGCAGCGCGAGGTCGGTATCGGCGGGCACATAGCCGTGGTTGCGCTCGATCCCGGCGCAGCCGGCCACGAGCCCCACCCCCAGCGCCAGCAGCGCCGCCATCGCCCTGCGCCGCGCCAGCCCATGCCCCGACCGTTCCGCCATCTTCGTTCCCGGCCCCGCCCCTTGTCCCGGCCCGTGCGCAGCCCTTAATAGCCCACGCCGGCCCTTGCCACGGGCTTAGCGTGGGATCGCCGGCGGTTCAAGGAAGTTGCGCCGCCGCCCGGGCCTCCCGGGCCGCACTGGGAGGCCCCGATGACCGATACCCCCTGGCAGCACCTCTGGCCGCTGCGCAGCCTGCCGCCGCGCCGGGCGCTGGAGTTCGACCTCGGCCCCGACGCCGCCGCCCGGGCGCGGATCGCCGCGCACCTGGGCCTCCTGGGCCTGCCCGCGCTGCGGCTGGCGGGCCGGCTGCACGCCCCCTCGCGCGACGAGGTGGTGCTGGAGGCGCGGCTGACGGCGCAGGTGGTGCAGCCCTGTTCGGTGACGCTGGCCCCGGTGGCCACCGCCATCGACGAACCCGTGCGCCGCCGCTTCGTCGCCGACTGGCGCGAGCCCGAGGGCGACGAGGTGGAACTGCCCGAGGACGTGGACGTGGAGCCGCTGCCCCCCGCCGCCATCGACGGCGGCGCCGTGGCGGTGGAGGCGCTGGCGCTGGCGCTGCCCGCCTGGCCGCGGGCGCCCGGGGTCGACCTGGGCGAAACGCTCGCCGCGCCCCCCGGCGTGGCCCCCCTGCGCGACGAGGACCTGCGCCCCTTCGCCGGGCTCGCCGCGCTGAAGTCGAAGCTGGAGGGGGGCGAGGGGTAAGACCACCGACCCCCTTGCGCCCGGCTGGAATCCGGCTATGTTCCCCGCCTCATTGACGCCTGCGGCGCCGTTCGGCCCCCTTCCGGGGCCCGGCGCTGTTCCGCGTGACAAATCAGGGGCATCAGCCCGTTCTCTATCCCGAGGTTAGCCATGGCTGTCCCGCAGAACCGAGTCACCAAGTCCCGCCGCAACATGCGCCGCGCGCATGATGCGCTGGTTGCCGCCAATCCCAACGAATGCCCGAACTGCGGCGAGCTGAAGCGCCCGCACCACGTCTGCGGCGCCTGCGGCCACTACGACTCGCGCGAGGTCGTGGCCTCCGCCCGCGAGGTCGATACCGACGAGGACGCGGCGTAAGCTCGCCGCGCGCCCGCGTCCGCGCCATGGCCGAGGCCGGCGACAACCTTTCCCCGCCACCCGATGCGGGGTCCACCGCGGCAGCTTCTGCCGGGCCCCGCGTGGAGCGTGTCGTCCTGTCGGTCGATGCCATGGGCGGCGACCGCGGGCCGGCGGCGGTGGTGCTGGGCCTGGCCTATGCGGCCCGAAGCCACCCGGACGCGCATTTCATCCTGCACGGCGACGAAAAGGTGCTGCGGCCGCTGGTCGCGCGCCGCCGCGCGCTGGAGGGGCGGGTGGAGATCCGCCACGCCCCCCGCGTGGTCACCATGCAGGACAAGCCCAGCCAGGTCATGCGCCATGGCGAGGGCACCTCGATGTGGTCCTGCATCGACGCGGTGAAGCAGGGGCAGGCCACCGCCGCGATCTCCTGCGGCAACACCGGGGCGCTCATGGCGCTCTCCATGGTGCGGCTGCGCCGGCTGCCGGGGGTGAACCGCCCGGCCATCGCCTGCCTCTGGCCCAGCCGCAACCGGGGCGGCTTCAACCTGATGCTGGACGCCGGCGCGGGGATCGAGGCCTCGCCCGACGACCTGTTGCAATTCGCCGCCATGGGCGCCTCCTATGCCCGCAACGGGCTGCGGCTGGAGCGCCCGCGGGTGGGCCTGCTGAACGTGGGCACCGAGGAGCACAAGGGCCGGGCGGAGCTGAAGATCGCCCACGACCGCATGGCGGCGGCGGCCGAGACCTTGGCCTATGACTTCGTGGGCTTCGTCGAGGGCGGGGATCTGGTCTCGGACCGGGTGGACGTGATCGTGACCGACGGCTTCACCGGCAACATCGCGCTCAAGACCGGCGAGGGGGTGGCCAAGCTGGTCTCCGACTTCCTGCGCGAGGCGTTCAACGCCACCTTCCTGTCGAAGATCGCGGCGCTGCTGGCGCTGACCTCGCTGCGGCGCCTCAGGATGCGGATCGACCCGCGGCGGGTGAACGGGGGCGTGTTCCTGGGCCTGAACGGCACGGTGGTGAAGTCGCACGGCTCGGCCGACGCCACCGGCGTGGCCGCGGCCATCGGGCTTGCGTTTCAGCTCGCTCGCTCGGGCTTTACCGACCGGCTGGCGGCGCGGGTTGCCTCGGCGGGCGCTGCGGGGCAGGATGCCGTTTCGGCAGGCGTGGGGAGCGCAAGCGAGGAATGACGCGGCGAGCGGTTGTAGTGGGCGTCGGGCATTACCTGCCCGACCGCGTGGTGCCGAACGCCTGGTTCGCCGAGCGCATCGACACCTCCGACGAATGGATCCGCACCCGCTCGGGGATCGAGCGGCGGCATTTCGCGGCCGAGGGGCAGACGACCTCGGATCTCGCGATCCGCGCGGCGCGGGCGGCGCTGGCGGATGCCGGGCTGGAGCCCGCCGAACTCGACGCGCTGATCGTGGCGACCTCCACCCCCGACCTGACCTTCCCTTCCGCCGCCACCATGGTGCAGGCCGGGCTGGGGATGACCGCCGGCTTCGCCTTCGACGTGCAGGCGGTCTGCGCGGGTTTCGTCTTCGCCCTGGCGCAGGCGGATTCGATGATCCGCTCGGGCCTGGCGCACCGGGTGATGATCATCGGGGCCGAGACCTTCTCGCGCCTGATGGACTGGGAGGACCGCTCGACCTGCGTGCTCTTCGGCGACGGGGCGGGGGCGGTGATCCTCGAGGGCGCGGAAAGCGCCGGCACCGCCGCCGACCGCGGCGTCCTGTCGGTCGACCTCAACAGCGACGGCCGGCACAAGGACATCCTCTATGTCGACGGCGGGGTCTCCACCGGGCAGGTGGGCCATCTGCGGATGCAGGGGAAGGAGGTCTTCCGCCACGCGGTCGAGAAACTGGCCGAGACCGCCCGCACCGCGCTGGCCCGCGCCGGGGTGCAGCCCGCCGAGGTGGACTGGATCGTGCCGCACCAGGCCAATATCCGCATCATCGAGGGCACGGCGAAGAAGCTGGGCCTGCCGATGGACCGCGTGGTGGTGACCGTGCAGGACCACGGCAACACCTCCGCCGCCTCGATTCCCCTCGCGCTCTCGGTGGCCAAGGCGGAGGGCAAGCTGAAGCCCGGCGATCTGGTGGTGACCGAGGCGATCGGCGGCGGACTGGCCTGGGGCGCGGTCGTCCTGCGCTGGTAGCCGCCGGCGGGCGGCTTGCCACGACGTTTCAAGAACGCTTTCCAAGTGTCTGATATTGACTCGCGATTCCCGCCCGCGCAATCTTGCCCCCGGGGATGACATCGCGCGCCGCCGCGCGCCAGCCACGGGAGAGCGAGATGGGCGACCGAACCTTGACCCGCATGGACCTCAGCGAGTCGGTGTTCCGAGAGGTCGGGCTCAGCCGCAACGAAAGCGCCCAGCTGGTGGAAAGCGTGCTCCAGCACATGTCCGACGCGCTGGCCGCGGGCGAGACGGTGAAGATCTCCTCCTTCGGCACCTTCTCGATCCGCGACAAGTCGGCCCGCATCGGCCGCAACCCGAAGACCGGGGACGAGGTGCCGATCTCGCCCCGCCGGGTGCTGACCTTCCGCCCCTCGCATCTGATGAAGGATCGCGTGGCCGCCGGCGCCAGGAAATAGGATCCGGCCCGGTGGACAAGTCGCCCGACGCCTTCCGCACGATCAGCGAGGTGGCCGAATATCTCCAGACCCCGGCCCATGTGCTGCGGTTCTGGGAAAGCCGTTTCCCGCAGGTGCGCCCGGTGAAGCGCGCGGGGGGGCGGCGGTACTACCGCCCCTCGGACGTGGCGCTGCTGGCCGGGATCCGGCGGCTCCTGCACGACGAGGGGATGACGATCCGCGGCGTGCAGAAGGTGCTGCGCGACCAGGGCGTGCGCCATGTCGCCGGGCTCTCGCCCGCCGAGATGGAGGCCGCCGATGCCGCGGCGCTGGGGCTGGAGGAGATCCCGCTGGCCGAGCCGGTATCGGGCGAGACCCCGGTGGCGCAGCCGGGGGAATCGCCCCCGCAGGCAGAGGAGGAGCCCGAGGCCGCCGCCGAACCCGCCGAACTGCCGCTCTTCGCCGCCGCCGTGCGCCCGCCGCCCCGCCGCTGCCGGAGCCGCCCGCCG
>JBBCJM010000208.1:0-2362 GCA_037190175.1 Paracoccaceae bacterium | reverse complement strand
ACCGGGCGTCAGCGACGCACGAAGTCGGAGCGGGCGCGGATTGCGGCGGAGAGCCTGGTGCCGGGAGCTTCGGTGACCGATGTCGCGCGGCGGCACGGGACGACGCGCTGGCAGGTTTATGACTGGCGGAAGAAGCTACGGGACGGACAGCTTGTCGTGCCCGAGAGCGTGGCGGCCCTGCCGATGTTTGCAGAACTGGTCGTCGAGGGCGCCGCAGCGGCGATGCCGGCAGAGACGGAGGCCAGCACCGGCGTGGAGATTGTTGTCGGCGATGTCGTGATCCGCGTCGGCGCAGATACCGATGAGGTTCTGCTGACACGGACGATCCGGGCGGTTCGGGCGGCAGCAACGTGATGCTCGGTCAGGGCGGGCCGGTAAAGGTCTACGTGGCGACGCGGCCGGTGGACTTCCGCAAGGGGATCGATGGCCTGGCGCTGGCGGTGCAGGAGATGTTCGGACTCGACCCGTTCTGCGGGGCGGCCTTCGTGTTCCGGGCGAAACGGGCGGACAGGATCAAGCTCCTGGTCTGGGATCAGACCGGGATGGTGCTGGTTCACAAGCGCCTTGAGGGCGGCAAGTTCGTCTGGCCGCAGGTGCGGGATGGGGTGATGCGGATGTCCTCGGCGCAGTTGGCGGCTCTGTTCGAGGGGTTGGACTGGCGGCTGGTTCGACCGGAGCGGGCACGGCGTCCGCTGGTCGCAGGGTGAGCGGTCGGATGCACAAGAAGCTCCTGTTTTTGCTGGCCAGAACGGCATCAGCGTGATTCAATCCGGGGCATGGATGCCGACGCCCTCAGCCTCGAGAACGCTCATCTGAAGGCCCGCCTCGCCGAGGTCGAGGCGGCGCTGCTCGAGGTGCAGGAGTCCAATCGTCGGCTGGAAGATATCCTGCGCGCATCGCAGCGCGAGCGCTTCGGCAAGAGTTCCGAGAAGCTGTCACCCGACCAGTTCAATCTGCCGCTCGAGGACGCCGAACTGGCCCAGGGCGTGCTTGAGGCCGCACAGGAGAAGGCCGAGGCGGCGCTGCAACGGGCTCGAGGGGAGGCGCCGCTGAAGCCCGCGCGCAACCGCGGGCATCTGCCACCGCACCTGCCCCGGCTCGAGCGCGTGATCGAGCCGGCCAGCACCCTGTGCCCTTGCGGCTGCGGTGAGATGGCCCGGATCGGGGAGGATATCTCCGAGCGGCTCGACGTGATCCCGGCGCAGTTCCAGGTTCTGGTGACGCGACGCCCCAGATACGCCTGTCGCCGCTGCTCACAAGCCGTGGTGCAGGCCCATGCCCCTGAGCATGTCGTCCCTGGCGGGCTGCCGACCGAGCGGCTGATCGCATGGATCATCGTCTCGAAGTTCGGCGACCACCTTCCATTTTACCGCCAGGCGGGGATCTTCGAACGGCAGGGGCTCCACCTCGACCGTGGCACGCTCGGCAACTGGGTCGGGCGGGCGTGCTTCCACCTGATGCCCGTCATCGACCATATGAAGGCCCATCTGCGCGCCGCCGACCGGATCTTCGTGGACGAGACCCGCGCGCCGGTTCTGGATCCGGGCCAGAAGGCCACCAAGAGCGGCTACTTCTGGGCCATCGTGTCCGACGATCGCGGCCATGGCGGTGCCGGCCCGCCCATCGTGCTGTTCCACTACGCCCCCGGCCGAGGACGGGAGCATCCGCTGAAGTTCCTGGCCGGATACCGCGGCAGGTTCCTGCAATGTGATGCCTACCAGTCCTACAACGCGCTGACCGAGGTCGCGCGCGACAGCGGCCCGTGGCAGCTGGTCTATTGCTGGACCCATGTCCGCCGCCGCTTCGTCAAACGCTTCGAGAGTGAGGGCTCGCCCATCGCCGAGGAGATGCTGCGCCAGATTGCTTTGCTGTATCAAATCGAGAAGACCGTGCGCGGCCAGGCTCCCGCCGACCGTCTCGCCGCCCGGCGCGAACATGCCGCCCCGATCATCGCCGCACTCAAGCCCTGGCTGGAGACCCAGCTCTCGCGCATCCCCCAGAAATCCCTGCTGGCCGAAGATATCCGCTACGCCCTTGGCCACTGGCCCGGCCTGATCCGCTTCCTCGACGACGGCACCCTCGAGCTCGACACCAACCCGGTCGAGAACCAGATCCGCCCGATCGCTCTGACGCGAAAGAATGCCCTCTTCGCCGGCAACGAGGTCGGCGCCGAGAACTGGGCTATGCTCGCCTCGCTTGTCGCCACATGCAAGATGGCCGGCTTGAACCCCGCCGACTATCTCGCCGACACCCTCCGCGCCATCCTCGACGGGCACCCCAGATCTCACATCGAGGACCTCATGCCCTGGCGGCACGCACAGCCGTCAAGCCTCGCCGCATAGGGCCACGTCGTCGCGCTTAC
>JBBCJM010000207.1:0-25325 GCA_037190175.1 Paracoccaceae bacterium | reverse complement strand
CCGGCGGTTTACCGCGATCCCGCAGCGTCCTCAACCGCCGCCCGGACTGCCCCGGCCATGATCCGCCATCTCCGCCGCGATCTTGAAGAAGGCGGCAATGGCGGCCGATCTGGCGCGTTCGTTCAGGCAGACGATGCGGTACTCGGTCCTGATCTCGGCATCCAGGATCCGCAGCACCTTCAGGTCGGGATGGGGCACGAATTCGAAATCGGCGACCACGCTGATGCCCAGGCCGCGCTCGACCGCTTTCCACACGCCCTCCCGGCTGCCGATCTCGAACACCGGGTCGATCGCGAGGCCGCGCGCGGCCAGCGTCCGTTCCAGCGCCAGCCGCGTGGTCGAGCCCTGCTCGCGCAGCACGAAAGGCTGGTCGACCAGCTCGCGCAGCAGCACGCCGTCGCGCCCGAACCAGGGGTGCTGGCGGTTCACGAAGACGACGACCTCGTGGTTGCGGTAGGGGATGGTGAAAAGCCGCCCGTCGTCGACCGCATGGGCCAGGATCGCGACATCGGCCTTGAGGTCGGTGATGCTGCCCAGAACCCGGTCGGAATTGCCCAGCGTGACCGAGATGCGCATGGTCGGATAGGCCTGGCGGAAGGCGGCGATGATGTCCATCGCGTGGAACGGCCCCACCGCGGCGATGCGCAGGTGGCCGTTCTTGAGATGCCCGTGGTTGGACAGCAGCTCGTCCGCCTCGATCTTCACCCCGATCAGGCGGCGCGTCACCTGCAGCAGCATGGCGCCGACCTCGGTCAGTTCGACCCGCCGCCCGGCCCGCAGGATGAGCTCGACGCCATAATATTCCTCGAGCTCCCGCACCTGCGTCGTCACGGTCGGCTGCCCGATGCTGAGCGCCTGCGCCGCGGCGGTGAAGCCGCCGTGTTCGGCGACCGCGTGAAAGGTCCTCAGATGCGTGAAACCTATTGCCATAAGCCATGCGTCACATCGCAATTATGTATTTGTCAATAGATATCCGTTTCCCGGACACTTCGGGCGGGCATCGGCGGCCACGGAGCAAAGGCGGGCCGAGGGTCGCTGCGGATCCAGGGGGGGGCGGATGTGGAGGGGCTGATCGGGGGCGGCCAGAGGCACAGCGGACCGCGGCGCGCGGGGGGACGGCGATGATCGACCTGTTCCTGCACACCTACTGCTATCGCTTCAACTTCAAGTACAACGACCGCTTCGACATATTTTCCTTCATCGACGAGGCCGCCGGCTTCGGCTTCGGCGGCATCAACATCACCTGTTTCCCGCCGCAGTTTCCCTATCTGGGCGGGGACGGCCCCGATCACCTCAAGGCCGTCCGCCGCCGCATCGAGGCGCGGGGCCTGCGGGTCGATCTGGAAACCGGGGGCACCGATCCGGATCACCTTGCGCGGCTGGTCGACCTGGCCGCGGCGCTGGGCGCGGACCATCTGCGGACCTACACCCGGATCGGCCCCGAGGGCCCGCTCGCGCAAGCCGCCCGCGACCTGGCCGGGGCGGCGGACCTTGCCGCCCGGCGCGGCATCGCCCTCCTGGTCGAGAACCACGAGGACCTGACCGCGGCCGAGGTCGCGACCTTGCTGGACCGGGTCGGCCACCCGGGGGCAGGCGCGCTGTTCGACTATGGCAACGGCATGGTGTTCATGGAGGATCCGCTGGAGGGCGCCCGGCGGCTGGGGCCTTGGGCGCGCACCGCGCATGTCAAGGATCACGTGGTCCTGCCCGCGGGCGCCGCCGGCAACGCCGAGGACGAGATCCTGGGCGTGCCGCTGGGCGAGGGGCATATCCCCATCGTCGAGGTCACCCGCGAACTGGTCGGGGCGGGGATCGGCCGGCTGTGTTTCGAGAACTGCTACGGCTACCGGACCCCCTTCCGCGACCGGCGGGGGGCGGCGGTCATGGGCGAGGGCGCCTTCCGCCATCGCCATCCCCCCTACGACCCCGCGGTGGCGATGGTCGCCGCGCCGGCCTCGGCCGGGGAAGCCCGGCCGGTCCACATGGCGCTGGAGGCCGAGGCGGTGGCCCGCTCGGTGCGCTGGATGGATGCGGCCTTCGCGCAGGCGGGCATCGCCCTGCGGCGCCCGTTGCAGCCCTTGTACGGAACCGAAAGCGACAGAACATGGAGGCTCCAGAGATGACCGACCCCAGAAAGCTTGGCCTATCGCTCCTGCTTGCCGCGGGGGCGGGGCTGCTGGCCCCCACGACCGCCGGCGCGCGGGATCTGGTGGTGGCCACCACGGCCTCGCCGCGCGCGCTGGATCCGATGCAGGCCAATACCACGCCCGCCACCCGCATCATCAGCAACATCCTGGAAACGCTGGTGGAATACGACTATGAAAGCCGCATGATCGAACCCCTGCTCGCCACCAGCTGGGAGATGATCGACGACCGGACCGTGGAATTCACCCTCCGCGACGGCGTGAAATGCCACAATGGCGAGGACTTCACCGCCGAGGATGTGGTGATCAGCCTGGGGCCGCAGCGCTATCTGGGCGACGGCGCGCCGGGCTGGACAACGGCCCGCGAATACTTCCTGATCGAATCCGTCGAGGCGGTCGACCGGCTGCGCGTGCGCATCCGCAACACCGAGCCCGATCCGCTGGTGCTGCGCCGCTTCAGTTCCTGGATGTCGCAGATGGTCTGCGGCGACGCCTATCTGGCCGCCGCCTCGTGGGAGGACTGGGGCCGCAACGTGGTCGGCACCGGGGCGTTCCGCCTGGTGTCGCTGGACAGCGAGACGGTGCGGATCGAGGCCAATCCCGACTATTGGGGCGAGCCCTCGCCGGTCGCGGCGGTGACCTACACGGTGGTGCCCGAGGTCGCCTCGCGCATCGCCGGGCTGATCACCGGCGAATACGACTTCATCACCGACTTCACGCCCGACCAGTTCGAGACCATCGAGGCCAGCGGCAGCGCCTATGTGGTCGACGGCGCCACCGGCAACATCCGCTGGATCGTCTACGACCACCGCCACCCGGTGCTGGCCGATCCGCGGATGCGCGTGGCGCTGAGCTGGGCCATCGACCGCGACCTGATCGTGGAGACCCTGTTCCGCGGCCAGGTGGTGGTGCCCAACAGCTTCCAGTCCGAGATGTTCGGCGACATGTTCATCGCCGACCACCAGCCCATCGGCTATGACCCCGACAAGGCGCGCGCGCTGATCGCCGAGGCGGGCTACAACGGCGAGGAGATCGCCTATCGATACCGGCAGGACTTCTATCCCGGCGAGGTGCAGACCGCGCAGATCCTCCAGGCGATGTGGCGGGACGTGGGGCTGAACGTCGTGCTGGAGCTGAAGGAGACCAGCGCCGAGATCCAGCAGCCGGGCCTGGGCATCTACAACCTGTCGCAGGTGATCTACTGGAACGACCCGATCGGCGGCCTCTGGCGCCATCTTCAGCCCGGCGGGTTCATCCCCAACCGCGAGAACTGGTCCAGCGAGGAATTCTTCGCCCTCGGCCCCGACCTGTTCAGCAACGACCTGGCCACCCGCCGCGCCGCCTTCGCCGCCATGTTGCAGATCGTCGACTACGGCGGCACGCCGGGCACCTTCCTGCACGAGCTGCCGGGGTTCTGGGGGGTCAGCAACAGCATCGAATGGAAGCCGCCGCTGGAGGACGTGTTCATGGATTTCCGCGCCGGAGCCATCTCGTTCAGGGACTGATCGGGCAGGCATGACCTGTCAGCCGGCCGGGCCCAGCGCCCGGCCGATCCTGTTCCTGGGGTGCGCGCCGGATCATTTCTTTCACCAATGGAAATCATCGAAATTATGCATTTGTAGATGGTATCGCAGATCGTACTCTGCCTCCATCGCAGGAAAAGGACCGTGGACCTTCGTGTGGACCTACAGAAATCCAGTCGACGTGCGTTTCGGACGGGGCAGTTTCGATGGGCTGCCCGCCCTGATCGGCGGCCGCCCCTATGCCCTGGTGACCTATGACGAGGACATGTTCCACCGGCTGGCCTGCCGGCTGGCCGGGCCGAGCGGGCCCCCGGTCCTGACGGTCTGCGACATCGCCCCGAACCCCGACATCTCCCAGCTGTCGGTCCAGATCGCGCGCTTCGCCCAAAGCCGGCCGGCGCCGCAGGTCCTGGTCGCCCTGGGCGGCGGATCGGTGATCGATTCCGCCAAGGTCTTCGCCGCGGCGCAGGGCCGGCCGCTGCGGCTGGACCGGCTGCTGAAGACTGCGGACGGCCGGGCGCGCAGCCTGCCGGTGATCGCGGTCCCGACCACCGCGGGCACCGGCAGCGAGGTCACCTGCTGGGCCACGGTCTGGAGCCGCCGGACCCAGCGCAAGCATTCGCTGTCGCTGCCCAGCCTCTATCCCAGCCACGCCGTGGTGGACCCGGACCTGATGGCTTCGATGCCCCGCGGGCTGACCATCGCCACGGCCCTGGACGCGCTGTCCCATGCCTTCGAGAGCATCTGGAACAGGAATGCCAATCCGATCTCCTCGGCCCATGCCGTGGCGGCGGCGCGCGACATCATCGGCCTGCTGCCGCGGCTGGTCGAGGCGCTGGACGACATCGAGCTGCGCGCCCGGATATCGCGCGCCGCACTTCAGGCGGGGCTCGCCTTCTCGAACACCCGGACCGCGGTGGCGCATTCCATCTCCTACGCGCTGACGCTGCGCAACGACATCCAGCACGGCATCGCCTGCTCGTTCACGCTGCCGCTGATCGTGCGCAGCCTGGCGCGGCAGAACGGCCCCTGCCGCGACGGCCTGACGGCGATCCTGGGCGAGGACCTGTCGCGCGGCGCCGCCCGGCTGGACGACTTTCTGGCCGGTCTGGGCGTCGCCACCGACCCGGCCTCGCACGGCGTGGCGCGGGAGGAATGGCCGCTGCTGGTCCGGCAGGCGCTGGAGGGCGAGCGGGGGCAGAACTTCATCGGCTCGGCCGAGGCGCTGCTGTCGGCGGGCCGGCCATGACACCGGCGCCCGCCTTCAAGTTCGTCTGCGTCACCGACCTGCATCTGGTCCCGGCGGGGCGGATGCTGAAGGGGCTCGACCCGGCCGAACGGCTGCGCGCCTGCGTCGAGGACATCGCGGCCCATCACGCCGACGCCGCGCTCTGCGTCGTGCTGGGCGACCTGACGCATCTGGCCGAGCCGGGCGCCTATGACCTGCTGCGCGACTGCCTGCGCGCCCTGCCCATGCCGGTGCGGCTGATGATCGGCAACCACGACCGGCGGGCGGCGGCGCGGGCGGCCTTCCCGGATCTGGCCGACGACGGGCGGGGCTTCGTGCAGCAGGCGTTCGACACGCCGGCGGGCCGGTTCCTGCTGCTGGACACCCTGAACGAAGGGTCGAGCGCGGGCCGCTACTGCCCGGCGCGGCTGGGCTGGCTGCGCAACGAACTGCGCCTTGCCGGCCAGCGGCCCGTCTTCCTGTTCATGCACCACCCGCCCTTCGACTGCGGCATCCCCTCGCTGGACCGGATCCGGCTGCGCGACGACGCGGCCCTGCACGCCCTGCTGGCGGGCCATCGCAACATCCGCCACCTGTTCCTGGGCCATGTGCACCGGCCAATGAGCGGCTCCTGGGCCGGCATCCCCTTCTCCAGCACGCGGGGCACGAACCATCAGGTGCCGCTGGACCTGCACACCGTGGATCACGTGCCGCACAGCCACGAGCCGCCGTCCTATGCGGTGGTCTTCGCCGACGAGGCGCGCGTGGTGGTGCATTTCCACGACTACCTCGACCGAACCACCCTTTCGCGCGATGCATGAGGTTCCCGGATGACCGACGCCGCCAGCTCCCCGGCCCCCGGCCCGACGACGCCCGATCTGGTCAGGATGCGCGCCTATCGGCTGGGCCGGCTGCGCGCCGAACTGGCGGCCGAGGATCTGGCCGGCTGCGTGCTGTTCGACCCCAACAACATCCGCTACGCCACCGACAGCCGCAACATGCACATCTACACGCTGCGCTGGCCGTTCCGCTACGTGTTCATCCCGACCGGGGGCCCGGTGACCCTGTTCGAATATTTCGGGGCCGAGCATCTGTCCCGCGACCTGGAGACGATCCAGGACATCCGGCCGGCGCAGGCCTGGGATCTGCCCAGCGCGGGCCCTTTCATCGACCTGCGCATCCGCGCCTTCGCGCAGGAGATCGCGGCGCTGGTGCGCGAGACCTGCGGCCGCAACCGCCGGCTGGCGATGGACCGGCTGGACTACCGGATCGTCAGGGCGCTGCAGGCCGAGGGGATCGAGGTCTTCTCGGCCGAGCCGGCCTCGGAACGCGCGCGGCAGATCAAGTCGACCGACGAACTGGCCTGCATGCGCCGGGGCGTCCAGGTCACGCAGACCGGGCTGACCAGGATGCGCGAGGCGCTGGCCCCGGGCATCACCGAGAACGAGCTGTGGTCGATCCTGCACCAGACCAACATCGCCATGGGCGGCGAATGGATCGAGACCCGGCTGCTGAGCTCCGGGGAAAGGACCAATCCGTGGTTCCAGGAATCCTCCGACCGGGTGATAGGAGCGGGCGACCTGGTTGCCGTCGATACCGACCTGTTCGGGCCTTTCGGCTATGGCTGCGACATGTCGAGGACCTGGATCTGCGCGGCCGTGCCGACCGCCATCCAGCGCGAACTCTACCAGCTTGCCTATGAGAACGTGCATTATAACATGGAGCTGATGCGGCCGGGGGTGACCTTCAAGGAACTGGTCGACAAGAGCTGGCAGATGCCGGAGATCTATCTGCCGCGCCGCTACAGCAAGATCGCGCATGGCGCCGGCGTGGGCTTCGAATATCCCAACATCCCCTATCGCGAGGACTGGGACGCCTATGGGTTCGATGGCCTGATCGAAGAGAACATGGTCTTCTGCGTCGAAAGCTATATCGGCCATCCGAACGGGATCGACGGGGTGAAGCTGGAGCAGCAGGTGCTGATCACCGCCAACGGGGCCGAGGTGCTGACGGATTTCCCCTTCGAAGCGGACATGATGCGGTGACGCGGGCCGACGCCACCCTGGCCGGCCCCCGCGCCGTCGGCCCGCCGCAGCCGCGCCCCGCCCTGCTCGAGGTCAGGGACCTGCGCCTGGCGGCGGGCTCGGGCGCGGCGGCGGTGCCGATCCTGCACGGCGTGGACCTGACGGTGGGCCAGGGCGAGATCCTGGGCCTGGTCGGGGAAAGCGGCAGCGGCAAGAGCGTCACCTGCCTGTCGCTGCTGCGGCTTTTGGGCAAGAGGATGACGGCGCGCGGCGAGATCCTGTTCCAGGGCCGGAACCTGCTGGCGCTGGACGAGGCGGCGATGGTCGAGATCCGCGGCCGCGAGATCGCGATGATCATCCAGGAACCGCAATCGGGGCTGAACCCGGTCCAGACCCTGGGCCGGCAGCTGGTCGAGGCGCTGTCGCCCGGCCGGCTGCCGTGGCGCGCCGTCGCGCGATACCGGCAGCGCGCCACGGACCTGCTGCGCGACGTGGGAATGCCCGATCCCGCCTCGCGGCTGGCGCTTTATCCGCACGAACTGTCGGGCGGGCAGGCCCAGCGTGCGCTGATCGCGATGATGCTGGCGCGCGGGCCGCGGCTTCTGCTGGCGGACGAGCCGACCACCGCGCTGGACGTGACGGTGCAGGCGCAGATCCTGGCGCTGCTGCGGCGGCTGCGCCGGGACCACGACATGGCGATCCTGCTGGTCACCCACGACCTGGGCGTGGTGGCCGAGACCTGCGACCGCGTGGCGGTGATGTATTGCGGGCGGGTGGTGGAAAGCGGCTCCACCCGGGCGGTGTTCCGCGCGCCGCGCCATCCCTATACCGCCGGGCTGCTGGGGGCGCGGCCCCGGGTCGACCGCCGGGTGTCGCGGCTGACCGCGATCGAGGGCGTGGTGCCCAGCCCGCTGGACCTGCCCGCCGGTTGCAGCTTCGCGCCCCGGTGCCCGAACGCGGGGGCGGAGTGCCGGACCACCGCCCCGCCGTGGCAGGCATCCGAAACCGGGGGCTATGCCTGCCACCACCCGCTGCCGCACGGGGGCGGACGGCCGTGACGGTTCCCCTGCTCAGCATCCGCGACCTTCAGCTTCGCTTCCAGCACAAGCAGGGCCTGTTCGGCCTGCGCAGGACGGTGAATGCCGTCGCCGGCGTCTCGCTGGACATCGCGCCGGGCGAGGCCTTCGGCCTGGTCGGCGAAAGCGGCTGCGGCAAGTCTTCGCTGGCCCGCGCCGTGCTGAACCTGTCGCGCCCCTCGGCCGGGCAGGTGGTCTTCGACGGCCGCGATATCGCGAGCTTCCGGCCGGCCGAATGGATGCGGTTCCGCCGGCGGGTGCAGTATGTCTTCCAGGACCCGCTGGCCTCGCTCGACCCCCGCATGAGGATCGTGGACCAGGTGGCCGAGGTGCTGACCATCCACGACATCGGCCGGCGCGAGGACCGGCAGGCGCGGGCCTACGAACAGCTCGCCGCCCTGGGCCTGTCGGCGCAGATCGCCGCGAAATATCCCAACGCGCTGTCCGGCGGCCAGCGGCAGCGCGCGGTCATCGCGCGGTCGCTGATCCTGGGGCCGGATCTCTTGATCTGCGACGAGCCCCTGTCCGCGCTGGACGTCTCGGTGCAGGCGCAGGTGGTCAACCTGCTGGTGGACCTGCGGCGGGAACTGGGGCTGGCGCTGTTCTTCATCAGCCACGATCTGTCGCTGGTGCGGCACCTGTGCCAGCGGGTGGCGGTGATGTACGCGGGGCGGATCGTCGAGATCGGCGAGACGGAGCGGATCTTCGAAAGCCCCGCCCATCCATATACCCGCAGCCTGCTGGCCTCGATCCCGCGGCTGGAGCCCGGCGGCGAAGAGCGCGACCAGATCCCCCCGGGCGACCCGCCCAGCGCCTTCGAGAGCATGGAGGGTTGCAGCTTCCGCACCCGCTGCCCCTTCGTGCGCCCCCATTGCGCGCTGGAACGGCCGGTGCTGCGCCCCCGGGCGCAGGGGGTCGGCGCGGCCTGCCATCTGGAGGAGATCCCGGGATGAAGACAGGCATCGTCGTCCGCAAGATCCTGCGCGGGCTTCTGACCATCTTCCTGCTGGTCACCACGGTCTTCGTGGTGCTGCGGCTCAGCGGCGATCCCGCGATGGCGCTGCTGGGCCCCGAGGCCAGCGAGGACGCGCTGCGCGAGATGCGGGCGCGGCTGGGCACCGACCGGCCGATCTGGGTGCAGTTCCTGGCCTTCCTGTCCGAACTGTCGCAGGGCCGGCTGGGCAATTCCTATGTCGACGGCCGCGACGCGCTGGTGGTGGTGCTGGAGCGGGTGCCCAACACGCTGCTGCTGATGGGGCTGACCGTGATCGTGGCGCTGGGCATCGGCGTGCCCGCCGGCGTGGCGGCGGCGCTGTCCTACGGCCGGCCGCTGGACCGGGGGATCATGACCCTTGCGGTGGCGGGGTTCTGCCTGCCGAACTTCGTCATCGCGATCTTCCTGATCCTGCTGTTCTCGGTCAAGCTGCGGGTGCTGCCCACCGCCGGCCACACCAGCGCCGCGCATCTGGTCATGCCGGTCGCCACCATGGCGGTGGGCGAGGCCGCGGTCTTCGCGCGCTACACCCGCTCGGCCATGCTGCAGATCCTCAACAAGCCCTACATGCGGGTGGCGCAGGCCAAGGGGCTGTCCTGGAAACAGGCGGTGCGCCGCCATGCCATCCCCAACACGGCGATCCCGCTGGTGACCATCGGCGGCTTCTTCGTGGGCTCGATGATCGCCGGCGCCATCATCACCGAGGCGGTGTTCGCCTGGCCGGGGGTGGGGCGGCTGTTCGTGAGCTCCGTCGCCCTGCGCGACCTGCCCGTGGTGCAGGTCATCATCCTGCTGGCCGGCGTTTCCATGGTCGTCACCAACCTGACGGTCGATCTGCTCTACGGCTGGCTCGACCCCCGGATCGGCGCGCTCCTGTCCCAGCGGGCGCAGAGGGAGGGACCTTCCGCATGAGCGAGGCGAGAACCGTGCCCCGGCCGCGGATCGGGTTTGCGCTGGTGGGGGCCGCCGCCTTCTGCGCCATGGCCTGGATGGCGCTGATGGTCGTGCTGGCGCTGGGGTCGGACCACCTCGCGCTTTACGACTATACCGCCATCGACCTGCGCAACCGGCTGCGGCCGCCGGTCTGGATCGACGGCGGCGCCTGGCGCAATCCGCTGGGCACCGACGACCTGGGGCGCGATCTCTACTCGCGCCTGCTGCAGTCGGTCCGCACCAGCGTCTCGATCGCCATCGTGGCCACGCTGATCGGGGCGATCATCGGCACCACGCTGGGCTTCGTCGCCGCGCATTTCGGCGGGCTGGTGGACGAGATGGTGGTGATGGCCATCGACTATCAGGCGGCCTTGCCCTTCATGGTGCTGGTGCTGGCGGTGCTGGCCTTCTTCGGCAACAGCCTGATCCTGTTCATCTGCGTGATGGGCTTCTACGGCTGGGAACGCTATGCCCGCATCACCCGGGGCATGACGCTGGCCGCCCTGGGGCAGGGCTATGCCGTCTCGCTGAAGGTGCTGGGGGCCAGCCCGGCGCGGATCTACCTGCGCCATATCCTGCCCAACATCGCCGGCGCGCTGCTGGTCTGCCTGACGCTGACCTTCCCGCAGGTGATCATGCTGGAGACCAGCCTCAGCTTCCTCGGCCTGGGCGTGCAGGCGCCGCAGTCCAGCCTGGGCAACATGGTGGGCAACGGGCGCGACTACATCATGACGGCCTGGTGGATGTCGGTCCTGCCCGCGCTGGTGATCTTCGTCACCACGCTGGCGGTCAGCACCTTCGGCGACTGGCTGGCCGATTATCTCGACCCCACGCTGGGGGACTGACCGGACGCGGAAAGGAGCCGCCCCGTGCACCTGATGCTGCACAGCTACAGCTTCAAGCTGAACTACCTCTACGCCGAACGGTTCGATGTCTTCCGGCTGATCGACATCGCCGCCGCCGCCGGCTTTTCCGGCCTGGCGCTGTCCGCCTATGCCCCGCTCTACCGCGAGCTGTCGGGGGCCTCGCCCGCGCATCTGTCCCGGCTGCGCGACCGCTTCGAACGCGAGGGGTTCGTCATCGACCTCGACAATGCAGGCACCGAGTTCGACACCTTCGAACGGGTGTTCGAGCTGGCCGGCACGCTGGGCGCGCGCCATGTGCGCACCTTCACCCGCCCCCACGGCGGGACGGGCGAGCGGATCGACAAGGCGGCGCGCGACCTCGACCGGCTGGTGCCCTTGGCGGAACGCGCGGGCATCCCGATCGTCCTGGAGAACCACGAGGACCTCACCGGCCTCGAACTGGCGCATCTGCTGCGCAGGGTGAACACGCCCTGGGTGCAGGCGGTCTACGACTTCGGCAACTCGATGGTGCTGCAGGAAGACCCCTGGGATGCGCTGGAGCCGATCCTGCCCTGGGTGCGCACCTGCCACCTCAAGGATCACGTGGTGCTGGAGCCGCCGCACAACGGCAAGCACGGGCCCAGCGTGATCGGGGTGGAGATCGGAACCGGCGCGGTCCCGGTGATGGAGCTGCTGGCCCGGCTGCTGGACGCCGGCGTGGACAGCGCCTGTTTCCAGAGCGTCTGGGGCTATCACCCCGCGCTGGCCGACCGGCGGGGCGGCGCGGCCTGGGGACAGGGGGTCTTCGCGCCCGCTGCACCGCCCTACCGGCTGCCGCGCTACTGCCTGGACAGCAAGGCGCTGGCGGCGACGGATGCGCCGCTGCTGTGCGGGCTGGAGGCCGAGGTGTTCCTGAACGGCCTGGCCTGGCTCAAGGCGCGGACCGACGCGGCCGGGATCCGCCTCGGCCGCCCGCTGGACCCGGACGCCGCGCGCCGGGTGCTGCGATGACCGGCCCCCCGTTCGACACCGTGCTCTTCGACCTCGACGGCACGCTGGTCGACAGCATCGGGGACATCATGCGCGCGGTCAATCGCGTGCTGCAGGACGACGGGCTGCCGCCGGTCGATACCGCGCAGGGCCGCGGCCTGATCGGCAACGGCGCGCGCGGGCGGATCCTGCGGGCCTATTCGCTGCACGGCGTCGCCCTGTCCGAGGACGGGATCGCGGCACGGGCAAGGGCGGCGCAGATCTATTACGAGGCGGACCTGCTGGCCTCGACCCGGGCCTTTCCCGGCGCGGGGGCGCTGCTGGCGCGGCTGGGGGACCGGGGTGTCAGGCGGGCGGTCTGCACGAACAAGTCGGAAGCGGTCGCGCGGCGGATCCTCGGCGGGCTGGGCCTGGGGCATCTGCTGGACCTGATCTGCGGCGCCGACACCTTCCGGGCGCGCAAGCCCGATCCCGCGGCGATCACCTGCCTGCTGGCGCGGCTGGGCGCAGCGCCCGGGGGCGCGGTGATGGTGGGCGATACGGTCTATGACGTGCAGGCGGCCCACGGCGCGGGGCTGAAGGCCATCGCGGTGTCCTGGGGCTATGCCGATACCCCGCCGTCCGCGCTGGGAGCGGATGCGGTGCTCGACCGTTTCGACGATTTCGAAAGCCTGGCCGGGACGCTGCGCTGATCCATCCAAGAAATCAATCCATGTGATCGAAATTATCCATTTAAAAAATGTCGGCCACTGATCCAGAAAGAACCGCCCGGCCGAAGGAAGACCGATGACCCAGCACCACCCCGCCTCCGTTGTCGTCAATGGCCGCGAATACCCCTGGCCCCGGCGCCCGGTGGTCGTCATCTGCCTGGACGGCTGCGAGCCGGCCTATCTGGAGGCGGCCATCGAGGCGGGGCTGATGCCGGAACTGGCGCGGATCCGCACCGGGGGAACCGACCGCATCGCCCATTCGGCGATGCCGAGCTTCACCAACCCCAACAACCTGTCCATCGCCACCGGCCGCCCGCCGGCGGTCCACGGCATCTGCGGCAATTACCTGTACGAGCCCGAGACCGGGCAGGAAGTGATGATGAACGACCCGCGCTTCCTGCGCGCGCCCACCGTGTTCCAGGCGTTCCACGACGCCGGCGCCAGGGTCTGCATCGTCACCGCCAAGGACAAGCTGCGCGCGCTGCTGGGGGCCGGGCTGCGCTGCGACACGGGGCGGGCGATCTGCTTTTCGTCCGAGAGGGCCGGCGCCACCACCATGGCGCAGAACGGGATAGCCGACGCCAGCGCCTGGCTGGGCCGGCCGGTGCCCGAGGTCTATTCCGCCGACCTGTCGGAATTCGTCTTCGCCGCCGGGGTCAGGCTGCTGGCCGAGTTCAGGCCGGAGGTGATGTACCTGACCACCACCGACTACATCCAGCACAGGCACCCGCCGGGCGATCCGGTGGCGAACGCGTTCCATGCCATGTTCGACCGCTATCTCGGCCGGCTCGACGCGGCGGGGGCGGCGATCGTGGTGACGGCCGACCACGGAATGCAGCCCAAGCACCTGCCCGACGGCTCGCCGGCGGTGATCTATGTGCAGGACCTGCTGGACGCATGGCTGGGCCAGGCGGCGGCGCGGCTGATCCTGCCGATCACCGACCCCTATGTCGTGCATCACGGGGCCCTGGGCTCCTTCGCCACCGCCTATCTGCCGGCCGGGGTGGACACCGCGGACCTGATCGCCCGGCTGCGCGCCCGGCCCGGCATCGACGTGGTGCTGACCCGCGAGCAGGCGGCCGAGCGGTTCGAGCTACCCGCCGACCGGATCGGCGACATCGTGCTGACCTCGACCGCGGATACCGCCATCGGCACCAGCGCCGGCCGCCACGACCTCGCCGCCCTGACCGAGCCGCTGCGCAGCCATGGCGGGCTGGCCGAGCAGCGGGTGCCCTTCATCGTGAACCGCGCGGTCGACCTGGCCGAGGCCCCCGCCCTGCGCAATTTCGATGCGTTCCACGTCGCCTGCCGGGCGGCGGGCTGAGGAGCCGGCGATGCCCCCCATCCCGATGCGGCACGAGGCGATGCGCATAGCCGGGCGCAGGGTCGACAGCCCCGAGCGGATCCCGGTGTTCTACCCCTATACGGGCGAACAGGTCGGTTCCGTCCCGGCCGGCAAGGCCGAGCATGTGCGCGAGGCCTTTGCCATCGCCAGGGCCTACGAGCCCCGGCTGACCCGCTACGAACGGCAAAGGGTCCTGCTGAATGCCGCCCGCATCATCGACGACCGCAAGGCGGAACTGGCCCCGCTCATCACCGCCGAACTGGGCATTTCGCTGGCGGATGCACGCTACGAGATCGGGCGCGCCTGCGACGTGTTCACCCTGTCGGGCCAGTTGTGCATCCGCGACGACGGCGAGATCTTCTCCTGCGACGTGACCCCGCAGGGCAAGGCGCGCAAGATCTTCACCCTGCGCGAGCCCTTGCGGGCGATCTCGGCGATCACCCCGTTCAACCATCCGCTGAACATGGTCAGCCACAAGATCGCGCCGGCCATCGCCACCAACAACTGCATCGTGGTGAAGCCGGCCGAACTCACGCCGCTGACGGCGATCTGGCTGGCCGATGCGCTCTACGAGGCGGGCCTGCCGCCCGAGATGCTTTCGGTCGTCACCGGCTGGCCGGCCGAGATCGGCGACGAGATGGTCGCCAATCCCGATTTCGACCTGATCACCTTCACCGGCGGGGTCGCGGTGGGCAAGCTGATCGCGGCCCGGGCGGTCTACAAGCGGCAGGTGCTGGAACTCGGCGGCAACGATCCGCTGATCGTCTGCGCGGACCTGGGCGATGCCGACCTGGCCAGGGCCGCCGACCTGGCCGTGGCCGGGGCCACGCGGAACTCGGGCCAGCGGTGCACGGCGGTCAAGCGCATCCTGGTGCAGGACAGCGTGGCCGACCGCTTCGCGCCGCTGGTGCTGGAACGGGCCAGGGCGCTGCGGTTCGGCGATCCCATGGATCCGGCCGTCGAGCTGGGCTGCGTGGTGAGCGAGACCGCGGCCGAGACCTTCGAGCGCCGGGTGTTCGAGGCCGAGGCGGCGGGGGCGCGGATCCTCCATCACCCCGGCCGCAGGGGGGCGCTGCTGCCGCCCATCGTGGTCGATCGCGTGCCCTTCGACAGCGGCCTGGTGATGGAGGAGACCTTCGGCCCCGTCATCCCCCTGGTGCGCGTGCCCGACGACGACGCGGCGACCATGGCGATCTCCAACGCGACCGCCTTCGGCCTGTCCTCGGGCGTCTGCACCAACGACTTCCGGCGGATGCAGAGGTATATCGCCGGGCTGAAGGTGGGAACCGTCAACATCTGGGAAGTCCCCGGCTATCGCATCGAGATGTCGCCCTTCGGCGGGATCAAGGAGTCCGGCAACGGCACCAAGGAAGGGGTGATCGAGGCGATGAAGAGCTTTACCAACGTCAAGACGTTCTCGCTGCCCTGGGAGTGACCCGTCTCACGGGCGAGGGGTCATGGGGGTCTTGATCCACTCTCGGCGGGGAAATCGTTCCCGGCGACGCTGACAAGCCACCGGATCGGCGTCACAACAGGCTGCCCCTCCGGCCCATCAGGCTCAGGACGATCAGCGGCAGGGCGGTGGTGATCAGGATCGCGACGAAGGCCATGGCCATGCCGAGGCCGATGGATCCCTGTTCGAACTGCCGCCAGATATAGGTCGAGATGGTCGAGACGCCCACCGGCGCCACGACGACCGAGGCCACCAGCTCGCGCGTGGCCACCGCGAAGACCAGCAGCATCGCGGCCAGCAGGCTGGGCATGATCAAGGGCAGCAGGATGCGGCGCAGGGCCACCAGCGGGGTGGCGCCGGAGACGCGCGCCGCGGCCTCGAGGTTGTCGCCGATCTGGTGGAAGGCGGCGGTGGCATAGCGCACCGGCTGCGGCAGCAGGATGCAGCAATAGGCCAGGAGCAGGATCAGCGCCGTGTTGTAGGGGGTGGCCGGCAGCCAGGGCTGGTTCCAGGCCAGGATCAGCCCCACGGCGACCACGATCCCCGGCAGGGCGTTGGGCAGGATGGTCAGCGCGTCCAGTACCCCCCTGCCCCGCACCTGCGACTTCACCACCGCATAGGCCGACAGCGCCCCCAGCAGGCCGGTGACCAGCGCGGCGCCGAGGCCCAGCGACAGGCTCATCCCCAGCGCCTTCAGCGCCCCGCTCGTATCCCCCAGGATCGCGGCGAAATTCGACAGGCCGAGGTTCGACCAGACCAGCCCGCCCGAGATCGTGCGGCTCATCGCCGTGGCGAGGATCGCCAGCAGCGGCAGGCCGGTGGCGACGAAGGCGACCCCCGCGAACAGGGCCACGACCGGCCCCCGCCAGGGGCCGAGGGGACGCCTGGCGCTGTCCTGCGGCTTGCCGGTGGTGGTCTCATACGACCGCCGGGTCAGGATCCAGCGTTGCAGCAGGAAGGCGCCGAAGGACAGCACCACCAGCACCAGCGACAGGATCGCCGCGCCCGGCAGGTCGATGGGCCAGTCCGACACGCGCAGGTCGATGGCGGTCACCAGCACCTCGAACCCGGCCCGTCGCCCCAGCGCGGCAGGGGTGCCGTATTCCTCGATCGCCATGGCGAAGACCAGGAGCAGGCTGGCGGCAAGGCCCGGCGTGGACAGCGGCAGGGTGATCCGCCGGAAGGCCCGCGTCGGGCTGGCGCCGAACACCCGCGCCACGTCGGCATAGCGCGACCCCACCGCCGCGACCGTGCGCGAGACGGCGAAATAGACAACCGGAAAGGTGTTCAGCGTCATCACGAAGACGATGCCGGAGACCGAGAACAGGAAGGACGCGAGGTCGAAGCCCGCGACCTGCGCCAGATAGCCCCGGGGTTGCAGGGTCATGATCCAGCCCAGGGTGGCGATATAGGGCGGGATCATGAAGGGGATCAGGAACATGAGGTCCCAGAGCACCGCGCCCGGCACCCGGAACAGCGCGCGCAGGACGGCCAGCGGCACCGCGACCAGCGCCGACAGCACCACGACCAGCGCGCCCAGCGCCAGCGTGTTCGCCGTCATGCCGATCAGCCGCGCATCGCCCAGCGCAGCCCCCAGCGCCGAAAAGGGCGCGGCGAGCGAGCCGCGCCCCAGCTGGGGAAAGATCGCCTGCCCGACGATGAACAGGAACGGCACGGCCACGACCAGGACCAGCCCCGCCGCCGCGATGATGACCGAGGGGCCGACCCCCTCGCGTGGCCGCGCCATGGTGGCTTACTTCGCGAAGGTCTTGCCGAAGGTCTCCAGCGTCTCGGCGCGCTTGCCGTAGACGGCCTCGGCGTCGATCGGCAGGATCTTCAGGTCGGCGATCAGCGGGCGGTCGGCCGCCACGTCGGTGCGGGCGGGCATCAGGCTTTCGCCCGCGACGATGGCCTGGCCTTCGTCCGACAGGATGTAGTCGACGAATTTCCTCGCATCGTCCTGATTCCTGGACCAGTTCAGGATCATCACCGGGCGCGGCGCGATCACGGTGCCGCCTTCGGGAAAGATCACCTCGATGGATTCGCCCTTGGCCTGGCCGTTCAGCGAGATGTAGTCCACCGCGCCGAAAACGGCGGCCTTGGCCCCTTGCAGCACCGGGTTCAGCGCCTCGGCATTGGCGCCGGCGACGATGGCGCCGTTGGCGGCCAGCCCCTCGAACAGGCCCCAGCCCTGGGTGCCCGACAGCGCCGCGACCAGCTCGAACGAGGCGCCGGATTGCGCCGGGTCGGGCAGGTTCACCAGATCCTTGTATTCCGGCCGGACCAGATCGGCCCATTCCGTGGGCCGCGGCGTGTTCGAGGACGGGTTCCACGCGATGGCCAGCGCCGAGACGCCCTGCGCGACGGCGGTGTCGGTCTTGAGGAAATCCGGCACGGTGGCCGCGTACGGGCTGGTGTAGGGCACCAGCCAGCCGCGCGCCGCGAAATCGGTCGCGGTATCCCACGAGGCCGAGATCAGCACGTCCACCACCGGATTGGCGGCCTCGGCCTCGATCCGGGCCATGACGCGGCCGGTGGTGGCCTGGAAGACCTCGACCTTGATGCCGGTCTCACCGGTAAAGCCCGCGGCCAGCTTTTCGATCAGCGAGGCGGGGCCGGCGGTGTAGACGGTGATGTCGGCGAAGGCCGCGCCGGCAGAGAGCAGGGCGGCAGCGGCAGCGCCGGCGCGCAGGATGGTCGTCAGCATGGGATAACCTCGTCAGGAAACCGGGGCCTGCGCCCGCGCCGGAAACCAGCGCAGGCGTTCGGAGAGGATCTCCAATCCGACGCGCTCCCCGATGCGCGGGCGGATTTGGCTTGAAATCTGAAGCGGTTGCCCGGCCGGGCCATCCAGCCGCACGGCGACGGCATAGGCGGTGTCGCGGTAATGGACCGCCGTGACCTCGCCCCCCAGCGGCGCCTGCCCGGGCGCCGTCACCCGCAGGGCGCGCGGGGTGACCAGCACCTCGGCCGTGGCCGTATCGGGTCCGCCGAGAAGCGGCTGGCCGCCGACCGACCAGCCCGCGCTGGTGCGGGTCAGTGCCAGCACGGTGCCCAGGCGCAGGAATTCGGCCACCTTGGGACTGGCCGGATGTTCGACCAGCGCCTCGGGCGCGGCCAGCTGCACGATCTGCCCGGCCTCCATCACCGCGACCCGGTCGGCCAGCGTCAGCGCCTCGGACTGGTCGTGGGTGACGTAGATCGCGGTCAGCCCGAGGCCCCGGATCAGCGCGCCCAGTTCGGCCACCATGGTCTCGCGCAACTCGCGGTCGAGGTTCGACAGCGGCTCGTCGAACAGCACGATCCGGGGTTCGCCCACGATGGCGCGGGCGATGGCGACGCGCTGCTGCTGGCCGCCGGAGAGGGCCGCGGGGCTGCGGAGGGCCAGCGCGCCGAGACCCACCCGGTCCAGCGCCGCCGCAACCCGGCGCGCCCGTTCCGCCCGGGCGATGCCGGCCATCTCCAGCGGGAAGGCCACGTTGCCGGCCACCGTCAGATGCGGCCAGAGCGCGTAGTCCTGGAACACCATCCCCAGCCCGCGCCGTTCCGGCGGCTGGAACACGCCCGGCCCGGCCACGGTGCGGCCCTCGATCGCCACCTCGCCCGCGGTCGGCGCCAGAAGCCCCGCCACCAGCCGCAGGAGCGTGGTCTTGCCGCAGCCCGAGGGGCCCAGCAGCGCCAGCGTCTGGCCGGGGTCCAGTGCCAGGTCGATGCCCCGCAGGACCTCGGTCCCCCCATAGGCCAGCCGCAACCCATGCGTCGAAACCGCCGCCACGGACGGGCGGATCGGGGTGTCGGTCATGTCGGGGGCCCGGATGTTCACGCCCCGGCCCATAGCGCCGCCACATGACAGGCCGGTGACAGGCAGAAACGCGAGGGATCGTCACAAAACCATCGCAGGGCCTTTGTAATCACCCCCCGAAAGGGGGCCCCATGGCTGCAATCGGGATGGAGGCGGTGACCCGGGCCTTCGGCGGAGTGCGGGCGGTGGACGGGGTGTCGCTCGACGTGCCTTCGGGGGCATTCCTGGCGCTGCTGGGCCCCTCGGGCTGCGGCAAGACCACGCTGCTCAGGCTGATCGCGGGGCTGGAACGGCCGGATGCGGGGCGCATCGTGCTGGGCGGGCGGGTGGTGGCGGACGGCGCCCGCTTCGTCCCGCCCGAGGCGCGGGGGCTGGGGATGGTGTTCCAGTCCTATGCGCTCTGGCCCCACATGACCGTCGCCGGCAACATCCGCTTCGGCCTGCGCCTCCAACGGCTGCCCCGCGCCGAGGAACGGGCCCGCATCGCCGGGGCGCTGGAGATGGTGGGCCTGTCCGGTCTGGCCGACCGCCGGCCGCACGAGCTGTCGGGCGGCCAGCGGCAGCGGGTGGCGCTGGCGCGCAGCCTGGCCCTGCGGCCGGGGCTGATCCTCTTGGACGAGCCGCTGGCCAACCTCGACGCCCATCTGCGCGAGACGATGCTGGCCGAGTTCCGCCGCATCCATGCCGCGCTGCGCACCACCTTCGTCTTCGTCACCCACGACCAGGACGAGGCGATGGCGGTGGCCGGGCTGGTGGGCGTGATGAACGCCGGCCGGCTGGAACAGCTGGCCAGCCCGCAGGACCTTTACCGCCGCCCGGCCACGCCGATGGTGGCGCGGTTCGTGGGGCGCGGGCGCACGGTGCCGGTGCTGGTGACGGGGCAATCGGACGGGCTGTGCCGCATCGTCTTGCAGGGCCGGCTGCTGACCGTGCCGGGCGAAGCACCGCCGGGGCCGGGCTGGCTGTGCCTGCGGCCGCGCGACCTGATGGCCGGGCCGGGGGGCGAGTTGCGGGCCCGGGTGCTCGACCACCGCTTCCAGGGCGGCGCCCATGCGGTGACGGCGGCGCTGGAGGGCGAGGGCGGGACGGTCGATTTCATCCTGCCCCAGGCGCCCCATATGGGCGAGGCGGTGGACCTGTCCCTGACCGGCGGCTGGATCCTGCCGCGCGAGGCTCTGCGCGGCGAGACGCCGTTGCAGGACCGGCTGCTGACGGGTGCCATGGCATGAGGCTGACGGCGCTGTCCGGGCTGGGGGTCAAGGGGCCGGCCTGTTTCATGCTGGAGATCGACGGACGGCGGCTGATGCTGGACCTGGGCCGCGGGCCGGACGGGGATGCGCTGCCGGATGTGTCGGGGGTGGGGCGGGTCGATGCCATCCTGTTCTCGCACGGCCACTTCGACCATACCGGCGGGCTGCATCTGGCCGCGCAGCTGGGCCACCCGCCGCTCTTCGCCCCCGAGCCCGCCATTGCGCTCTCGCGCGATCCGGCGATGGCGGCGGCCCGGCCGCTGGGGGAAGTCGCGGCCCTCGTGCCCTTCGACCATGGCCCCGCCGGCCATGCCCCGGGGGCCTCCTGGATGCGGATCGGCGGCGAGGGCGGGCTGGTCTATACCGGCGATCTGTCGGCCGAGAGCGGGCTTTACCGCTGCACCCTGCCGCCCCCGGCGCGGGCCATGGTCTTCGACGCCTCCTATGGCACGGCCGATCAGCCCTTGGCCGATCAGGTGGCCTCGCTGCTGGCGCTGGACGGGCCTCTGCTCTTGCCCGCGCCGGCGGGCGGCCGTGGGCTGGAAATGGCGCTGGCCTTTCTGGACGCCGGGCGGCCGGTGGCGATCTGCGCCGCGCATCGGGAGGTGGCGGTGGCGATGCTGGACCGGCCCGGCTGGCTGGTGCCGGGCGGGGCGGAGAGGCTGGCGAGGCTGCTGGCCGAGGCGGGGGACCTGGCGTCCGACAGCCCCCTTGCCGGCGTCATGATCGCCGCCGGGCCCAATGCCGAACGCGGCACGGCGGAGGTTCTGGCGCGGCGCATGATCCAGGGCGGGATGGGCCGCGTGGTGTTCACCGGCCATCTGGCCGAAGGCACCCCTGCGCCGGGTTGGGTGCGCGACGGACAGGCCCTGTTCCGGCGCTGGAACGTGCATCCCACGCTGTCCGGCCTCCGCGCGCTGTTCGCAGCCGTCCGCCCGGCGCAGGCCATGGCGGCCTTCTGCACCCCCGACCGGGCGGCCGGGCTGGCGACGGCGCTGGGCCGGCCGTTGGCCACCGCGCCCGCGATCTCCTGGTGATCCCGCCGCCCCCGGGCGCGGATGCGGATTGTCACTGGACCTGCATGGAACTGTCACCGGCGCTTTGAACTGCGCCGCTATCCCCGCGCGGAACCAACCCCACGAGGAAAAGATGACCACCCTTCGCCTTCTGCCCGCGCTGGTGGGCGCCCTGCTGGCCGGCACGGCGGCCGCCGAGACGATCACCGCCTACACCTCGCAGCCGCAGGACCAGATGACCGCGGTGATCGAGGCGTTCAACAAGGACCACCCCGGGATCACGGTCGAGGTGTTCCGCTCCGGCACCACCGAGCTGATGGCCAAGCTCGCCGCCGAATTCGCCGCCGGCCAGACCCCGGCCGATGTGATGCTGATCGCCGATGCGGTGGCGATGACCCAGCTGAAGAACGACGGCCGGCTGCTGGCCTATACCGACGCCCCCGTCGCGGGCATCCCCGCGGCGCTGATCGACCCCGATTTCACCTTCTTCGGCACCAAGCTGATCACCACCGGCATCATCTACAACACCCAGATGGTGACCGAGCCGCCGCGCTCCTGGGCCGATCTGACCCGGCCCGAGGTCGCCGGCAGCCTGATCATGCCCAGCCCGCTCTATTCCGGCGCGGCGGTGATCCATGTCGGCACCGTGGTGCAGCAGCCGGAATTCGGCTGGGACTACTACCAGACGCTGGCCGACAACGGCGCGGTCGCGGGCCAGGGCAACGGCACGGTGGTCGAGGCGGTCGCGCGCGGCGAAAAGGCCTATGGCATCATCATCGAATACATGGCGCTGAACGCCAGGGCCAAGGGCTCGCCCGTCGATTTCGTCTTCCCCGAGGAGGGCGTGTCGGTCGTGACCCAGCCGGTGGCGATCCTGAAGGACAGCGATGCGGTCGAGGCGGCCAAGGTCTTCGTCGACTGGCAGTTGTCCCGGGCCGCGCAGGAGCAGTCGGTGGCGCAGGGCTATTTCCCGATCCTCGAGGGCGTGGCCCAGCCCGAGGGCTATCCCGACCCGGCCAGCCTGAAGATCCTGCCCGCCGATGCCGGCAGGATGCTGGCCGACGACAAGGCCAACAAGGAAGAATTCGCCGAGATCTATGGCGGTTGAACTGCGCTTTTCGCGCAAGGTCGGGGGCGGCGGGCATCTGCTCGCCGTCCTTGTCTTCGTCTGGGTGGCCGGCCTGTCGGTCTGGCCGCTGGCCCGGCTGTTCGTCGAGGCCTTCGGTCCGGGCGAGGACGGGCGCGCGCTGGGCCTGATGGCCGAGGTGCTGGCCGCGCGGTCCACCGGCCGGGCGCTGGTCAACACCCTGACCGCCTCGGCCGGGTCGGTGGCGATCTCGCTGGCGCTGGGCGTGGCATTGGCGCTGGCGACGGGGCTGTTCGCGCTGCGCGGGCGGGTGGCGATGACCTTCCTGATCCTGTCGCCGCTTTTGATCCCGTCGCAGACCATGGCGCTGGCCTGGATCGAGATGTCGGGCAGCGGCTCGCCGATCCTGCGCCCCCTCGGCCTCGCCCCGCCGCCGGGGACGACCAACCCGCTTTACTCCGGCCGGGGCATCGCGCTGCTGATGGGGATCGAGCACATGCCGCTGGTCTTCATCGCCGTGCGGGCGGCGCTGACCGGCCTGCCCGCCGATCTGGTCGAGGCGGCGCGGGTCGTCGGCGCCGGCCGGCTGCGGATCGTGCTGCGGGTGCTGCTGCCGCTGGCGTTGCCGGCGGCGCTGGCCGGGGGGATCCTGGCCTTCGCGGCGGCAGTGGGGACTTTCGGCATCCCGGCGCTGCTGGGCATTCCCGGCCGGTTCCCGATGCTGACGACGCTGATCTACCAAAGGCTGAACGGCTTCGGCCCCTCGGTCGCCGGGCAGGTGGCGGTGCTGGCGATGATCCTGGTGGCGCTGGCGCTGGCGGCGTTGGCGCTCAGGGCGCTGGTGCTGGCGCGGCTGGCGGTGCCCACCGGAACCGGCGCGGCCATGCAGCCCTTCGACGCCGGCCGGGCGCGGGTCTGGATCGAGGCGGCGGTCTGGGCGGTGCTGGCGGTGATCGCGGTCCTGCCGATGCTGGCGCTGCTGGCCACCGCGCTGTCGCCGGCGCTGGGGGTGGAACTGTCGCTGTCCACCGTCACCCTGCGGAACTTCGCCGACGCCTTCGCCAATCCCGCCGTCGCCCGGGCCTTCGCCAATTCGCTGATGCTGTCGGTGGCGACGGCGGCGCTGTGTGCGCTGGTGGCGGTGCCCTTCGCCTTTCTGCGGATCACCGGGCGCAACCCGCTGATCCGGGCGCTGGACTGGCTGGCGGATGGGCCATGGGTGGTGCCGGGCACCGTGGTGGCGCTGGCGATGATCCTGACCTTCCTGCGCCCGCTGCCGCTGATCGGGTCGCTCTACGGCACCTGGGCGATCCTGCTGGTGGCCTATCTGGCGCGGTTCCTGCCGCTGGTGCTGCGCCCGGTGCTGGCCGCGGGCCAGGCGATGGAACCCGCGCTGGACGAGGCCGCGCGGCTGGTCGGCGCCGGGCCGGTGCGGCGGATGGCGATGGTCCTGACGCCCGCCGTCCTGCCCGCGCTGTCGGCCGGCGCCATGCTGGCGGTGATGACGGCGCTGAACGAACTCACCCTCTCGGCGCTGTTGTGGTCGAGCGGGAACGAGACCATCGGCGTCATGGTCTTCGCCCTGCAGTACGAGGGCAATTCGACCGCCGCCGCCGCGGTCTCGGCGGTGTCGGTGGCGCTGGTGCTGGCGATCGCCCTGGCGCTCGACCGCCTGGCGCCCCACATGCCGCGCGGCACCTTGCCGTGGCGCGATTCCACCAAATGCCGGGACTGAACACATCCTCGAACGCGGCGGGCGGGACCACTGCCAAGGGCCGTGTCGCCCTCTCGGCCGAACTCACCACCGACGGGTTCCGCAGCTACGGCGGCCTGGTCGAGGCCGGCTTCATCAGCCGATCACCAGATCGGCGATCCGGTCGCCCGCCAGCCCGAAGGTGAAGCTCAGGGCGGCCGGGCTGCCGGGGAAATCGCCGCCGACCCACGACAGGCCACTCCGTTCGGCTCTCTCCCGCAAAGGCCTGCCGCGGCGGGCCGACAGGTCTTTCCGAGCCCTCTTTATGTTTGTATGAACATATCGGACTCAGGGGGGAGGGAGCCCGCATGACCAGCGCGA
This sequence comes from Paracoccaceae bacterium, assembly GCA_037190175.1. Lineage (GTDB taxonomy): Bacteria > Pseudomonadota > Alphaproteobacteria > Rhodobacterales > Rhodobacteraceae > JBBCJM01. The sequence continues at coordinate 831 of JBBCJM010000207.1, read as the reverse complement.
CTGTCCGGCCGGGCCGCAGCGGATCGCAGCCCGACCCGCGGGCGGTGTCCCGCATCGGGGGGCTGCGCTTCTCGATGACCATGGGGCTCCTGCTGGCCGGCCTCGGCGGGCTGGCGGTGGTCTCGCTGGGGATCGGGCGGATCGCCATCCCGCCGGGCACGGTGACCGCGATCCTCGCCAGCCGGATCGCCGAGATCGAGCCCTTCTGGCCCGCCTCGCAGGAGCAGATCGTGACCGGGGTGCGCCTGCCGCGGATCATCGCCGCCATGCTGGTGGGCGCGGCGCTGGCCTCGGCGGGGGCGGCCTACCAGACCCTGTTCCGCAACCCCATCGTCTCGCCCGACGTGCTGGGCGTCTCGGCCGGCGCGGGGTTCGGGGCCTCGCTGGCCGTGATGATGAACCTGGGCGCGGTGGCGATCCAGATGGGCGCCTTCGCCATGGGGCTGGCGGCGGTGGGGCTGTGCTTCGCCATCGGGCAGGCGATCAACCGCCATTCGCTGATCGTGCTGGTGCTGGTGGGGGTGGTGATCGCCGCCTTCTTCCAGGCGATGATCTCGGTGCTGAAGATCGTGGCCGATCCGATCAACGTGCTGCCGGTGATCACCTTCTGGCTCCTGGGCGGGCTGAACAAGATCACGCCCGCCGACCTGCCGCTGGTCGCGGTGCTGATCGGGCTGGCGCTGGGCGTGCTGATGGCGCTGCGCTGGCAGATCAACGTGATGAGCGTCGGGCCGGAAGAGGCGCGGATGCTGGGCATCGACGTGGGCCTCGTCCGGCTGGCGCTGATCGTGACCGCCACGCTGATGACCGCCTCGGCGGTCTCCATCGCCG
>JBBCJM010000206.1:0-36815 GCA_037190175.1 Paracoccaceae bacterium | reverse complement strand
GCCGATGGCCACCGCCTTGGTGGCCGCCGCGCCGACATAGCCGATGACCAGCTCCATGGCCGAGACCGGGGCCGACAGCAGCTCGTAGATCGTGCCGACGAACTTCGGGAAGTAGATGCCGAAGGAGCCCACCGAGATCGCTTGGGCGGCATGGCAGGGTCCTGCAAGGCGGTCTGGTTCTCCCGCGGCAGCCGTCACCACCCCGACCTGACGGAAGGCGCCCCGCCGCCCATGCCCCTCCCGCCGGGCCGCGTCATGGCGATCACCCCCGCGACCACGCAACCCAGCCCGGCCCACGCCGTCGCGGCCAGCGTTTCCCCCAGGAACAGCACGCCGATCCCCACTCCGATGGGCACCCGCAGATAGGCCTGCGCGGTCGTGCCGACCGAGCCCAGCGTCTGCACCAGCCGGAAGTAGATCACGAAGGCCAGCGCGGTCGAGAGGACTGACAGGGCGAGCAGCGCCATGACCGACTCCGGCGTCGGCGTCAGCGTCCAGGGCCGGTCGGCCACGAGGCTCGCCGGCAGCAGGATCGCCGCCCCGCAGACCAGCGACCCGGCTGCCGGCATCATCGGGTCGAGGCCCCGAAAGGCTTTGCCGAAGATCGCCGCCCCCGCATAGCAGACCGTCGCCGCGACGATGGCCAGTTGCGCCCAGAGCCCGCGCCCCAACCCGCCAAGGGCCTCGACCCCGACGATCAGGCAGATGCCGGCCAGCCCGGCCAGCACCCCGAAGAGCTTGCGCCCCGTCACCGCCTCGTGCCGGGTGACGAGGACGGTCAGCAGGAAGGCGAAGATCGGCGAGGTGGAGTTCAGGATGGTCGCGAGGCTCGCCTCGGTCACCTGCTGCGCCCAGGCGATCAGGGTGAAGGGCACCACGCTGTTCAGGCCGGCCTGGAACGCGAACCGGCCCCATGTCCGCCGGCCGCGCGGCAGCGTCAGCCCCCGCCAACGCAGCACCGCCAGCAGGATCGCGCCCGCGATCAGCGTCCGCGCGGCGATCAGGGTGACGGGCGGGATCGTCTCCACCCCGATCCTGATGAAGCTGTAGGAGGCGCCCCAGAGGGTGGAGAGCGCTAGCAGCAGTGCCAGTTCGCTGGCCAGCCTCGGCTTCCGGGTCATGCGCCATGCGCGGCCCGGCTGTCCCGCGGCGCCTCCCCGCGGTCTGCCAGGCCGTAGTCGCGCAGGACATGGGCAATGCACAGGCGGTAGTCGCGGAACACCCCGCCGCGGCCGCGCGCCTGTGCCGCCCGATGCGCGGGACGGTTGCGCCAGGCCGCGACCGCCGCCTCGTCGCGGAAGAAGGACAGCGACAGGAGCTTGCCGGGCTGGGCCAGGCTCTCGAACCGCTCGACCGAGAGGAAGCCGTCGATCCCGGCGAGGTCGGCCTTCAACTCGGCGGCGAGGGCGAGGTAGGTGTCGCGCTCGGCCGGCCAGACCTCGAAGATGACGGCGATCATCGCTGCACCGGGGCCGAGGTCAGCTTCAGGAACAGCCGGTCCTCGCGGCGGATGAACTGCTCGCGCTTGGCGAAGTCGTAGTTCTCGCGCCCCGCCGGGTCGGCGGCGAGGCGGGCGCGGTAGGCCTCGTAGGCCGCCAGGCTCTCGATGTGATAGACGCCGTAGGCGGTGGTGCTCGACCCCTCGTGCGGCGCGAAATAGCCCACCAGATCCGCCCCGCAGCGCGGGATCGCCTCGCCCCAGGCCCTCGCGTAGGTCTCGAAGGCGGCGCGTTGGAACGGGTCGATCCGGTAGCGGATGAAGCAGGTGATCATGGCTCGGCTCCTGGGTTGCCGGGGTGTCATAGCGTCTCCGGGGTGGCCGATGCTTCGGCCGTGGCCGAAACGATCCCCGCTGACCGCGGGCCGCGGCGATGCTAGGCTGCCCGGCATGGCGAACATGGCATCCGGCAATACGATCGCGGAGGTGGCCAGCCTGATCGGCGACGCGGGCCGCGCCAACATGCTGGCCGCGCTGATGGGCGGGCAGGCGCTGACCGCGGGGGAACTGGCGCGCCATGCCGGGGTGACCGCGCAGACCACCAGCGGGCATCTGGCGAAGCTGGCCGGGGCGGGGCTGCTGGCGGTGGAGAGGCAGGGGCGGCACCGCTATTACCGGTTGGCCTCGGCGGAGGTGGCGCAGGCGATCCACGCGCTGATGGCGGTGGCGGCGGGCGGGCCGCGGCGGCATCACCCCATCGGGCCCCGGGACGCGGCGCTGCGGCTGGCGCGGACCTGCTACGACCACATGGCCGGTCGGCTGGCGCTGGCGGTGGCCGACAGCCTGGTGCGCGCGGGGCACGTCATCCTGTCGGACGGCGCCGGGATCGTGACCGAGGAGGGGCGGCGGTTCTTCGGCGGGTTCGGGATCGACCTCGAGGCGCTGCCGTCGCGCCGCCCGCTGTGCCGGACCTGCCTCGACTGGAGCGAACGCCGCCCGCATATCGCCGGCCAACTCGGCGCCGCGCTTCTTGAGAGGGTGCTGCACCGGGGATGGGTGGCGCGCTCCCCGGAAAGCCGCGCCCTGCGCCTGACCCGCGCCGGGGAGAGCGGCTTTGCCGCTACCTTCCGGCTGCCGTCCGACTGGCGGGAGGCCCCCGCCCCGTAGCCGAGGCCCCCGGCGGTTCTGTCCCGCACGATATCCATGGAACGCTGCCTGCAGGGCCTCAACGTGCGACCGGTGCTCGACGAGACAGGCCAGGACACCGGCATGTTCGATGGGCCCGCTGGCGGGGCGCTATCGCTGGCGGAGGATACGCAGCGCGCGGCGCTTCATCCGCTCGACCAGTTCCGGGCATTCAGGACGCTCCGTGCCGGTCGGCCGCCGGGGGCCGGACGGTTGTCGTCCATCTCGCCCTCCTGCCTGGCGCTGTGGGGGGCAGCGCGCGGGCGGTTGCTAAAAGCTCGAGATCAGGTTCAGCGACACGCGGTTCAGCCGGTCGTGCGGGCGATGGCTCAGCGGCGCGGCGAGGTTCAGGTTCACGATGCCGATGGCGCTGGTCCAGTAGAGCGAGAGCCCCGCCGCGCTGCGCAGGTGGCGGCTGTCGTCCACCGGCCCGCCCGCGCCGACCGGGGCGCCGTCCAGTTTCCACACGCTGCCGGCATCGAGGAACAGCCCCACCGCCAGCCGTTCGGCGAAATCGCGGCGGACCTCGACGCTGCCCAGCACATAGCGGCTGCCGCCCAGCGCGGTGTCGATGCCGCCTTCCACGACATCCCGCGGGCCGAGGCCGCCCACGCCGAAGCCGCGCGGCGTGGTGCCGCCCAGGAAGGCGCGGTCGTGGATCGACAGCGCCTGCCCGTCCCGCGCCCGGATCGCCCCGGCGCCCAGCCGCAGGCTGACCGCCCAGCCCGGCGCCGGGCTGCGGGCCAGAACCGCGTCGGCCTCCAGCGCGTCGAACCGCCGGTCGCCGGCCAGCGCGCCGGTATAGGTCAGGTCCAGCACCTGCCCGTGGGTCGGCAGCTGGCGGCGGTCGATGCGGCCCAGGCTCAGCCCCAGTTCCACCCCCGCCGTATCCGACCGCCCCTGTTCGGCCAGGATCAGCGGCGAGGTGTCGGCGCGGATGTCGCGGATCTCGTCCTCCTGCCAGAAGAGGCCACCCCGCAGCCGCAGCTCGGGCGCGACGCGGGCGGACAGCGACAGGCCGAGGCGCGAGCGCGCGGTGGAGAACCCGTCGTCGTCCCAGTCGCTGCGGCCATGCAGCGCGGTGAAGGACAGCCGGGTGTCCTGCCCCAGCCGGGTGTCGCCCAGATCGCGGCTGTAGCGCAGGCGCAGGCGGCCGTCGCGGCCCTCCTGCCCCTCGCGGTACTCCAGCCCCAGGTCGATGCCGCTGTTCAGGATGTCGGTCCCTTCCAGCCCGATCGAGGCCACGGCGCCGCGGGTCGAGGACCAGGCGGCGCCCGCCGTCACCTCGGCCCCCTGGGCCAGCGCGGCGCCGGGCAGCAGAAGGGCGAGGGCAAGGATACGGATCACGGCAGCACTCCTTCACCGCCCGGCGGCGGCGCGATGATGGTGCAGTCCAGCCCCGGCAGCAGATCCGGGGCGGTCAGCGTGAAGAAGACGGAGATCGTGCCTGAGGACACGTCGGCCATCGGCGCGGCATAGTCGAAGTCCAGCACCCGCTCGGTGCCGCCGATCCGGGCGCGGTAGTCGGAGGCGGAAAGGAAGGCGGGGGCCGCGGCGGCGGGCACCCAGGCCTCGACCCGCAGGGGGTTGGTGACGGTGACCACGGCGATGGGCTGCTGGCTGTCGGGCGCCTCGCCCGCGTCGATCAGCATCTCGCCCACCGTGCCCGCGACCGGGCTGCGGACCACCGATTTCTCGACCCCCAGCCGCACGCGGTCGGCCTCGAGCGCGGCGAAGCGCAGCTCGGCCTCGGCCCGGGCCAGGTCGCCCCGGGCGATCTCCAGGTCCAGCCGGGCGGTCTCGACCTCGGCCTCGGACACCGCGCGGCTGCCCAGCGCCCGTTCCAGCCGGGCGAGGCGCGAGGTCAGCGCCCCGATCCGCGCCGCGGCGGTGTCGCGGACCGAGGTGTCGGCCGCCCGCGCCTCGGCCAGCGCGAGTTCGGCCCGGCCCAGCCCGGCATCGAACCGCGCCAGCACGTCGCCGGCCGCCACCTGCTGGCCCGGCCGCACCTCGACGCTTTCGATCACGCCGCCAACCGGGGCGGCGACCCGCACCTCGCGCAGCGCCCGGACCGCGCAGGAGACGGGCATGGCGAACCCCGGCGCGCCCCAGCCCGGGGGCTGCTGCGCCAGCCCCGCCAGCGGCCACAGGGCGATCAGCGGCAGAAGACGGAGGAAGAAGGATCGTTTCCACCGCAACCAACGCCGGCAGGCCGGGCGCCTCCCCTCCCCTCGTGGGAGGGGATGGGGGAGGGGGCCTCTCCGGCCGTTATCGCGTGGGCCGCCGAGGGAGGCGCGGGCCGCTTCCACCTGCTCCAACCCCACCCTAGCGCAGGACATTCTTGTTCATCGCGCCGGTGAGGTGCTGCAGCTTGGCCCAGGCCCGCAGGTATTCGATGCGCTGCACGTCCAGTTCCATCTTCAGCTCGCCCGCCAGCCGCTCGCGCGCCGCCAGCACCAGGTCGTTCGATTCGCCCGAGGCCAGCCGGTCCCGTTCGGTGCGCACGTTGGCATTGGCCGAGCTGACCGCCTGCGACAGCCGGCCGATGGCGGCGGACAGCTGCTTCATCCGCTCCAGCACCATCACGGTTTCCGTATCGACCTGCCGGCGCAGGGCGTGGAAATCCACCACGGCGGCGCGCAGGTCCACGTTGGCGTCCAGCGTGCGCAGCCCGTCGCCGCGGGCGTTGAAGATCGGCAGGGTGATGCGGACGCCGGTGGTGGTCTCCTCGGTCTCGGAGCCGCCGCCGAAGCGGCTGCCCTCGCGCGTCTCGGTTTCCATCGTCATGAACAGGTCGACCACCGGGCCGAAGTCGGCGGCGATGGCCTGCTTGCGGGCGAGGTCCGCCTGCACCACGGCGATGGCGATGCCCAGGAGTTCCGGGTTGTTCCTGCGGGCGGCGGCCTTGGCGGCCTCGGCCGACAGCCCCCGCTCGGTGCCCATGACCTGCCCCGGGACGGCGACGTTCTGCACGTCCGACACCGCGGTGCCGCTCAGCCAGGCCAGCCGCCCCAGCGCCTCGGCATAACGGGTGCTCTCGATGGCGAGGTCGCTCTCAGTGCGGGCCTGTTCGGTCAGGATCGCGCGGCGGGCGCTGTCGTTGGCCAGCCCCGCGTCGGTCAGCACCCCCTCGGCATTGGCCTGCCGGCGCAGGCTGGCCGAGCGGCGGCGCAGCTCGTCGATCTTGGTCTTGCTCTGGCTGGCCACCAGATAGGCGTCGAAGGTCTCGAACAGCACGCGCTGGACGGTGGCGATGTAACGCACCTCGGCGGCGGTGCGGGCGGTGGTGCCCAGCCGGATGCCATAGATGCGGCTCATGTCGATCAAGGGCTGCTTGAGCTCGACATACATCGTCGTCACCGGATAGCTGGCGCTGCCCAGTTCGAAGACCTCGTTGTCCGAGGACACCACGGTCGTGTCCACGGTGCTGGACGTGTAGCTGAGGCTCACCTGCGGCAGGTAGCCGAAGATCGCCCGCATCCGCTGGGCATCGGCGCGGTTGATGTCCTGCGCGGCGCGACCGATGTCGGAATTGTGCTTCAGCGCGGCGTCGAGCAGCGTGTTCAGCGGCAGGGCCCCGGCATTGGCGGTGGCGTCGCCCCCCAGCGCCGCGTTCAGCCCGGCGATGGAATTGGCCCGCGCCATGGTCCTGTCGAACTGCCCCTCGGCCCGGTCGCGGCGGCTGCCGTCCACCCCGTTCTCGACCAGCGCGGCCAGCCGTTCGGGCGTGGCCTTGTTCGACATGCCGTCGCAGCCCGCCAGACCGAATCCGGCGGCCAGCGCCAGCGCCCATGTTCCCTTGTTCATCCCGTCATCCCCCTTCGATCCGGCAGGGCTCTAGCGCCCGTTGTTGTCGTCCAGCCGCTGCTGCCTTTCGGCGATCTCGGCGTTCCTGAATTGCGCGATGCGGCCCTCGATCCAGCCGGCGGCATGGCGCCAGACCGGGATGGGCGCGAAGGCCAGCCGCAGTTGCGCGCCCCCGGTCCGCAGCCCGGCAGGCGACAGCGGCACGGTGGCGCGCAGGGTGAAGTTGCGGGCATCCTGCTGGTGGCCCTGCCGCGGCTCCTCGGCCAGCCGCACCGCGGCGGGGTCGAGCGGCAGGAAGGCGCCGTCCACCCGCAGCGTGGCGCGGCGCAGGCCCCGGTCGAAATGCTCGACCAGCGTTTCCGGCAGCGGGCCGACCATCAGGGCCCCGGGCGCCTCGGGCAGGAACTGGCCGATGGCCATCCCGGCGGTCAGGTATTCGCCCGCCCGGATGGCCCGGGTCAGGGTGAACCGGCCGTCCGCCGGCGCCAGCAGGCGCAGCGCGGCGCGGTCGGCCTCGGCCACCGCCAGTTGTTCCTCGGCCGCCGCCACCTGTTCGGCGCCGCGTTGCAGCCCGGCCGCGCCCGCGGCGGTGCCGATCTGGCGGGCGAGCGCGGCCTCGGCCACCCCCAGCGCGGCGATGGCGGCCCGGGTCTCGGTCGCCGGGTCCGACAGCAGCAGAAGCGGCCCGCCCGCCGCCACCCGCCCGTCCGGGGCCGCCACCCATTCCACGAAGCCGGGGCGCGGCACGGTGACGGCATAGTGGCCCAAAGTATCGGGGGCGACATCGACCACCGTCACCGGCGCCACCGGCACGAAGGCCCGCCCCGCCAGCGCCAGCCCCATGCCGGCGGCGACGATCCGGCGGCGGCGGGGCGGGGCTTGTTCCACCGCCGGCGCCGGCGGCAGGGGCGCCCGCAGCCGGTTCAGCATCGGCGCGGCCAGCATCAGCCAGCCGCCCCACAGCCCCACCAAGAGCCCCGCGCCCAGATAGCGGGGGATCACCTGCCAGACCAGCGTCAGCAGGATCACCCAGCGGTAGACCATCGAGGCCAGCCCGTAGCCCGCCAGCGCCCATTCCTTGCCCGGCCGGAACTGCGGCGCCGTGGCCGAAAGCCCCAGCCCCCGCCGCCACTTCCGCCGCAGCGCCGCCGTCGCGTCGGTGCCGAGGTTGCGGTGGTTCAGGAGGTCGGCCAGGATGAAATAGCCGTCCATCCGCATCAGCGGATTGGCGTTGAACAGCAGCGAACTGAACACCGAGAACACGAAGGCCCGCCCCAGCACCTCGCGCACCCCCTCGCCCCAGGCCAGGTGCCAGGCGACGAACAGCACCAGCCCCACCGCGATGTCGGTCAGGATGCCGGCGCCCGAGATCAGCAGGCGCTGGCCGCGGCTGGCGGTCAGGTCGGCCTCGGAGCAATCCACATAGGGGATCGGATACAACCCGATGATGTTGACCCCCGCCTTGCGCAGCCGCACGCCGCAGCGGGTGGCGGCCAGGATATGGCCGAATTCGTGGATCAGCTTCAGGAAGGGCGCGATCAGGCCGAAGGTCAGCAGCGCCTCGAGCGTGAAGATCTCGCGGAACTCGACCATGATCCGCCAGTCGTTCCGCACCCCTAAGGCCAGCACCACCAGCGCCAGCGCCGCCAGCAGCAAGGCACCCGGCCAGCCGAAGGCTGCCCGCGACAGGCCGGCCAGCGGGGGCTGCAAGGGCGCGGCGTCCAGCAGCGGCACCTGCATCTGCATCGGATTGAACGGCTTTCTGGCGAACCGCACCCCGTCGCGCATCTGCCGGATCCAGGACAGCGCGGTGAAGCCCTGCTTGGCCTCGTCCTGCGTCAACGCCTCGCGCGCCTGCGCATCGCCCAGGGCGGCGGCGGCAAAGCGGCGATAGCCGGCGGCGGCCCCGCGGCTCAGCCGCAGGATCTGGCCGCTGACGCGATCCAGGAGCAGATAGCTGAACCCCCGCCCCTCGGCGGACAGGTGCAGCTCCACCTGCCTTACCAGCGCAGGCCGAGGTAGGTCCATGTCGTGGTCCCGAGATATTCGATAAGGTAATGGGCCAGGCCCAGGATGCGGGGGGTCGTCTCTCCTTCCAGACGGGCATAGCCGGTCAGCCCGGCCAGAAGACGGTCGTCGCCGCCGGCGATCCGGGCGGTCAGTTCCAGCCGGTCCACCCCGGTCTGCGGGTCGCGGACCAGCGCGGGGGGCGAGATCACCTCGACCGGATAGGCGGTGTCGGTCAGGCCGCGGAACATCGCCTCGCCCGTCATGCCGACATGCAACCGCCGGGCATCGACGCGCGAGGGGGTCAGGACCATCAGGAACTCCGCGCCGGTCTGCACCTCGACCACATCGCGGCCGGCGGTGAAGCTGCCGCCCAGCACATGCGGGGGCAGGGCGGCGATCACCCGGCCGGCGGCGGGGGCGGTCAGCGACAGCTGGTCCAGCCGGCGCTGGATCTCGGCCAGCCGGGCCTCGGCGATCTGCCGGCGGCTTTGATACAGCCGCACGGCGCCATAGTTGTTCTCGGCCATGGCGGCCTGCGCGTTCAGGTCCTCGACCGCGATGTTCAGCCGCTCTTGCGCCGCCTGTTCGGCCAGGGCGGCAGAGCGGAAGACCGCCACCGGCTGGCCCTCTGTCACCCGGTCGCCCACGCGGACCAGCATCGCCTCCAGCACCGCATCGCTGGTCAGGGCGGCCACGGCAGACCCCGCAGGGGCGGCGACGCCGGTCAGGGTGATCTTCTGCGGCACGGGCCACAGGAGAAAGCCCCCCAGCGCCAGCGCCGCGGCCCAGCCCAGCGGTTTCAGCCAGCGGCGGCGGCCGGGGGTGTCCTGCCGCAGCGGCCGCATCAGCCGCATCAGCGCCGGGATTTCCGCCGCCAGCCCCTCGGGCGGCTCAGTGGCGTCGAACAGCACCGCACCGTAACCGCCCGGGCCGTCCGGCGGCAGGATGCGCAGGCTGCGCCTGCCCAGCCGTTCGAGGATCAGCCCGGCCTCCAGCGCGCCGGGGCGGTCGGATGCCGCCGGGAACAGCCCCTCGCCGGCCAGCGGGATCAGGTTGCGCAGCAGGTCCGCCACCCGGGCGATCCCGGCGTCCGAGGCCCAGAGCCTGCCGACCCTTGCCCCCTTCAGGGTAAAGACGGCCAGCCCGCCCGCCTGCCCCGCCTCGACCAGCCGCTCGCCCAGGAACTGCACCAGCGCCTCGGGCCGCCGGATCGGTCCCTTCAGCGCCGCCGCCACGGGGCCCAGCGAACCCGCCGGCCGGGGCGCGCCCAGGGCCGCCAGCCCCGCGCACAGGGATTGCGCCCGGGTCAGCATCGGGCCCAGCGCCGCGAGGGCCGGCACATCGTCCAGCAGCCACACGCACCACCGCCCCGGCGGCAGCGGCACCGACAGCGCCATGCCGCGGCCCAGCCTGCGCGCCGCCGGCCGGTCCTGCAGCAGGTCGTCCATACCCGCGCGGTCCCCGGGCGAGGGCGGCTCGCCGAGGATGCGCAGGACGTTCCGCCCCGCATCGGTCACGAAGACGGCTGTGGCCTGATCCAGCACCGGGCTGCCTTCGGTCAGATGTCGATCTTGCCGAACTGGTCTTCGTAGGCCTTGATCGAGCTTGCCAGGATCGCCGCGAACCTTTTGGCGGCATAGGGGTTCAGCACCAGCCGGGTCGAGAGGTCCACGTCCACCTCCTTGGTGTCGCCCGCGCTGCCGCGCCAGTTCCGGTGGGTGCCGAACAGCAGGTAGAATTCCTCGCGGTTGGCCGTGGCGGTGCCGATGTTGGCATAGACGCTCTCCATCCTGTCGTCGTGCCAGTGGATCGTCATGCCGTTCATCGCGGTGGTGTGCCTGCCCTTGGCGGCGGGGGTCTCGGTCATCGGTCGCTTTCCTTGTCCGGTGTCATTCCGCCGCCAGCGGGCGGGCGCCCGTCACGGCCTCGGCGTTCAGCGCGCGCTGTTGCAGCACCTTGGCCAGTCGTTCGATCAGGATTTCCAGCATCGCCGGATCGGTGGTACCGGACAGCAGCCCGGCCTCGATCAGCGTGGCCAGCATGCTGTCGGCCAGCAGGCCGGCATCGGCGCCCATGGCGATCAGCTGGGCCAGGGCGCGCAGCACCTCGGGGTCGTCCAGCAGGTCGATGGTGCGCCGCCACAGATCGGGGTCGAGCGCGTGGCGGCTGCCCGGGAAGGGGATCACCTTGCCCAGCGCAGACTCCAGCGGCGCCTCCAGCGGGTTGCCGATGGCGGCGTTCTGCTGGGCGTTCGACACCACGTCGACCGCCCCCCGGCCCGCGAAGTTCGAGGTGTAGAGGTAACGCTGGTCGTTCTCGGCCCGCCCTTCGAACCCCTGCGGCAGCCAGGCGCGGAACAGGCCCGCATAGCCGTCCGAGAAGATCGCATCCTCGGCGGTGTCGCCATAGAACATGTCGGGGCCCAGGTTGCCGATCATGATGTCATGCCCGGCCTCGCCGTGGATATGGTCGTAGCCGCCCTCGACGAAGGCGAAATTGGTGTCGATGGTCAGCCATTCCATCAGCCCGCCGCTGGTCGCATCCACCCAGCGGCGGGTGATGATCGCGGTATCGCCGATCAGGATGTCCTGACCGTTGCCGCCACGCAGGACCTCGGCGCCGAAGCCGCCGACCATGATGTCGTTGCCGTCGTGGCCCTCCAGCAGGTCGTCGCCCGCCACGTCGATGCGGGTGGATTCCAGCCGCGTCATGCGGTCGGCCGCCGACTGGCCGGGCAGCCGGGTGTCGGGATGGGCGAAGGCGAAGGTGGCGATATCGCCCAGGATCACGTCGTCGCCGCCGCCCGCCCGGATCGTGTCATCGCCCGCCTGCCCCATCAGGATGTCGTCGCCCGGGTCGGCGGCATCCGTCTCGATCAGGTCGTCGCCGCCGCGCTCGACATCGGTCATCGTGAGCGTGACGATATCGGTCGCGCCGGTGAAGGTGGCCTCGCCACTGTCGCCGAAGACCACGTCCTCGCCGGTGCCGCCGTAAAGCGTGTCGTCGCCCTGCCCGCCGAGGATCAGGTCGTTGCCATCCTCGCCATAAATCAGGTCCCGGCCCGCCTGTTCGCCCACCAGCGAGGCGGTGCGGCCGGCGGTCCCGTTCAGCGGCGCCACATACAACCCGTTGTCGCCCAAGAGGATATCGTCGCCGGCGCCGCCGCGGATCGTCTCGTTGCCGAAGCCGCCGAAGACCACATCGTCGCCCGCGCCGGTGGTGATGCTGTCGTCGCCGCCCCGGTCGGGGGTCAGCGTCTGCATCGTATCGCCCTCGAAGGCCGAGAGGCCGGCCCAGCCCAGCGTGCCGGCGTCGCCGATCACCCGGTTGCCGCCGTCGCCCAGCACCACGATGTCGCCGGCCCCGCCCATCACCGCGCGGTTGCGGCCGTTGCCGCCATAGAGGCTGTCCACCCCGTCGGCGGCCGTCCACAGGCCGGTGGCCGAAGCCTCCAGGATCTCGCCCAGGTCGCCCACCACCACGTTGTGGCCGTGGCCCACGGTGATGTGGTCGTCGCCCAGCCCCGCCACGATCCGGCTGTTGCCGTTGCCGGTGACGATGGTGTCGTTCCCGGTGCTGGCGGCGGTGCCGTGCAGGACGGCGGTGACGGTGCCCTCCTTGTCGCGCAACAGGTAGATCACCCCGTCGTCGCCCAGCACCGCATCGTCGCCGTCGCCCGAGCGGATGGTGTCGTCGCCGATGCCGCCCAGGATCACGTCATGGCCCGCTCCGGTGGTGATCAGGTCGGCCCCGCCCATGGCGTTGGTGCGGGTCTCGACCTCGGCCACCGCCTCGTTCAGGCGGGCGCCGCGGACGGCGGCGAAGTCGCCGACGATGATATTGTCGCCCAGGGTGTCGGTGATCGTGTCGCCCCGGCCCCCGCCGATCAGGATGTCGTTGCCCTCGTCCCCGTCCAGCAGGTCGCGCCCGGCATGGGCCGAGTGGTCGTATTGCGTCTCGATGTCCTCGGCGGTCAGGTTCGCCGCCAGCCGCACCCGGCCGAAGTCGCCCAGCGCCACGTCGGCGCCGCGCCCGCCGCGGATCGTGTCGTCGCCGCCGCCGCCAAGCAGGATGTCGTCGCCGTCGCCGCCATGGATCGCGTCGTTGCCGTCCGCGGCGTCGCGGGTGCCCAGATGCACCGCCTGGCCGAAGCCGGTGTTCTTGTCGTAGCTTTCGATGGAAATCGCGGCCCCGGTCTTGGCCGAGGTCACCTCGAAGCTGCCGCCGGTGATCAGGTCCACCCCGCGGCCGCCGAACAGCACGTCCGCGCCGCCGCCGCCCTCGATCAGGTCGTTGCCGAGCTGGCCGTGGATGGTGTCGCTGCCCGCGCCGCCGATGATGATGTCGGCCCCGTCGCGCTGCGCCAACTGGTTGATCTTGGCCGCCTGCGGGTTGCCGGCGGTGTCCAGGAGCCCGCTGTCGCCCGCCGCCTTGCCCCAGCCCCAGATCTCCGAAGCCGCGGCGTTTGTGCGCAGCTTGTCCGCCCCCGCGCCGCCCTCGACAAGGGCCCGGGCGCCCGCCACCGTCACATCGTCGTCGCCCGCGCCGGAATAGACCCTGACTTCGCCCGTGGCGCCCTTGCCCGCCACGATCCGGTCGGCCCCGGCGCCGGTCATGATCAGCGCGTTGCCCGCGCCGGTCGTCACCGTATCGGCGGCGGCACTCGCCTTGGTCTGGGTGAACCGGGTGTAGTCGTCCAGGAAGGCCGCCAGCGTGACGCGGCCGGCCTTGCCGTCCACATCGGTGATCGAATAGCTGGCCTCGGCCTGGCCGCTGGTATCGACCCGCCCGTCCAGGGTCAGCCCCAGGATGCGGGCGACCTCGGCCTTCGACAGGTCGGTATTGGCAAAGCGCGTCAGGAAGATGTCGCGCAGCCCATAGTCGCCGTCGCCGAAGAAGACGACATTGCCGCCCGGGATGTCGACCACGTCGTTGCCCGAGCCGCCGAAGATCACATAGGTCCCCCGGGCCGAGGGGTTGGCGGTGACCTTGTTCTGCCCGTCGCCCAGGAACACCACCACCAGCCCCTCGTCCGGCAGCATGACGGTATCGTTGCCGCCCTCGGCGTAGATGACGATGGGGATGTCGGTGCCCAGCCCCGACAGGTCGATGGTGTTGTTGCCCTGCCCGGCGGGGATGATGATGCCGCCGGCATTCTCGTTCAGCGAACCGGCCAGCCGACCCTGTTCGTTGGCCAGCCCGATCTGGATCGGCGAATGCGGGCCGCTGAGGGTGATGCGGTCGTCGCCGTCCTTGTCCAGCGTGGACATGGAGTTGCCGATGTTCGACCCCACCGCCAGCACCGCCGTGCCGCCGTCCTGCACCGCGGGGGCCAGCCGCGCCGGCAGCGGCGTGCCGCCGAAGGGCAGCGTCACGTCGAAATCCACCACGTCGACCTCGAAGGTCAGGCTGATGAAGCCCAGCTTGATGCCCGCCCAGACCGACAGGTAGAAGTTGATGTTGAACTCGCCCTCGAACAGATAGCCCAGCAGCTTGGACGGGTCGTCCGCCCCGGCGTCGAGGATTTCCAGCAGTTCCGGGAAGCGCAGCTTGCCGTCGTCGTTGGGGTCGTTGAAGCCGATCCAGACGCTGGCGCCGCCGCCGATGTTCAGCCCGGCGATGCCGAGGTTCAGCCGCGCCGCCACCTGGAACCCCACGTCGATGAAGGGCTTGGTGTCCAGGAAGATGCCGTCCAGCAGGCGCACCGGATCCAGCGTGTTGACGAAGTTCACGATCCCCGACAGGTCGTAGCCCGCCGAAAGCCCGGCATAGGCATGCGCCCCCATCTCGAACTTCAGCGCGCCCGAGATGATCGACTTCACCCAGCCCGGCGCGCCGATCTCGCCCAGGATCAGGCTGACGAAATCGGTGCGGGGCAGGTGCAGGTTGAACAGGGTGAAGTGGACCTTCACCAGATCGACCTGGTCGTATTTGCCCAGCAGGATGTTGATGGCCGAATAGGGGTCGCTGACCAGCGGCAGCTCCAGCGCGAAGCCCGAGGACAGGCTGCCGAACACGCCGAGGGCCGATCCGCTGGAACTGCCGGCCAGCACCGCGGTCGAGGATTTCGAGGCATCCATGACCATGGAGGAACTGTCGATCTTGCCCGTGGCGTCGTCGCCCACGAAGGATCCGGTGAAGTCGAAGGTCCCGAAGACGAACTCGCCGCCCGAGGCGTGCAGCGCCGAGACGAAGTTGGCGATGTCGTTGATGGTCTTGAGGACGGAATTGACCACGCCGAAGATCGGGAAGGCCTGCGACAGCGCATCGACCACGAACTTGAACGGCACCTCCTGCATCCAGCCGAAGGCATCCGCCAGCGGCTCAATGAAGGCCATGATCGGGTCAAGCACCGGGCGGATCACCGCGTCGTAAAGCACGCTGGCGTCGATGCGCACATCCTCGAACGCCACCTTGGAGAAGGCGAAGCCGTCGCCCGTGGTGGAATCGTAGCCGCCCAGGATGATCAGCTCGGTCCTGACCGAGGGGATGATCTGGTGCCCGCCGATCAGCAGCGGCTGGTTGCCGGGCCTGGTCGGGTCGAGGATGTTGGCCGTCAGCCCCAGCTGGATGTCGACCGCGGCGTTGAAGGTGAAGGCGATCAGGTCGGTGGTGGACAGGCGCGTCAGGTAGACCAGCTTTTCGTAGGACAGTTCCTCGCCCGTGCCGGTCAGCGGCGCGATCCCGCCCAGGTCGATGGCGATCTCGTCCTTGGCCGCCGTGGCGTCGCGGTCCACGATGGTCAGGCCCTGCTGGCCATACAGGTCGACGCCCAGCTCGCCGGTGACGATGGCCGTCCCCTCGCCCGTGCCCTCGCCGAGGACGGAGCCGCCGACCTTGGTGATCGCATCGGCATTGATGCCCAGCACGCCCATCAGCTTGGCCGAGCCCTGGAAGGTGCCGGCGTCGGCGGTCACCCCGATGCGGATTTCCTGCCGGTCGGTGTCGTTCAGCAGGAAGAAGCCGTTCTTGTTCAGGCCGAAGCCCAGGTTGACGCTGTAGTCCAGCGTGATCCGCACCCCCGACCCCTCTTTCACCGCCAGGTCGAAGCCCGGCAGGCCGAGGTCGAAGGCGATGTCGAGGAATTCGTCGAAGATCACCGCGGAGAAGTTGATCGCGCCATAGAGGTAGCTGTCGGTCAGCCCGCCCTCGGTATCCAGCGCGGCCTGGATGAACTGGATCTTCTCGCCGCCCGGGTTGAAGACCGCGTTCAACTGGTCGTTGAACCAGCCCGTCAGCAGGTCGATGGTGGTGGGCAGGGTGCCGTCCGCCTTGGGCGTATTCGCGATCTCGCGCGCCTCGGCCAGGATGCCATGGCGGAAATCGGCGAAGAAGGTCACGGCCGAGCCGATGGCATCGCCCACCACCGGCAGCGAGATGGTCTTCAGATAGTCATCGAACAGCTGCTGCATCCGGTCGAGGATCATGTCCAGACCGTCCAGCACCGCCCGCGGATCGTTCAGGAAGGCCAGGATGTTGAAATCCGACAGGAAATCGGTCAGGTCGGAGATCGAGGGCAGGCGCAGCTCGAACTCGCCCTCCAGGGCGTCGCCGTTCCACAGCGCGACCAGATCGCCACCGAAGGCATCCAGCACATCGCCCGACAGCGCCACCGGGCCGTTGGTCGTCAGCAGGTCGGCGCGGTAGGTCAGCCCGTGGTCGTCGGGGTTCAGGAAGCCCAGGCTGTCCTGGAACGCCAGATCGACCACGATGCCGATGGCCACGTCGAGGTTGAAGAGGTCGAGCAGCGACCGGCCGGCATCCGTCACCAGCGCGCCGAGGTCGCCGAGGTCGTATTGCCCGTCATGCTCGTCGCCATCCACGTCGTTGAAGCCCAGCGCCAGATGCGCCGGATCGGTGCTGTCCGCGCCCGCGGTCAGCATCGCGGTGCCGTCCACCACGCCCACCGAGATGGGCCCGAAGCCCAGTTTCAGGTTGAGCCCGTCCGGCGCCCCGGCGGTGAATTCCAGCCTGAGCCCCGAGGCATCGGTGTCCAGCCAGACCCGCGGCGCGCCGATCTCCTGCGATTCCAGCAGGGCCTTGGAGGTGGCGCTACCGGCAATGGGGGTGCCCAGCGTCTCGAAACCCAAAAGCCGGGCGGCGTTGGAGCCGCCGAGTTCGAAGATCTCGAAAGTCACCGCATGGCCGCCATCGGTGCCGGCCACGCCGAACACCACCGGGCCGGCACCGATGCTTTCCGCGAAATTGGTGCCGGTGAGGCGGATCGTGCCGTCCACGATCTGCGCCGTCACCAGCTGCCCGGCCGCGATCCCCCAGCCGCCCACGGCGCGCGCGGAAATCTCGCTGCGCGCCACATCGGCCGCGGCCAGCGCGGCGTTCAGCGCGGCGACGAAGCCCTCGGCATCGCGCCCGGCCTCGGCCGGGATGGAAATCTCCACCCCCTTGCCCAGGCTGTCGGCATCCGCGCCGAAGGCCAGATGGAAGCTGTAGCCCGCCGCCGGATCGAGGTCCGCGGCCAGGTCCAGCACCGCCGCGCCCTCCACCACCCCGGCCACCGCGGTTTCCGCCCCGAACAGCGCCTGCACGTCGTCGGACAGGATCAGGCCCGTGTTGGCATCCGCCAGCGTGATCCGGCCGGTTTCGGCATCGAAGGCGAAGGAGACATTGTCGCCGATGGCCGCCTGCAACTGCGCGTCGATCCTCGCCACCAGCTCGTCCAGCGTGGCCGCCCCGGCGATGTCGATGTTGACCGTCTTCGACGCGCCCGTGGTGGCGTCCTTCCAGCGGATGCGCAGGTCGTTCGCCCCTTCGGCCGATTCCACCAGCGCCCCCACGGTGGCGAGGTCGGTCAGCGCCGTCCCGCCCGTGGCGACATGCGCCTCGTCCAGCAGCACCTTGGACAGGTCGATACCGAAGGCGAAGTTCATCGTCAGGTCGGGGTCGAAGACCAGCCGCCCGTCGCCCTGCACATCGGCCAGGTTGGTCAGGATCTGCGCCGCATCCTCGCCCACGATGGCGGCCAGCTGGTCGCCGATCAGCGCCGCCAGATCGAAGTTGAAGGGCAGGGACAGCGCATAGTCCCTGAGGAACGAGAAGCTGAGGCCGAAGCGCAGGGTCTTGTCCCCGGCGTCCCAGGCCAGCGTCACGGTATCGGGGCCGAACACCCCTTCCAGCATGGCTTCCAGCTTCGCCAGCCCGGCCTGCGGGTTGGCGCGCAGCTCCTTCATCTCGGCGGACAGGTCCTTGGCGAAATCCACCGCGTCCAGCAGCGAGAAGTTCAGGAGCGGGATGTTCTGGTCCAGGAACGGCAGCTTGTCCTTCAGCGTCTCGCCTGCCAGGCCGACGAGGTTCAGGATCGTCTCGAAACTGTCCAGGATGTCGCCATCGCCCAGGGTGGCCAGCGCCTCCACCGCCTCGGCCCCGTCGCCCAGCAGGCGATAGGCGAAGGTGGCGGCCGGATCGGCCAGATCGTCGATGGTCATCGCGATGCCGTCGACGATCCCCTCGTTCAGCCCCTCGATGCCCACCACATTCAGCTTCACGTCGCCCAGTTGCAGGTAGAACTGCGACAGCACCTCGCCCGGCGACAGCGTGTAGCCATCCGCATCGACATGACGCAGCGCGGTGCGGTCGGTGGTGGCGTTGCCGTCGGCATCCAGCGCGGCGCCGGCGCCGTCGGTGACGATGCCGCCCTGCAAATCGGCCCGCCCGACCAGCGTGTTCAGGCCGCGGGTGACGTTCAGGTTGCCCTCGGCGTCCTCGTACAGGAAGGCGTCGAGGATGTTCTGCAAGGTCAGGCGGTTCGAGAAGCCCTCGGCATTCCGGCCGATCAGCGAGAAATCGAACTGCGCGTCGATTTCCAGGAAGTTGAGCGCGGCATTCTCGGCGCCGAAGCTCAGCGACAAGAGGCCCAGGTCGGCGCTGCCGGTGATGTTGGTGGCGCTGCCGGCGATCTGCGCCTGCAACGCGAGGTCGGCGAAGAAGATGTTCTCCATCAGCGCCGCGCCGATGCCGGATTCGCTGTCGCCGGCCGTGCGGCGGGCCTCGACCGCGTTCGCCCCGGACCCGAGGTTCGCCACCATGGCCGAGGCGAAGCCCACCAGGTCGATCCCCACCGCGGCGTCGAAGCTGGCCGACAGCGCCGCCTGCACCCGGGCCGCCAGCGACAGGTTCGACAGGCCGTCGAGCCCGAGATTGGCCAGCGAGAAATTGCCCTCGACCGCGGCGTCCACCGTCACCTCGGGGAAGGAGAACAGCAGCGCGCCGTCGGCGGTCAGCCGCAGCTCGGCGCCCGCCAGAACCTCGACCTGCGACAGGCGCAGGTTGACCCATTCCATCAGCGAGGCAAGGTCGAAGGCCCGGGTCATCCGCTCGGGATCGGCGCCGAAGGCCAGCTGTGTGCCGGACGGCCCCACCGCCGC
Source organism: Paracoccaceae bacterium (assembly GCA_037190175.1). Lineage (GTDB taxonomy): Bacteria > Pseudomonadota > Alphaproteobacteria > Rhodobacterales > Rhodobacteraceae > JBBCJM01. Next base: position 17,993 of record JBBCJM010000206.1, on the reverse strand, counting down.
GAAGGTGAAGCTGCCGCCGTCCAGCGTCACCGCCACCGGCAGGTCGTTCGCCGCCAGCGCCGCCTCGAACGCCGCCAGCATCCCCGCCAGGTTGGGCTGGCCATCGGCCCCATACCAGCCGTCCGCCGGCCTTTCGACCGGGACCGGGATCGCCTTGCCGTCCACCACGGCGGTGAAGATCAGCTTTTCCACCCCGATCATCGTCTCGGCGAAATCCGCGCCGGGGGTGAAGGTCAGGTGCTGCGCGTCGGTCAGGTTCAGGCCGAGGATCTCGTCCTCGCCCTCCGCATAGACCCCGGCCGCCCCGGCCAGCTGTTCCTCGGCAAAGCCCAGGTCGGTGAAGTCGAATTCCGCCGGCTGCCCGTTGCGCCGCGCGCCGACCAGCGCCAGCGCGTTGACGGCGGGCGCCCCCCCGATGGTGCCGATGCGCAGCATCTGGCCCGCGGCGGTCACGGCAAAGCCATGCGCGGCCAGCGCGGCGTTGATGAGCGCGGCCAGCGCCGCCGTCTTGTCCGCCGCGCTGGCCCCGGGATCGGCCAGCACGGGGTCGGTCAGGGCCACGTCCACCGTCACCCGCCCGGTTTCCGTCACCACGACGAAGCTGATCCGGTCCACCCCCGCCAGCACCGCCGGGTCGAACCCGGCGGCGAGTTCCGTCACCGGGGTGGCGATCACCGCCATTCCGCCGCCCTCGAACCCCAGCCCGGCCGGGTCGATGTGGAACAGGTCCGAGATCGAGGTGAAGGCGTCCGAGATGTCCTTCAGCACCGAGGACAGCTCGATGCTGGTGAAGGGGATTTCCACGTTCAGCAGCGAGTTCTGCAACAGCCCCGCGATCACCGTGCCGATGTCGGACAGGAACTGGCTGATCTGGTCCATGCCCATGGCCGCCAGACCCTCGATGGCGCCTTCCAGCGTCTCGCGCAGGGCATCGTCGGCAACGGCGCCCGACAGGTCCACGTCGAAGCCCAGCCGGGCGTCGGACAGGAACCGGGAAAGGCGGTCGGCCACCCCGCCGGCATCGGGCGAGAGGATGATCGAGGAGGCGGACAGGGTGATGCCGAAGGGCAGGCCGTCGCCCGCCGCCCCGTCGATCAGCCCGAACAGGTCGAGGGACCCGGACAGCTGCATCTCGGCCAGGGTGTAAAGCGCGCCCTCGGCCACCTCGACGTAATCCGCCCCGCCGACCTCGCGGATCTGGGTCGTGACGCCCAGCCCGGCATCGGCGTCCAGCCGCGCCACGCTCATCCCGCCGGCGCCGATGGTGACGCCCCAGCCCAGATCGGCATCGTCGTCATAGCCGATTACCACGCGGAAATCGGCCAGGGTGATGGCGTCGAGGCCCAGCGTCAGCAGGCCGAGGTTGATCTTCTCGTCCCAGCCGCTGACGTCGATGCTGCCGCCGAACTGCGCCAGCGGGTCGAAGTCGAGGTTGTCGATGTGCAGGCGGATCTGGGTGCCCTCGGCCACCTGCGCGATCTCGGCGCCCAGCTGGAAGCGGAACTGGTTCGCCTCGCTTGCCACCGACAGGTCGAAGGGCAGCGCGCCGCTGCCCAGCGCCCATTCCGCCAGCGCGTCGAAGCTGAAATCGAAGCTGGGCAGGCTGATCGCCACGTCCACCCGCTCGCCGTTCTGGGTGAAGCCGACCAGCGTCTGCCCGCCCAGGGTGATGTCGGTCAGCCCGATGCTGAACAGCCCGCCCAGGACCGAGGCGTAATAGCTGTCGGAAACCGCGGCGATCGTCTCGCGCAGCCCGTCGGCGGTAAAGCCGGGGTCGCGGTCCAGGATGGTCTGCACCAGCGCGTCGATGCTGTCCGCCACGCCGTTGTGGGTGAAGACCTCGAGCCGGAAGGTCTGGGCCATGTCGGCCTCGGTGACCAGCGCGCCGCCCAGCGCGGCGTTCAGCGCCGCGGCCAGGTCGGCCGCGGTGTCGCTGCCCGCCGTATCCGCGCCCAGGAGTTGCAGCGCGAGGGTCGAGCTGTCGCGCAGCGCCGCCATCGTGCCGCGCAGGCGGTCGGCGATCTCCTCGATCTGGTCGGCGCCGGGGGCCCCGGTCAGGCCCGCCCCCTCGCCCAGCACGTCCAGCACCCCCAGCGCCGCCGTGGCCAGCGTGTCGAACTGCGACAGCAGGTCGTCGATACCGGACAGCTGGGTTTCCAGCAGGTGGTGCACGCCGGACAACAGCAGCGCCAGATCGTCGGCGCCCGAGACATCCAGCGCCAGCGTGGCATCCATCAGCACGCGCGGTTCCAGCGGCACGAAATCGGGCATCGCCAGCGGGATGACGGGATCTGCTTTCCGGGACAGGTCGCGGAACGAGGAGAGCAGTTCGCTGGTCATCCGGTCATCTCCGATCGGGGGGCTGCGCGGACACTCGGGTCGCCGGATGGAGATCCGGTCAACGCCAGCCCCCGGGGGAAGTTTTTGCATCGCAAGAACCCCCGGCTGTGCGCAAGAACGGCAAGGAAACCCAAGGCAACCGAATGTAACGCCACGAAACAGATCGCGTGGCATTCGGGCGACAGACGGGGCAAAACGCACTCAACCCCGCCGTCAGGCGGAAACCGGCTACTTCAACCGGAGGTTGATCAACCCGCCTCGGCCGGTTTCCGCCCTTCCGCCATCGCGGCCAGCCGAATCTGCACCACCGTGCCCTGTCCCAGCGCGCTTTCGATGGCGACCGTGCCGCCATGCGCCTTGACGATCCGCTCGACCAGGAACAGCCCCAGACCCGACCCGTCGACGCTGCTGACGTTGGCGGCGCGGTAGCCCTTCTTGAACACCTCGGCCTGTGCCTCGTCGGGGATGCCGATGCCGCGGTCGGCGACCTCGATCAGGATGCCCGGCCCCTCGGCCCGCAGGGCCAGCCGCACCGGCGGCTGCCCCGCGGCGGCGGAATACTTGACCGCGTTCTCGATCAGGCTGACCAGCGCCAGCTCGATCATCTCGACATCGGCATTCACCGGCAGCGGCCCGGCGGCGGGGTCGACCGCCACCTCGATCCCCACCCCGGGCATCAGCTCGCGCGCCCGTTCCACCGCCGACAGCACCAGCCGTTCCGCCCCGACAGGCGCCAGCGCCGCGCGGAACGACGCGCCCTGCACCTGACTGCGAGCCAGGTTCAGTTCCAGGATATCCACCAGCCGCGACACCGAGCGGCGGATGCGGGTCACGCGGACGTGGTTCTCGCGGTCCTGCGGCGGCAGCGACAGGCCCATGGCATCGACATTGGCCCGGATCACGGCCAGCGGCGTGCGGTACTGGTGCGAGACGGCTTCCAGGAAGCGCACCTGATGCTGCTGCGCCTCGAGTTCCACCCGCAGCGCCTCCTCGGCGATCTGGCGCGCCTCGACCAGTTCGCGGGTGCGGTGCCGGACCAGCCGGGCGGCGATCTTTTCGGCGGTCTGGGCGTTTTCCAGCTCGCTGCGCTGCAGGGCACGGTTGCGCCGCTCGGCATCGCGCAGCCGCACGGCCATTGCCCCGGTCAGCAGCAGGATCTGCAGCAGCACCGCCAGCCCATAGGCATAGGTGACGAAATTGGGCAGGAAGGGCAGCCCCATCCGTTGCAGCATGGCCAGCGCGGCGCCGATGCCGGTCACCGTATAGGCGGCGGCGCGCATGGCGCCGGCCGTCCCGTCCTCGTGCCGGTAGTAGAGGGCGACCAGCATGTTGCCCAGCGCCAGCAGCACGCTGATCGAGGCGCCGAACGGCCCGAAGGCCAGGTTCTGCCCCAGCGCGGCGAAGACGCAGCCGACGATCCCCGCCACCGCGCCGGCCTGGTAGATGGCGCGCAGCGGGCGGGGCTTCTGCGACAGGCCCAGGATGCTCATGCAGGACAGCACGGCGACGGTCAGCCCGCCCCAGGCATTGAAGCCCAGGAAGAAATCGTTGGCCGCGCCGTTCTGCGGAAACAGGAACACCCGGCTGAGGCCCAGGTTGCCCACGTAGATCAGCATCACCCCCACGGTCGAGGCCATGAGCCAGGGGTATTGCGGCTTGCGGTCGAAGTAGAAGAACACCAGCTGGATCACCACCAGCACCGCCATGCCCCCGAACCACAGGCCATAGATCAGCCCGATGACCGTCATCCGGGTGGCATGGTCCGCCTCGGGCACCAGCGTCAGGTCGATATGGGTCGAGGAATTGGTGTTGCGGATGTTGATGTAGACCAGCACCGTCTCGCCCGGGGCGAAGTCCAGCCGCACCGCATCGACGATCCCCGACACGCCGTCCCCGGCGAAGGGCCGGTGGTCGCCTGCCTGAACCCGCGTGAAATCCGCAGCCCGCAGCCCCTCGCGCTCGGTGGCGATGTAGAAGTCGATCCGGTCCAGGAAATTCGGCTGCAACACCAGCACGCCCCGCCCCGGCGCGGCGGCGGGCAGCGCCAGCCGCAGCCAGATGCCGTCGCGGGTATAGCCGAAATTGGCATCCGCCCGCACCGGCACGAAACGGTCGGTCAGGGCCAGCACCTCCTCGAGCCCCAGTTCCTGCCGGGGATCGGCCAGCATCGCGACCCGGCCCTCCAGCCGGGGCAAGGGCGCCTGCTGTCCCGCCGCCTGCCCCGCCGCCACAAGCAGCAGCAGGGCCAGCGCCGCACATCTTGCGATTGTGTGCCAAAGCATGGCGGGGGTAAGGTCCCCCCGGCGCCGCCCCCGCGCGGGCGCCGCCGCCAGTGCCGTTTCACCCAGTGCCGCGAGTTTGCCGCAACGCCCCGCAGACGGGGCCCCCGGAACGTCGGAATAGGCAAGGATGCGACCCAGCATCGACTCTCCCAAGCAGAAGCTGATCCTCGTCGAGGACGACGCGGACCTCCGGCAGGGTCTGGCCGACTACCTGCGGCTTTACAACTTCGCCGTGGACGAGGCCGCCTCGGGGGCCGAATTCCACGCCGCATTGCGCCGTGGTTGCTATGACGTGGTGATCATCGACGTCAACCTGCCCGATATCAGCGGCTTCGACCTGGCCCGGCACATGGCGGCGCGCGGCGATGTCGGGGTGGTCGTGCTGACCGCGCGCAACAGCCGGCAGGACCGGGTGCGCGGCTACGAGATCGGCGCCGACCTTTACCTCACCAAGCCGGTGGACAGCGAGGAACTGGCGCTGGCCGCGTGGAACCTGGGCCTGCGGGTGCGCCGGGAACGCGAAAGCCGCGCCCCGGCGCCCCCGCCGGCCGGGCCGCAACGGCCGGCCGAGGCCGCCCCGGCCGATGCGGGGGCGCGCTGGGTGCTGGACCGGCCGCGGCAGGTCCTGCTCTGCCCCGGCGGGATCTCGCTGCCGGTCTCGGGCAACGAGGCGATGTTCCTCGAGATCATGGCGCGGCACGCCGATCACCGTCTGACCCGCACCGACATCCTGCGGCTCTACGCCGCCGACGACGGCGCCGCCGACAGCCGCCGGCTGGACGTGGCCCTCAGCCGGCTGCGCGCCAAGGCGCGCGCCGCCGGCGTCGACCTGCCGCTCCAGATCGTCCGCAGCGCGGGCATCCGGCTCGTGGAACCCATCGCGCTGGTCTAGGGGTGAAGCCTCGGGAGGTTGTTCACCCTCTTGAAGGGTGAGCTGCCGGTGCCGCTCCGCACGCCAGGCTCCCGCCACAACTCGCATATTGCTGATGTTGTGTCAGGCCATTAGTTTGTTTGGTGCAATGTGCGGGATGGATATGAAGCAACTTCAGGGCACCACCGACGACGAGACCGAAACGGTCTATTGGGCCATGCTGCAAGCCATCCAGGCGCGCGACCTTCCCCCTGGAACCAAGCTCAGCGAGGAGACCATCGGGGCGTCGTTCGGGATCAGCCGCCCCGTGGTCCGCGGTGCGCTCAACCGGCTCAGCACCGATCAACTGGTGGTGTTCGAGCGCAACCGGGGCGCCTTCGTCGCCTCGCCCACCGAACGGGACGCCGACGACATCTTCGCCCTCTGGGCCATGATCGAGGCGCAGATGATGCGTGAACTGGCCGGCAGGCTGACCAGCCCGCAACTGGACGAGCTTCAGGCCAATGTGGACGAGAACCGGCGCCATCTGCGCGAGGGCAACCGCCGCAGCGATATCGACACCGCGCAGCAGTTCCACATGCTGCTGGCGCGCGCGCTGGACAACCGGGCGCTGGAGGCCACGATCTTCCGGCTGATCTGCCGCAGCGCGCTGGTGCTGGCGCTGCACCCCCGCCGAAAGCGCACCGAGTTCGGCATCGACGAGCATCAGCAGATCGTCGATCACCTGCGCAACGGCGATGGCGAGGCCGCGGCGCAGGCAGCGAAGGCGCATCTGCTGAACACGCTGGCCCGCGCGCGGGCACTGGAAGAGGTGAACCCCAGCGAGTCGCTGGGGGCGGTGCTTGTCCGGTATGCCGGAATCAGGCCGGTGCGCAGCTAGCCTCGAACCTCTCGATGATACCGGGAACCCTGCGCCGCAACTCGTGGCGCAGGCGGTCGACGTCGATCGTCAGCATCTCGCGGTCCTTCATCACCAGCCGGCCATCGACGATCACGCTGCGCACGTCGCGGCCGACCAGCGTGGTCGCGGCGGTGAACAGCGCATCGGTCATGCCGAACTGATCCAGTTGCGAGGCATCGCAGATCAGCAGATCAGCCTTGGCACCGGCGGCAAGGAACCCCGTGTCCTCTCCGATCCCCAGCGCGCGCGCCCCGCCGTGGGTCGCCAGCCGCAGCAGCGTCTCGGCGCTGATCGGCGCGCGGATGTTCCATGGCGTGCCGACCACCGCCTGCTGGCCGATGCGGGCGACATGGGCGGACTGGAACAGGTCGAGCGTGGCCGAAGAGGCCGCGCCGTCGGTGCCGAGGCCGACGCGGATGCCCCTGCGGTGCATCTCGGTCAGCCGCGGGACGCCCAGTTGATAGTTGTGGAACCCGCAGTGGCAGGCGGAGGGGCCCCTGGCGGCGTAGAGATCGACCTCCTCCGGCGACAGGATCACCGAATGCGCGCAGTGCAGGTGCGCATCGAACACGCCCAGCCGATCGAGGTATTCGGCCGGGCGGCAGCCGTGCACTTCCAGGCTGTGGTCGACCTCGTAGATCCCCTCGGCCAGGTGGGTGTGGATCCTTGTGTCCAATGCGCGGGCCGAACCGCCCATGGCCTGGATCAACTCGGGCGTGCAGGTCAGGATCTGGCGCAGCGACAGGAACGCCCTGACCCGCGGGTGGTCGGCCCATCTGCGCACCAGCGCGACGTTCAGGTCGTGGGCCTCTGCCGTCGGACGCACCATCCCCTGCGGGGCCTGCCCGGTATCCATAGTCGACAGCGCGACGAAACCGCGGATGCCCACCTCGTCGGCCGCCCGGGCCATGGCATCGGGATGCGGTCCCCCTGCCTCGGCAAAGCAGGTGGTGCCGACCGTGATCATGTTGGCATAGGCGGCCAGCGCCGAGAGATGCACGTCCTCCTCGGTCAGCATCGCCTCGTAGGGCAGGTAGTAGTGCTTCCAGACCGGATATTTCGGCGGCCGGCGGCGCGACAGCATCGCCAGGCGGCCGCGCAGGAACTGCTGCGCCGTATGCACATGGGTGTCGATCAGCCCGGGCAGCACGATCGCACCCGCCGCGTCGATCTCGGTCCGGCCGCGCATCGGTGCGTCGGCGCCGCAATAGACGATCCGGTCGCCCCGGATGGCCAGCGTGCCGCCGGGAAAGACCCGGCTCTCGGCATCCATGGTCACGATGCTGCCGTTGCGGACGATCAGGTCGGCCGGCGAATGGTCTTCCATGCTGGGCTCCACTTTTTTGTAGCAATATAGTTTACAGATTGATACAATCATAAAACAGGATGTGTTTCAATACAGGTAGCGCGATGGCCGGACGTCTGATTCTCCGCAACTGCCGGCTGGTGAACGTCCACAGCGGGCGGGTCGAGGAGACCGATGTCACCATCCTGGGCGACCGTGTGACCTGCATCGATCCCGTGGTCGCCGAACAAGAAGACCGGGTGATCGACTGTGCGGGCCGGTTCGTGGCGCCGGGACTGATCGACGCGCATATGCATGTCGATACCACCTTCCTCTGGCCGGGAGAGCTGGCCCGCGCCATCGTGCCCCTGGGCACCACCACCCTCTTCGTGGACCCCACCAACAACGCCCATACCGGCGGCAAGGTGGCGGTCGATGCCCTGGCGCGGCTGTTCGATGGCTTGCCCCTGCGCGGCATCGTCGGCGCGCCCTCCTATGCGCCGTTCGACGCCACGCTGGGGACCGCCGCCTGCGAGATGGGGCCGGAGGACATCGCGGCCCTGCTGGCCGAAGGTGCCGCCAGCATCGGCGAAACGGTGTGGACCCGGCTGGAACAGGACGACCGCGCGTATCAGCGGATCGTGCAGACCTGCCGGCAGGCGGGCCTGCGCGTCAGCGGCCATGGTGGCGAGGTGCCGCGGGGCGCCGAGCCCGCCTTCGACGGCTATGTCTCCGCCGGCATCCAGGACGACCATTGCATCGGGCGGCCCGACGACATCGCGCCGCGCCTGCGCCGGGGGCTGATGAACTTTCTGGTCGAATGCACCGGCCGCCGGGGGCAGTTGCCGCCGCTGCTGGAGCGTTATGTGACCCGCGGGCTGCCGACCCGGCGTGCGGCGCTGACCACCGACAACAACACCGCCATGGACATCGTGACCAACGGCTTCGGCTTCATGGATTATCTGGTCCGCCTGGCGTTGCGCGCCGGCATCCCGCCGGTCGAGGCATGGCGGATGGCCAGCCTCAACCCCGCCGAGCATCACCGCAGGTCCGCCGATCTGGGCAGCGTCGCCCCGGGCCGGCTGGCCGACATCCTGGTGATGGATGCGCTGGATGCCTTTCCCCCGCGCATGGTGATCGTGGGGGGGCAGGTCGTCGCCGAAAATGGCCGGCTCTGCGCAGCCATTCCGGCGCCGCAGGTGCTGCCGGCCTACCGGCGCAGCATAGACCTGTCTCGCGTGCCGCAGGACGCCCTTTGCCTGCGTGCCGCCATGGATCGGGGATCCGCGCTGGCGCGCGTCATCCGTTGCCACGACGGTGATGCGTTCAACACCGAGATCCGCGCCGCCTTGCCGGTGGAGGAAGGGGCGCTGCACCCCGACCCCGCGCGCGACATCCTGAAGATCGCGGTGATCGAACGCTATGGGCGCAAGGGAACGGTCGGGTTGGGCTTTGCCAGCGGATTCGGCCTGCGCCGGGGGGCGATGGCGACTTCGATCTCGGTCCCGTTCAACAACATCGTGGCGGTCGGCGCCGACGACGGCTCGATCTGGACGGCCGTGCGGCGGATCGAGGCCCTGCAGGGCGGGTTCGTGGTGGCGGAGGGGGAGGAGATCCTGGCCGAGGTGCCGCTGCCCGTGGGCGGACTGATGACCACCCAGCCCTACGAGACCTTCCTGTCCGAAGTCGCCGCCGCCGAAAACGCGGCGCGCGAACTGGGCTGCCCGCTGGTCAATCCGTTCAAGACGCTGGTCTCGACCTGTCACACCACCCTGCCGGACCTGGGGCTGACCGACCTGGGGCTTCTGGATACCCGGACGGGCCAGAGAACGAATCTGGTGGTCGAATGGCAGGTGGGCGAGTCGGGATCGCCCGGCAATCCGGCCATGCCGCCCAAGTCTTGGGCAGATGGGATTGCGGCAGGCTTTCAGAGTAAATCTGCTCTATAGATTGTATCAATAAGATTGAGTTTTTGTCACCATAATGCAGAGTAAGACCAACAACAGCCACTACAGGGAACAGACTCAGATGGATATCACGCGACGCCGACTGATCGCCGCAGCGATCGCCACGCCCTTCCTGCCGACCCTCGCCCGCGCCAATGTCGCGGGCGGCCGCCTGCGCTATGGCCTGTCGGGCTATCCCCCGACGCTGGAACCCTGGATCAACGCCGGCGCCGCGCAGGGCGCGGTCAAGCTGATGACCCAGCGGGGTCTGCTGTCCTATGACCGCGACGGCAGGATGCAGGGAGAGCTTGCCGAGGACTGGTCGGTGGATGCGGACGGCCACTGGACCTTCCGCCTGCGCCCCAACGCCCGGTTCCACAACGGCGCGGCGGTGACCTCGGCCGACGTGGTCTGGTCGCTGCAACAGGTCGCGGCCGAGAACTCGACCGCGCTGATGCGGGCGCAGATGCAGCAGGTCGCCGCCTTCGAGGCGCCGGACCCGCTGACCGTGCGGCTGGTGATGAAGGCGCCATCGGCCGTGGTGCCCAACTGGCTGGCGGTGCGCGAACTGCCGATCCTGCCGGAGGGATCGGATCCGCGTGATCCGATCGGGGCGGGCCCCTTCCGCATCGTGGCCTCCGAACGCGGCACCTCGATCGACCTCGAGGCTTTCGCGGACTACTACAAGCCCGACATGCCGCGGCTGTCGGCGATCAGGGTGGTCGCCTATCCCGACGAGAACCTGCGCTATGCGGCCTTCGAGGCGGGGGATGTCGATGTCATCGATTTCGTGCCCTGGCAGCTGATGGACTCGGTCGAAAGCGGCGGCACGGCCACGCTGCACACGCAGGATGGCGGGCTGCAACTGATGCAGTTCAATGGAAGCAGCGGCCCATTGTCGGATGCCCGGGTCCGCCGCGCCATCGCGCATTCGATCAGGCGGGACGAGATCGTCTCGGCTGCCTTCTTCGGCCGGGCGAGGGCGCTGCCCGGGGTGCCGGTGTTCCCGGGAACACCCTTCTACGACGAGGCGGCGGCAGAAGGCTGGGCCTACGACCCCGACCGATCCCGCGCCCTGCTGGCCGAGGCCGGCCTGCCCGACGGGTTCGACACCACGATCCTGTCCACCTCGTCGTCCGGTTTCGAAAAGACCATCGCCGAACTGGTGCAGCAGCATCTGGCCCAGGTGGGCATCCGCGCCACGCTGAACATGCCCGACCAGCCGACCCGGAACACCCTGAAGAACCGCGGCCAGTACGAGATCTATCTGGGCGGCACGGTGCCCAACGACATCGACCCGGACTCGCTGACCCCGGCACTGTCGGAATCGACCAATCTCTCGGCGCCGCGCACCCAGGCCGCGCTGCAGGCCGGCCGGGCCGAACTGGACGCGGCCAAACGGATCGAGATCTACAAGGAGTTGCAGGCCGCGGCGATCGAGGAGGTGCCGATGGTCAGCCTCTGCTGGCGTTCCGAGGGCTATGCGGTGAAGAATACCGTCAGCGGCTTCTATGTTCCGCCCGGCCCGCTGCTGCGCAATACGCAGTGGTGCATGGAGGGGGTCTCCCTCGGATGACATGGCTCGCGCGACGGATCGCGGTTTCGTTCGGACTGGCCTGGGTGGTGGTGACGGTGGTGTTCCTGTCGCTGCACGCCATCCCCGGGGATCCGGCCGAACTGCTGCTGACCTCGGACAACGGCATCCTGCCCGATCCCGCCGCGGTTGCCGACCTTCGCCGCAGCCTGGGCCTGGACCGGCCGCTGCACGAGCAATACCTGTCCTTCCTGTCCGGCCTTTTGCGGCTGGACCTCGGGCATAGCCTTCTGGACGGCTATTCCGTTTCCAAGGAAATCCTGCTGCGCCTGCCCAGGACACTGGAACTGATCTTCGCCTCCGCCGCGATCGCGGCGGTGGTGGGGATGTCGGGCGGGATGCTGGCCGCCGTGCGCAAGGGCGGCCGGTTCGACCGGGTGACGGGCACATTGGTCAGCATCACCCAGGCGACGCCCGTGTTCGTGCTGGGCACCCTGATGGTGCTGGTCTTCGCGCAGAAGCTGGGCTGGATGCCGGCGGGCGGGTTCGTTCCGTTCTCGCAGGACCCGTGGCAGCATCTGGTCCTGCTGGCCATGCCGGCGCTGGCTACCTCGGCCCGGCTGACCGTGGACGTGTTCCGCATGACCCGCGCCTCGGCGCTGGAGGTGCTGTCGCGCGATTATGTGCGCACCGCCCGGGCCAAGGGCGTGCCGCCGCGGCGCATCCTGACCCGCCATGTCGGCCGCGCCTCGCTGATCCCGATCATTACCCTGCTGGGGATGGACATGGGTGCCCTGCTGGGCGGGACCGTGCTGGTCGAGCACATCTTCAACTGGCCGGGCATCTCGGCGCCGCTGATGCATTCCATCGCTGCGCGCGACTATCCGATGGTGGCCGGCATCGTGCTGACCATCTCGCTGCTGTTCCTGCTGATCAACCTGCTGACCGATCTGGCCTATCACTCCATCGACCCGCGTGTGAGGGCGGCATGAGACGGCTTCCCTTCCTGCTTCTGGGTGCGCTGCTGCTGCTGGCGGCCGCGGCGCCGATCCTGCCCATGGCCGATCCGCTGGTGCAGGATGTCGGCCGGCGGCTTGCACCGCCCTCGGCCGATGCCTGGCTGGGGCGCGACGAGGTGGGGCGCGACGTGCTGTCGCGGCTGATCTGGGGCGCGCGGTCGTCGCTGAGCTTTGCCGCCATCTCGGCGCTGCTGGCCGCGGCGGCGGGCATCCTGCTGGGGCTGCTGGGCGCCTGGCTGCGCGGCTGGTCGGAACTGGTCACCATCCGCCTGGTGGACGTGATCCTGTGCTTCCCGCCCATCCTGCTGGCCATGCTGGTGACCACCCTGCTCGGCCCGGGCGGCGGGGTGCTGGTCTTCATCATGGCGGTGCTGTTCGTGCCGGGCTTCGCCCGCGTCACCTATGCCCAGACCCTTTCGGCGCGGAAGCTGGACTATGTGGAAGCCGTCCGCGCGCTGGGCGCCCGCACGCCCCGCATCCTGGGGCTGACCGTGCTGCCGAACATCGCCGGGCCGCTGCTGGTGCAGTTCTCGCTGACGGTGGCGACGGCGCTGATCCTGGAAAGCGGGCTCTCCTTTCTGGGCCTCGGCATCCCGGCGCCCGCCCCGTCATGGGGCCGGATGGCGGCCGGTGCCCGGGCGACGATGATGCAGGCGCCGCTGCTGCTCCTGTGGCCGTCGCTGGCGCTGATCGCGACGATCCTGCTGCTCAATCAGGTCTGCGACCGGCTGCGCGACCGCTTCGATCCCAAGGGCCGCACCATGGAAGGCGCGCTGCCGCTGCCGCCCCGGCGACCTGCCGGGCGGACCACGCCGGGGAAAGGCGATGCCCTGCTGCGGGTCGAGGGCCTGTCGGTGGCCGTTGCCCGCCCGCAGGGCCCGGTGACGCTGGTCGAGAACGTGGGCTTCTCGCTGCGCCCCGGCCAGACGCTGGCGCTGGTCGGCGAACGCGGTTCGGGCAAGTCGATCAGCGCCGCCGCCGTCATGGGCCTGCTGCCCGAGGGCGCCGGCGTGGTGCAGGGCTCGGCCTGGCTGGACGGGGCGGATGTGCTGGAACTGGACGAGGCGGGGCTGCGCAAGCTGCGCGGCACCCGCATGGCCATGGTGTTCCAGGATCCGATGAGCAGCCTGCATCCCATGCAGCGGGTGGGCGATCAGGTCGCCGAGGCGATCACCGTGCATCGTGCCATCGGCCGGCCGGCCGCCCTGGCCGAGGCGCTGGCGCTGTTCCGGCGCGTGGGGATCGCCGATCCCGAACGGCGGATGCAGAGCTATCCGCACGAGATGTCCGGGGGCATGCGGCAACGGGTGATGATCGCCATGGCCATCGCCAACCGACCGGGCCTGCTGATCGCCGACGAGCCGACCACGGCGCTGGACGTGACCGTGCAGGCCCAGATCATCGCGCTGCTGAAGGAACTTCAGCGGCAGGACGGCATGGGCCTGATCTTCATCAGCCACGACATCGCGCTGGTGCGCGAGGTCGCCGACCGGGTGGCGGTGATGTATGCCGGCCAGATCGTCGAGGAAGGGCCGGCGAACCAGGTGCTGAACGCCCCGCGCCATCCCTATTCCCGCGCCCTGATCGCCGCCTCGCCGGAGGGCGAGGACATGCCGGTCGGCATTCCCGGGGTGGTGCCTCGCGCCGGGATGATGCCCGAGGGCTGCCGTTTCGCGCCGCGCTGTGCCCTGGCCGCGCCCGCCTGCCACGAGACGCCCCAGCGATCCGAGGTCCTGCCGGACGGGCAGGTCCGCTGCATGCGCTGGCGGGACCTGCTGACCGCGAAGGAGGCCGTCTGTGCGTGACGCAACCCTGTCCGACATCCCCGAGGCGGCAGCGGCCGTCCAGCCCGTCCTGCGGCTGGACCATGTGACCGTCAGCTTTCCCATCCGCAGCGGCTGGGCGCGGCGGCAGGTCCGGGCGGTCAACGACGTCTCGCTGGAGATCACGGCCGGCGAGACGCTGGGTCTGGTCGGCGAGAGCGGTTCGGGCAAGACCACGCTGGGCCGGCTGGCGCTGGGCCTGCTGCGCCCGACGGAGGGCACGGTGCTCTACCGTGGCGAGGACATGGGCCGCATGGTGCCTTCGCGGTGGCGGGAACTGCGCCGCAAGATGCAGATCGTCTTCCAGGATCCGATGAGCAGCCTCGATCCGCGGCGTTCCGTCGGCGCGCAGATCGCCGACGGGCTGGCGATCCATCGCCTGCAGGGGCGTCAGGCGCGCGAGGGGGCCGCCCGCGACTGGATGGCCCGCATGGGGCTCGATCCCGGCCGGGCCGACAGCCTGCCGCACGAGTTCTCCGGCGGGCAGCGCCAGCGCGTCGGCATCGCCCGCGCGCTGGTGATGGGCCCCGAACTGGTGGTGGCGGACGAGCCGGTCAGCGCGCTGGACGTTTCGGTTCAGGCGCAGATCATCGAGCTTCTGGTCTCGCTGCGCCGCGACCTGCGGCTGGCGATGCTGTTCGTCAGCCACGACCTGTCGGTGGTGCGGCATCTGTGCGACCGGGTGGCGGTGATGTACCTGGGCCGCGTGGTCGAGGAAGGCCCGACGCAAAGGGTCTTCGGCCGCCCCGCGCATCCCTATACCCGCGCCCTGATGGCGGCCAAGCCCGGCGCCCGGACGCCGGAGGGAACACCCACGCTGCTGGCCGGCGATCCGCCCAGCCCGCTTTCCCCGCCCTCGGGCTGCGCGTTCCGCACCCGCTGCCCGCTGGCGACCCCGCTCTGCGCGGAAAAGGTGCCGGCGCTGCGCGGGCAGGCCCACCGGGTGGCCTGCCTGCACGCCGACCAGCCCTAGGCGGGGCGTCAGAACACCAGCCGTCCGCCCGCGATGACGTGGCGGGGGGCCGAGGCAGGCCCCTCCGCCAGCACGATATCGGCCCGGCGGCCTGGCGCGATCCCTCCCACCTCATGGTCGAGGGCGAAATGCACGGCGGCGTTGAAGCTGACCAGCTGGCGCGCCCGGGCCGGCGGCTGGCCCGCCGCGATGGCGGCCGCGACCGGATCCTCGGGCCGTGCCACCTGCCGCAGGACGAACCGCCCGCTGTCGATCTGCCGGGCCGCGATCTCGGCGAAGAACACCCGCCAGTCGGGGCAGAGCGCCGCATCCACCACCGGCAACAGCCCCTGCCGCGAGGCCGCCAGCCCCTCTGCCGCGCTGCCGACCACCTGTTCCGGCTGGAAGGGGCGGATACCGGCCACTCGCGGCCAGACCGCCAGATGCCGCGCCCCGCCCGGCTGGCCGATGACCGAGGTGATGCCCCGTTCCAGTAATGCGACCTCGCCCGCCGCGTCGATCTCGCCCGCGTCCGGCTCGACCGCCCCCGGCCAGGCAAAGAGGCCCGCCCCGTCGATGCGCGCCCGCGCCTCGCCCGCGAACCCCTCGCGGATCGCCACGATCCGGTGGCGGCGGATGGCGATGTCGGCCGGGTGGATCTCTTCGGAATAGACGTTCACCAGCGAGACGCCCGTGATCAGCAGGTCGACCGGCTCCAGCGCGCGGGCGGCGCGGACATCCAGGATGGCTTCGTCGATATCGGCTTCGGTGGCGAGATCCATCAGGAATGCTCCGTCTCGGTGGATATGAGGGGGGAAACGATCCGGCCCAGGCGCACGTCGATCAGGCCCCGGTCGGTCAGCCCCAGATCGGGCAGCGTGGCGAGGCCGGTCTGCGCCAGGGTGAACAGCGGATGCGTCAGCCGCGATCCCAGATCGCGCAGCACCGCCTCGGCGGCCTCGAGCGCGGCAAGGACCTGCTCCCACGGCAGGTCGGCCAGGATGCCGCCCCAGGGCAGGGGAACCTCGGCCAGAACCTCGCCCCCGGCGACCACTGCGAAGCCGCCCTGCAGATGCGCGACATGGCGGATCGCGGCCTCCATGTCGGACAGGCTGGCGCCGGTGGCCATGATGTTGTTCGACGGCACCGTGACCGAAGTGGCCAAGGCGCCCCGCCGCAGGCCCATCCCGCGCAGGAAGCCCCGCCCGATCCCGCCGCCGCGCCCGTAGCGTTCGACCATCGCCGCGGGCAGCACATCCTGGGCGGGATCAGGCTGCACCCGCCCCTCGCGGACCGGCAGCTCGGCCTCGCCCGCGTCGTTGAAGGCATCCCCGTCGCGGACGTCGATCACCCGGACCCGGGCGTGGGTGCCATCGGCCGCGACGACCAGATCGGCGGGGGCGAAGTCTGGCAGGCGGATCGTCTGCCGATAGGCCGCGGGAAACCGCGAGGGCGCGATCCCGGCGACCATCTCGCCCCGCCGCGCCACCTGCCGCCCGCCCACCCAGACCTGTTCCGGGGGAAAGGCGCCCGGCCCGGCCATCAGCAGAAAATCGGCATGCCGGCCGATCCCCAGCCCACCGATCAGCCCGGACAGCCGGTAGTGTTCGGCCGGGTTCAGGCTGGCCATCCGCCACAACTCGACCGGCGGCAGCCCTTGGGCCAGCCCCAGCCCGATCAGATAGTCCTGATAGCCATAGCCGCGCCCCACCATGTCGGCCAGGGTGATGTTGTCGAGGCAGAGCGACGCCCGGCGCAGCGGCAGGCCCCCTTCGGTCATCGCCCGCAGCAGCGGCGGCAACTGCCCCCGGCGCCCCGAACATTCCACAAGGAACAGCGCCAGCCCCCGCCGCAGGCGGTCGGGGATATCGCCGGGGCGGCCGATGCAGTGGTCGTCCTGGATGCCCGCCGTCGCATAGGCGTCGAAGGCCACGCTGTCGCCACGTGCGATCTCTCCGCCATGGCCGCTGATGCGGGTGGTGCGGGGCCGCAGCGACGCCAGCAGGCGCAGGTAATCCCGGTCCTCGGCCGCGATGCGCGACCAGACCGTCTCGCCGATCGCCACGGCCCCGCCCAGCAGTTCGCCGATCAGCGCCGCATCCAGGGTTTCCGCCGCCGTCTCCAGCCCGGGGTCCAGCGGGCAATAGGAGGGCGCGGCCATGAAGGCCCTGAGCGGCACCCCGTCGAAGCCTGCCGCCATCGCCCGCACGGCTGCGGGCCCGCCGGTATGGGCGTTGTTGGTGTTGTCGACCACCACCGAGGTCGTTCCGCGCGGCAGCAGGATCCGCGCCAGTTCCGAGGGCGCCAAGAAGGTGGTGTCCACATGCATATGCGCATCGACCAGCCCTGGCGCCAGATAGAGCCCCTGCGCCTCTACCACCTCGGCGGCCGTGACGGCGAGCGAGGGTCCGACCCCGGCGATCCGCCCGTGGTGCACCGCAAGATCGGCGGCCTCTTCCTGCCCGCTATAGACGTTCAGCAGTCTGGCCCCGCGGATCAGGAGGTCGCAATCGGTCATCTCGCAGCATCCCGGCACATCGTCGCATCATGATTGTTTCAATATAAATCCTATTTTGTCACAATATCCGTTGCCGCGACGAATGCAAGCCACCATCTCCGGTCACGTGGGCAAAGGTGGGAGGCGAGCCGGCGCCTTCGCCGCTGACGATTCCTGGCCTTTCTGGGCAAGTCCGCAGCGGGGCCGGGAAGTCCTGCGCCAAGCGGCCAGCACGCCGTCATTCCTCGCGAGGAGGGGAGGCTGGCTGGCCGTGGGGGCGATGGGGTTCGGCAGTCAACCCCGGGGTTATTTTTTGATGCGCCATCCTGTGCGGAAGATCCAGCGGACGGCGGCGAGGCAGAGGGCGAGGAAGGCGGCGATGGCGGCCAGGCTGATGGCCATGGGGACGTCGGCCTGGCCGTAGAACGACCAGCGGAAGCCGCTGACCAGGTAGAGCACCGGGTTGAAGTGGCTGACCGCCTGCCAGAAGGGCGGCAGCATGTCGATGGAGTAGAAGGCGCCGCCCAGGAAGACCAGCGGCAT
>JBBCJM010000205.1:0-14251 GCA_037190175.1 Paracoccaceae bacterium | reverse complement strand
GGAACGCAAGCGAAGAAAGCCGGCAGGCTTGATGAGCGGCCCCGCCCTACCCCCGCCGCGCCGCGCGTTCGGCATCGACCGCGGCGCCCAGCAGGATGGCATAGGCGGCCAGGTAGAACCACATCAGGAGCGCCGCCACCGCGCCGATCGAGCCGTAGACCTCGTTGTAGTGGCCGACATTGCCCAGATACCAGACCAGCCCGCGCGAAGCCGCGCCCCAGAGCAGCACCGCCAGCAGGAGCCCGCGGGTGAAGAGCCGCGGGCGGCGGCGGCCGGAGGGCCAGTTGAGCCCCAGCCGGTAGATCAGCCCCACCGTCAGCACCACCAGCCCCGCCCCCAGCGCGAGGTTGGCAAGATCCAGCACCGCCGCCTCGGTCGGCCCCAGCGGCAGCCAGACCAGCAGCAGCGGCATCACCACCGCCACCAGGGTGGCGCAGATGGCAAGCCCGATCAGCACCAGCGTGAGCAGGAGCGCCGAAAGCTGGTGCCAGAGCCCGCCGCGCGCCGGCAGGTCGTGGATCACGTTGACCCCGCGGATCAGCGCCGCCGCCCCGGCCCGCGCCGACCACAGCGCGAACCCGGTGGACAAGAGCGTGGCCCAGCCCAGCCGCCGGTCGTTGGTGGCCAGCAGCGCCTCGACCTGCGCCGAGACCAGCTGGAACGCCTCGGCCGGCAGGAAGTCCTCCACCACCGCCATCTGGGTGCGGATCGCCGCGGGGTCGGCGGCGAAGCCCCAGAGCGCGATCACCGCCGCCAGGGCGGGAAAGATGGCGAGGAAGCCGAAGAAGGCCACCCCGGCGGCGATCAGGCCCAGCTCGCGCGCCTCGATCCGCCGGTAGAGCCGCAGCGGCGCGGCGCACCACACCACGAACTGCCGCAGGAAGCGCGGCACCCCGGTCACGGCAAAAAGCCCGCCGCAAAGGCGGGCCTTTCACGCCGGTCCCGGCAATCTGCCGGCTGGGCCGTCACAGGGGTCAGTGGCTGCCCGAGTTGGCCACCGCGGCCGCCAGCAGGGCCGCCGCGCCGATGGCCACCACCGCGCCGCCGCCGCCGCCCAGGCTGCCCGGATGCAGCGGCAGGCTGAAGGAGGTTCCGGGGCTCTCGGTGATCACGATGGGCTCGCCCTCGTCGATGACCTCGTTGGCGCCGCCGGCCAGGGCCAGCGAGGGGGCCGCCAGCAGGGCGGCGGAGGCGAGAACTGCAAGTCGGGTCATGGGGGACCTCCAGGCAAATACCGATACATCCTGCGGTAGCACAGCCGGGGGAAGCGGAAAAGCATTATTCCCGGCGGGATTGCGGGGCGGGGCCGCTACAGGCGCCGGATTGCCACATATCCGCCGGGCCCGCCGGTCCATTGCCGGGACTGGCGCAGGACGCCGCCGGCATCGAACCAGAAGTCGTTGACGATGCTGGCCCCGCCCGGGCCGGTGCAGGTCTCGCGCATCCGGCGGGTGTCGTAGGCGCGCTCCACGATCACCAGCCGCTCGGCTCCGGCCGGGGCGGCGGTGCAGGCGTGGCGGGCGGGCACCGTGCGGTCCTCGCCGTCCAGGGTGACGTAGAGCCGGGTCCAGCTGCCCCCCGCGGCCACCTGCGCCGCCGAGGGGGTGGCGGCCGAGATCAGGTCGGGGCCGAAGCCGCGGGTGGCCACCAGCATCCCGTCGCGCAGCGCCAGCGTCTTGCCGTCGGCCGAGGCCCAGGTCTCGACCCCGCCGTTGCGCCCGGCGGGCGCCACCACGCCGGTGGCGCCGCGCGCCTCGATGGTGACCAGCATCAGCGGGTTGGGCACCGCCTCGACCGCCGCGCGGGTCAGGCCCGGCACCGTGCCCGGCGGCGCGGCGGGGGCCGCGGGCCGGCCCGGCACCGCCTGGCGCACCACGGCCTGCAGGGTGCGGGTGCCCTGGATCGCATCGGTATCGGTGCCGCAGCCGGCCAGCAGGGCCAGCGCCGCCAGCAGCGGGGCGATGCGGGTCATTTCCAGAACCTCCCCCACTGGGCGTCCAGGCCGGGCTCGTGCCAGTCGCGCAGCCGGTCGTAAAGCCGCCCCTCGACCTCCAGCCGCGCACCGCCGTCGCGCAGGAAGGGGCGGAAGGTGGTGGTCGAGGTCTTGCGCGTGGGCTTGCCCAGCACCCAGGCGAAGGGGATCTCGACCCGCACCCCCTTGTCGAAGGAGCCCGAGCCGAAATCCTGCGCGCTGACGTTGGTCTTGGTGGCGAAGGCCCCCACCCGCCAGCCGTTGGCGAATTCGCGGTCGATCGAGACGGTGGCCCCCACGTCGCCCGCCAGATAGCGCCCCACGTCGAGCTGGACGTGGAAGCCCTGCGGCAGTTCGTAATAGACGCTGACATAGCCGGTGGCCACGCGATAGCTGTCGGGCCCGCCGCCGGTGTAGTTGTCGGTCTCGTAGATCTCCGCCGGCAGGCGGAAGCTCAGCCCCCCGTCCGGCGCGCGCTGGGCCACGTAGGCCAGTTCCGCCCCGATGGCCAGCCGGCTGTCTACCGGCTTCCACAGCACCTCGGCCGAGACCCCGCCGAACATCCGTTCCAGATAGCCCGCCGAGGCCCGGCCGTAGAGGTCGCGCGAGATCTTGGCGTTCCAGTGCAGGGCCAGCGTCTCGATGGCGGTGGTGCCCTCGGCGTCGTACCAGTAGACCGCCGAACGCACGGGATGCAGCCGGCGGCGGTCGGGCAGCGGGGGGCGCTGGTCGAGGTTGCCGGCCACCTTCTGCGTCACCGCGGCCGAAAGCGTCAGCCCCGGCGCCAGTTCCCAGCGCGCAGTGCCGCGCAGGCCGAGGTCCAGCTTGGCCGGATCGTTCTGGTCGAAAAGGCGGAAGCGGACATGGGGCGCGAGCGACCAGGCGAAGGCGGGATAGAGCTCGGGGTCGCGCAGCATCCCCTCGGGCCGGCCCTCCACCCCGGCGATGGCGGTGCGGGCGCGCAGCGCGGCGCCGCCGTCGGGGGCGAATTCCAGCGCCTCCAGATCCGCGCGGCGGATGGTGACGCGCGACAGCGCCATCCCGTCCACCACCGGCACGATGTCGAAGACCTCGACCGAAGGCGGCAGCGCCGCGGCCATGACCCGGGCCGTCCGCCCGATGGCCTGCGGCCCGGCGTCGATGCTGGGGTTGCGGATGCGCAGCTCGGCCCGGCGGCCGTCGGTGGCGAAGCCCTCGATGCGGATCCCGTCCGCCTCCAGCGCGCCGGACATGTTCTTGACCAGGATCGCCCGCCCGTCGGCCTGCGCGGTCCAGGCGGTGGACCAGCCGAGAGCGGTGGCCGAGCCGCGCGGCTGGACCGGCAGCGGCCCGTGTTCGTCGATCCCGCCCGAGGGGCGCACCTTGGGGTTCAGCAGGAAATGCCCGGCAATGCCCACGGTGGAGCCGTACATGTAATAGGCGCCCAGCCGCATCCCCGGGCCGCGCTGGTATTCCAGCCCCAGGTTCACCGGGCTCTTCCGGTCGAAGGTGCCGCGCAGGCCGGCCTCCTCGTCATAGGCGTCCGAGGAATATTCGGCCTTGGCCGTCCAGTGCTCGTTCACCCGCCATTCCAGCCCCGCGAAGGGCGCGGTCGGGCCGCGGAACCAGGTGTCCGCGTTGAACCTGCCGCCGAAGCCGATGTCGATGGGCGGCCGATCCCCGAAGGGCGAGCCGATCCCCCCGTGGCTGCCCAGCCGCCCCCAGCCCAGGCCCAGCGTGGCCTTGAGGTCGGGGGTCAGGTGCTTGGTCGCCGCCACGTACTCCCCCGCCAGCAGGCCGGTGCCCGCCAGGTCCTGCAGGCCCACGGTGACCGCGGGCATGTAGCGGCCCTCCTGCGTCACCTGGAACCGCAGGTCGAAGCTGCGGTCGTAATAGGTGTCGAACTGGTTGGCCCCGTCGCAGTCGGGCGGGCACATCGTGCTGTTCCAGTCCCGCACGCCCAGGAAGCGGAACGAGCCCCCGATCCGCGGGGTGATCTGGAACGACAGCGTGGTGCGGCTGACCGGGCCGAAATGCGCGGTCGAGATCGACAAAAGCCCGTCCGGCATCGCCTCGCCCGAGGGCATGTCGATCAGCCCGGCGGCGCCGTAGTGGTTCAGCGAGGGGCCGAAGCCCAGCTCGGTCGTCTGCGCCAGCACCCCCGGCACCGCCACCGCCAGCACCAGGCCACCCGCCAGCCCTGCCACGCGCCAGCGGACAGTGGGGGGAGGTGGGGCGGGACTGCTCATTATGCGAACCTCTTCGGCGGGTCGTCGGGTGCAGCTAAACAGGACCCCGGGGCGCCCGCAACCACGACCGGCCGCGCGGGTGCCGAATGCCCGGGGGCCTATGGCAGCGCGGCCACCGTATCGGGCAGGATGCGGGGCATCGGGGCCCCTCCCCCGCCCGTGCGGTGCAGGCAGTCGGCCAGGATCTCGCGCACCGCCGCGGCGTCGCCGCCGGCCACCGCCGAACGGATCCCCCGCAGCGCCGCGGCGACCTCCAGCTCGGACAGGCTGACCTCCTCGGCGCGCAGGATCTTCGGATGCGGGGTCGTCAGCAGGCCCCCCTGCCCCACCAGCAGTTCCTCGTGCAGCTTCTCGCCCGGGCGCAGGCCGACGACCACGATCTCGATGTCGCCGTCCGGCGACTCCTCGTCCTTCACCCGCAGCCCGGCGGCCTCGATCATCTGCACGGCCAGGTCGCGGATCCGCACCGGCTGGCCCATGTCCAGCACATAGACGTCGCCGCCGCGCGAATGCCCGGGGTCGGAGTAGGATCCGGCCAGCAGCACCAGCCGCGCCGCCTCGGCGATGGTCATGAAATAGCGCGTCACGTCCTCATGCGTCAGGGTCACCGGCCCGCCGCGGGCGATCTGCTCCTTGAACAGCGGCACCACCGAGCCCGAGGAGCCCAGCACGTTGCCGAAGCGCACCATCGAGAACACGCAGCCGGTCGAGCGTTTGGCCAGATCCTGGATCACCAGTTCGGCCAGCCGCTTGGAAGCGCCCATGACGTTGGTCGGCCGCACCGCCTTGTCGGTGGAGACCAGCACGAAGCGGCCCACCCCGGCCTCGTTGGCCGCATCGCCCAGCGTGCGGGTGCCCAGCACGTTGTTGGCCACGCCCGCGATGGGATTGGCCTCGACCAGCGGGACGTGCTTGTAGGCCGCGGCGTGCAGCACCACCTCGACCGCGTGGTCGCGCATCACCGCGCGCGCCATCCGCGCGTCGGTGGTCGAGCCCAGCACCGGCACGATCTCGGTCCCCGCGGCCTCGGCCAGGCCGGCCAGTTCGCGGTCGATGGTGTAGAGCGCGATCTCGCTGACCTCGAACAGCACCAGCCGCCGCGGGCGGAAGGCGATCAGCTGCCGGCACAGTTCCGAGCCCACCGAGCCGCCCGCCCCGCTGACCAGCACCGAGCGGCCGGCATAGGCCTCGGCCGCCGGGGCCAGCGCGGCATCGACCTGCCGGCGGTTCAGGAACCGGCCGGGCGTGACGGGGGCGAGCGAATCGACCAGCACCTCCTCGCCCACCAGCTGTGCAAACGAGGGCACCGACATCACGTCCAGCCCCGCCGCCTCGACCCGCCGGGCGATCTGCGCCAGCCGCGGCGCGGCGGCCGAGGGCATGGCCAGGATCACCCGGTCCACCTCGTAGCGCCGGGCGAGCAGTTCCAGCCGGTCGGGCGAATGCACCCGCAGCCCGGCCACCGTCATGCCGTGGATCGCCTCGTTGTCGTCCACGAAGGCGACGGGCGAGATGCTCTGATGCGCGCGCAGCGCCGCGGCCAGCTGCACCCCGGTGTTGCCGGCCCCGTAGATCACCACCCGGCGCAGGGGCTGGCCGAGGTTCAGCACCCAGACCAGCACGTGCAGCAGCAGGGTCCGCATCGCCACGGTGCCGAGGAAGTAGATCAGGGCGAAGAGGATGATGCCGGTGGTCGGCAGCCAGGGCCCCAGCCGCGAGAGCGACAGCGCCAGCCCCAGCGTGACCACCCCCGCGGCCAGCGCCGTGCGCAGCACCGCCTTGGTCTCATAGGCCTTGAGCTGGATCCGGTGCATCCCCAGCACCAGCGAGGTCGCCAGCGCCAGCCCCGTCACGAGCGGGAGCTGCGCCGCCATCCGTCCGGCGAAGGGCCAGAAGGCGCCGGGGCCATAGACCGCCAGCACCGCGGCCAGCAGGGCCACGGGCGCCGTGCCCGCGTCGATGGCCAGCAGCACGAGGTGTTTCTGCCGGCGCGACATGCGCTCGACGATCCAGAAGAGACCCGACCGGAACCGAACGATCATGCCCCCACCCGGCCGGAAAACCACCGGCACTGTACCCCCGTACCCAAGCCGGGCTGACCCCGGTCTGTGCGCCGCACCCGCAAACGCCGTTCGAGCCTAACCGGCAACCGCGGCATCGCACAACCTTGGCCTGCATCGGCGGGCCAGGGATCGGCCGATTCCCGCGCGGCGGCGGCGGGGCCGGCGCGCACCGCGCCCTTTCCATTCCGCCCCCGCTCGGGCATCAAGGCGGAAAGGGAGATCCCATGCCAGTCGACCGTGCCCCCCGCCTCTGCGTCCTGATCGACGCCGACAACATCCCCGCCGGCTATGCCGAGGCGATCTTCGAGGAGATCGCGGCGCTGGGCGAGGCCTCGGTGCGCCGGATCTACGGCGACTGGTCGGCGATCCGGCTGAACGCCTGGGCGCGCAAGGTGGCGGCGCTGGGCCTGGTGGCCGACCAGCAGTTCTCGAACACCCGCGGCAAGAACGCCTCGGACATCGGGCTTGTCATCGCCGCGATGGACTTCCTGCATTCGGGGCTCTTCGACGCCTTCGTGCTGGTCTCGTCGGACAGCGACTTCACCCGGCTGGCGGCGCGGATCCGCGAACAGGGGCTGGATGTCTACGGCATCGGCGAGAAGAAGACGCCCGAGGCCTTCCGCATGGCCTGCAAGCGGTTCATCTATGTCGAGAACCTGACCGCGCGGGAGGCCGAGCCCGCGGTGGCCGCCGCCCGTCCCGCCGCCGCCGCCGCCGACCCCGCGCCCGAGGTCGCCCGCCCGGCGGTGAAGGAGCCCCCGGCCAAGGCCATCCCGCTGATCGTCGCCGCGATGCGGGCGATCGACCCCGAGGGCGAGTGGTATTCGCTGGGCCAGATCGGCCAGTTCATCACCCAGGCCAACCCCGATTTCGACACCCGCACCTATGGCTCGGCCAAGCTGTCGGATCTGGTCAAGAAGATCAGCCGCTTCGAGGTGAAGGCCGGCCCGGGCGGGCAGCTCCTGGCGCGCGACGTGGCCTGAGGGCCTATTCCCGCCCCTCCAGCACCGCGGCCACCGTGGCCAGCGCCCCGGCCATCGCGTCCAGCGGCACCGACAGGGGCGGCGGATCGCCCTCGCCCTCGCGCAGGCCGGGCACGGACTGGCGCAACGCCTCGGTCGCCGCGCGGCGGTCGCGGCCGTGCAGGTGCAACTCCAGCACCAGCCGGCGCGGGTTGGCCAGCAGCCCCAGCCGCAGGTGCTGCGCCTCGGGCAGCCCGGCGAAGGTGATCCGCATCTGCCGACCGTCCAGCCGCGGGTCCACCTGCACGCCCGCCGGCAGGTCGGGCCGCAGCCGGTCGTAGACCGCCAGCCAGGTCGAGCGCAACTGCGCCGCGCGCAGCACCTCGGCGGGCTCCAGCGAATGCACCTCGGCCAGCAGGATCGGCGCGCCATGCGGCGTGCCCCCCGCCGCGACCCAGGCGGCGTGATGCGCGGCCCAGTCGGGGTAAAGCTGGATCAGCGGCGTGGCGTTCCAGAACTTGTGCGGCCCGATCGCGTGCAGGATCGCCGCCCCCGCGGTGCCCGGCGCGGTGACCGGATGGTTCAGCGCCATGGGCAGCGCGGTGACGGGCAGCGAGCGAGAGGCGGCCAGCAGATAGAAGGCCAGCTCGTCCGGCGTGCGGGTATCGGTGCGCTCGATCAGGAAGCGGGCGAGGTCGAAGAGATCGGCCGAAGTGCAGCCGTGGGTCTCCCGCAGGGCCCGCGCCACCCCGACCACCCCGCCGTTGGGCAGGGGCGTGGCCGGATCGCGGGTCAGGTGGGCGCAGGCGGCCAGCACCTTGTCCCGCCGGCGGAAGGCGCCCTCGGCCAGCGGCCGCCAGGCGAGGGCATCGAAGTCCCACAGCCCCGGCGCCGGCCGCCGCACCAGCAGGTCGGCGTCGAGCCACAGGCAGCGGTCGAACTCGTCCAGCAGGTCAGGCAGCTCCAGCTTGGCCAGCACCAGCGGGCTGAACCGCGCCAGCACCTCCTCCAGCCGGCCCGCCGCGGCGTCGAGCCCCAGCCGCGCCAGCGCCTGTTCGCGCCCCCAGTCGCGGAACCGCATCCCGGGCCAGAGCGCGGCCAGCGCGGCGCGGTCGGCCTCGGGCAGCCCGTCGTGATAGACGATGGCGGTGGCCTGCAGCCCGGGCTCGTGCGCGGCGAGCCCCGCCAGCAGCGCCCCCGCGGCAAAGCCGTGGTCGGCGGTGACCCCCAGCACGATGGCACGGCGTTCGGCAGCAGGTTCCAAGGCGCCCCCTTTCGGCCCCCCAGGGGCCCCGGCCGCGGATCATGCGGCGCAATGGCCCGCAGCGCAACGCCGCACGCGCAGGCTGGAAGATGTATCTCGAATGAGATACATTGCACGGAGATCCTCTCCCCGGAGAACCGCCATGCCCGCGCAAACCTCGATGCTGCACGTCCGTGTCGACGACCGGACGAAGGCCAGGGCCGCCGCGGCGCTGGAAAGCGTGGGCCTCACCCTGTCCGATGCCGTGCGCATCCTGCTGACCCGGGTGGCGGCCGAGGGGGGCCTGCCCGCGGGGCTGACCGCCGACCCCGAGGCCCACGACGCCTGGTTCCGCGCCAAGGTGCGCGAGGCGCTGGAAGATCCCCGCCCCGCGCTGCCCCATGCGCAAGCCATGCAGGAGGTGCAGGCCGCCATCGACCGGAAGCGCCGTGCCCGTTCTTGAATGGCGGCCGGCCGCCATCGCCGACCTGCTGTCCATCGTCGACTACATCGCCGACGACAACCCCGACGCAGCCCAGGCGCTGAAGGACAGGATCGAGGCCAAGGCCGCCCGCCTGCCGGAAAACCCCCGCGCCTACCGGGCGGGCCGGGTGAAAGGCACGCGGGAGATGTTCGTCCGGCCCGGCTATCTGGTCGTCTATGCCGAGGACGCCCGCGCCGTCACCATCCTGCGGGTACTGCATTCCGCGCAGCAATGGCCCTGACGCACCCGACCGGGGTCCCCCGATTGCAATCCCGGCCCCCCCGGCTTATCTGACCCCGAGCCCAGCCGGGAGCCCGCGATGAACTGGATCACCAACTACGTCCGGCCCAAGATCAACTCGCTGTTCTCCCGCCGCGAGGTGCCGGAGAACCTGTGGACCAAGTGCCCCGAATGCGGGACCATGCTGTTCCACCGCGAGCTGGCCGACAACCTGAACGTCTGCACCTCCTGCGACCACCACATGGCGATTTCCCCGCGCGACCGCTTCCGGGCGCTGTTCGACAACGGGCTCTTCACCGAGGTGAAGGTGCCCGAGCCCCTGCAGGACCCGCTGATCTTCCGCGACCAGAAGAAATACCCCGAGCGGCTGAAGGCGGCGCAGAAAGCCACGGGCGACAAGGAGGCGATGCTGGTGGCCGAGGGCGAGGTGCACCGCCTGCCCATCGTCGCCGCGGCGCAGGACTTTTCCTTCATGGCCGGTTCCATGGGGATGTACGTGGGCAACGCCATCCTGGCCGCGGCGCAGCGGGCGGTGGAGTTCAAGCGGCCGTTGGTGCTCTTCGCCGCCGCCGGGGGCGCGCGGATGCAGGAGGGGATCCTGAGCCTGATGCAGATGCCGCGCACCACGGTCGCGGTGCAGCTGCTGAAGGAGGCGGGGCTTCCTTATGTGGTGGTGCTGACCCATCCCACCACCGGCGGGGTGACCGCCAGCTATGTCATGCTGGGCGACGTGCAGATTGCCGAGCCCAATGCGCTGATCTGCTTCGCCGGCCCGCGGGTGATCGAGCAGACCATCCGCGAGAAGCTGCCCGAGGGGTTCCAGCGCGCCGAATACCTGCTGGACCACGGGATGCTGGACCGGGTGACGCACCGCAAGCAGATGAAGGACGAGCTCTCCACCATCCTGCGGCTCTTGCTGCGCCAGCCGCCCGCGGTGCGGGGCGACCTGCCGGCGCCGCCGCCCGAGCCCGAGCCGGTGGAGCCCCCGCCGCCCCCGGCGCCGGAGCCCACCGCGCCTTGACCACCTCGGACGCCATCCTCGACCGGATGATGACCCTGCACCCCAAGGTCATCGACCTGACCCTGGACCGGATGCACCGCATTCTCGCCCGGCTGGGCCACCCGGAGCGCGAGCTGCCGCCGGTGATCCATGTCGCCGGCACCAACGGCAAGGGCTCGACCCAGGCGATGATCCGCGCGGGGCTGGAGGCATCGGGTGCCCGCGTCCATGCCTATACCTCGCCGCATCTGGCCCGGTTCCACGAGCGGATCCGGCTGGCGGGGGAACTGGTCTCGGAACCCGCGCTGACCGCCCTGCTGGACGAATGCATGGAGGCGAACGGGCCGGAGCCCATCACCTTCTTCGAGATCACCACCGCCGCCGCGCTGCTGGCCTTCGCCCGGACTCCGGCGGACTGGCTGCTGCTGGAGGTGGGCCTGGGCGGGCGGCTGGACGCCACCAACGTGGTGGAAAGGCCGGTCCTGACCGTGATCACCCCGGTCTCCATCGACCATCAGCAGTACCTGGGCGAGACCCTGGCCGAGATCGCGGGGGAGAAGGCCGGGATCCTGAAGCGTGGCGTGCCTTGCGTGGTCGGCCCGCAGGAGGCCGAGGGGCTGGCGGTGATCGAGGCGCGGGCGGAGCGGCTGGGCGCGCCCCTGCTGGCCCATGGCCAGCACTGGCATTGCATGGCCGAACGGGGCCGTATGGTGTTCCAGGACGAGAGCGGGCTGCTGGACCTGCCCCTGCCCAACCTGCCCGGGCCGCATCAGATCGACAACGCCGGCGCGGCGCTGATGGCGCTGCGGCATCTGGGGATCGACGCCGCGGGCTGCGAGGCGGCGGTGACCCGCGCCGAATGGCCCGCCCGGATGCAGAGGCTGCGCCGGGGGCCGCTGGTGGAACTGGCCCCGCAGGTGGAACTGTGGCTCGACGGCGGCCACAACCCGGCCGGCGGGCAGGCGCTGGGCGCCACCTTGGCGGCGATGCCACCGCGGCCCACCCACGCGATCTGCGGGATGCTGAACACCAAGGACGTGACCGGCTACATGCGCCCGCTGGCCCCGCATCTCGCCTCGCTCACCGCCGTCTCCATCCCCGGCGAGAAGAATACCCTGCCGGCCGAGGCCACCGCCGCCGCCGCCCGCGCCGTGGGGATCGAGGCGGCCGAGGCGGGCTCGGTGGCCGAGGCTCTGGCGGCCATCGCCGCGGCCGAGCCGCGGGCGCGGGTGCTGATCTGCGGCTCGCTGTATCTGGCCGGGGCGGTGCTGCGGGAGAACGGCTGAGGAGGATGGCGGGGTGAACCCCGCCCTACGCGGGAACGGTTGCGCCCCGCCACCCCGCCACCCGCTCACCCCGCGCCGATCAGCATCCCCGCCCCCAGCACCAGCGCCCCGCCCAGCACCACCTGCAGCGTGGCGCGCAGGAACGGGGTCTGCATGTAGCGGTGCTGGATCCAGACGATGGCCCAGAGTTCCACGAAGACCACGATCAGCGCGATCACGGTGGCGACGGAAAAATCGGGGATCAGGTAGGGCAGCGCGTGGCCCAGCCCGCCGATGGTGGTCATCACGCCCGAGGCCAGCCCCCGCTTCCAGGGGCTGCCGCGGCCCGAGATCACCCCGTCGTCATGCGCGGCCTCGGTGAAGCCCATCGAGATGCCGGCGCCGACCGAGGCGGCGAGGCCCACCAGGAAGGTGGTCCAGGGATCCTGCGTGGCGAAGGCGGTGGCGAAGATCGGGGCCAGGGTGGAGACCGAGCCGTCCATCAGCCCCGCCAGCCCCGGCTGCACCCAGGTCAGCACGAACTGCCGCTGCTCGGCCGCATCCTCGGCCGGGCGCGCCTCGCCCAGATGCTCGGCCTCCAGCCGGTCCGCCGTGCGTTCGTGCCCGGCCTCGGCCGCCGCCAGGTCGCCCAACAGCCGGCGGGTGGCGGCATCGGTGGCCCGGGCCGCCGCGCGTTCGTAGAAATGCCGCGCCGCGGCCTCCATCGCATGGGCCTCGGCGCGGATGCGGTCCAGCCCCAGCGAGCGGTTCAGCCAGACCGGGGGCCGCGCGTCCGACCCCGCCACATGCTCGCGCCGGATCAGCGGGATGGTCTCGCCGAAGCGGATGCGGTGCAGCGCGATCAGCCGCTGGCGATGCCCGTCCTCCTCGGCCGCCATCCCGTCGAAGACCGCGGCCGAGGCGGGATAGTCCGCCCGCAGCCGCTCGGCATAGCTGCGGTAGATGCGGGCGTCGTCCTCTTCGTTGGAGATGGCGAGGGCCAGCACCTCCTGCTCCGAGAGGTCGGCCAGACGGCGGCGGTTCGACAGGCCGGGAATCATCGCGCCCTCCATTTTAGAACGATTCTAAACTAGACCCCGCAACCGGCGCCCGCAAGGCGGCGGGAAAAATCTGAACCGTGCAGTTCAGATTTCGCTGGACAAACTGAACCGATCGGTTCAAAAAAGGGCTTATCTAAACCGCTCAGTTCAGAATCGGAGAGCCAAGATGATCCGTCTGCGCCGCACCCTGCTTGCCGCCGCCGTCACCCTGCCGGTGCTGCCCGCCGCCGGCTTTGCCGGCCCCTCGGTGGACCTGCCCCGGCTGTCCTTCCCGCCGGCGCCGGCGGTCAGCCGCGCCTGCACCGACCCCACCGCGCCGCTGCCGGCCACCGATGCCTGCACCCCGGCCAAGTGACCGGCCGCTTGCCGCCCCGGCGGGCCGCGGTCTATCCTGCCGCGGGGAGGACCGCATGACCGCCGCACCGCAGGCCATCCGCCGGGGCCGCAAGTTCGACCAGGTGCTGGAGGGCGCCCGCGCCGCCTTCCTGCGCGACGGGTTCGAAGGCGCGAGCGTGGACGAGATCGCCCGCAACGCGGGGGTCAGCAAGGCCACGCTCTATGCCTATTTCCCCGACAAGGAGCTCTTGTTCCTGGAGATCGCCAAGGGCGAATGCACCCGGCAGGCCGAGGAAGGCGCCGCGGCGGTCGACATGAACCGCCCCGCGGCCGAGGTGCTGGCCGAGGCCGGGCGGCTGATCGCGGGCTTCCTGCTGACCCCCTTCGCGCAGGCGGTGCTGCGGCTGTCGCTGGCCGAGGGGCAAAGGTTCCCGCAGGTGGCGCGCGACTTCTACAACTCCGGCCCCGGGCTGGTGCGGGAAAAGCTGATCGCCTTCCTGCACCTTGCCGTCGCGCGGGGAGAGCTGGAGATCGACGACATCCCCCTGGCCGCCGAGCAGTTCCGCGAGCTGTGCAAGGCCGACCTGCACGACCGGGTGGTGTTCCGCATCGACCCCGGCGGGCCGCCGGACATCGAGCGCACGGTGCAGGGCGCGGTGCGGATGTTCATGGCCTGCTATGGCACGGGCGTGGCAGCGCAACCCCCGGCGTGATAGCATCCCCGCGCGAGGGGTCCCCGATTCCGCGAGGGAAAGATGTCCGTCCGCCTTGCCGCCGCCCTGCTGCTGGGCCTGGCCCTGCCCGCCGCCGCGCAGGACTGGAACGCCATGAACCAGGCCTTCAACGACCAGTTGAACGCGCAGATGCAGGCGGGGCTCGACGCCATCATCCGCCAGAACATGGCCGATCGGCGCATCCAGGCGATGTACCAGCAGGCGGTGGCCAGCGGGCAGTTCCAGGGGACGCTGGCCGATTACGCCTATGCCTATGCCGCCACCGGCGGGTTCACCCCGCAGGGATACGGCAACCTGATGGCCTCGAACGCGCAGATCGCCGGGCAGCACGACCGGATGATGGCCGACTACTGGGCCAGCCAGCAGGGGATCCGCGACGCCTTCGCCGGCTGGACCGGAGGCTTCGCCGCCAACCAGCAGGAGGCCGGGCTGGGCCTGATGGGACAGAGCACCTGGCAGGGCGGCTACGGGCCGCAGCAGGCGCCGCATACCTGGGCGCCGGGCAGCACCCACCAGTTCAACGGCCAGACCTGGCACGTGGACCAGACCGGGCAATACTGGATGGCCGACCCCAACGGCTCGGGCTGGTGGATGCCCTATCAGCGGTAGCGGCAGAGGGCAGTCGCTCATCAAGCCTGACGGCTTTCTTCGCTGGGCGATGAG
>JBBCJM010000204.1:0-6514 GCA_037190175.1 Paracoccaceae bacterium | reverse complement strand
GCGATCCGTTGGCGGGCCAAGCGCCTCCCTCCCCCCTCGTGGGGGAGGGATGGGGTGGGAGGGCAGTCGCCATGGAAGGGGCCGCCCGATGACCGCCCGCCCCGTCCTGATGGAACTGCGCCACATCACCCTGCGCTTCGGCGGGGTGAAGGCGATCACCGACATCTCCTTCGACATCCGCGAGGGCGAGATCCGCGCCATCATCGGCCCCAACGGCGCGGGCAAATCCTCGATGCTGAACGTGATCTCGGGCTTCTACGTGCCGCAGGAGGGCGAGATCCTCTTCCGCGGCGCCCGCCGCCCGGCCATGCGCCCGCACGAGGTGGCGCGCCTGGGCATCGCCCGCACCTTCCAGAACATCGCGCTCTTCGAGGGGATGAGCGTGCTCGACAACATCATGAGCGGCCGGCTGACCCTGATGAAGGCCGGCCTGCTGCAACAGGCGCTGTGGTGGGGCCCGGCCCAGCGGGAAGAGACCGCGCACCGCGCCCGGGTCGAGGAGATCATCGACTTCCTGGAGATCCAGCACATCCGCAAGACCCCGGTCGGCCGGCTGCCCTATGGCCTGAAGAAGCGCGTCGAGCTGGCCCGGGCCCTGGCCGCCGAGCCGAAGCTCCTGCTCTTGGACGAGCCCATGGCCGGCATGAACGTCGAGGAGAAGGAGGACATGTGCCGCTTCATCCTGGATGTGAACGACGAGTTCGGCACCACGATCTGCCTGATCGAACACGACATGGGCGTGGTGATGGACCTTTCGGACCGCGTGGTGGTGATGGACTACGGCAAGAAGATCGCGGATGGTTCACCTGACGAGGTTCGCAACAACCCCGAGGTGATCTCGGCCTATCTCGGGGTGGCTCATTGATGAGGTCCGCCCATGGCCAGTTGGGACGAACTGAACGCCTTCCTGCAGGATGCGACCGGCCGCACCCTGCCGCCGCCCACCAGCCGGGCCGCCGCGATGGTCCGGCCCTACGACCTGCGCCTGCTAAGCCCCGGCGAACGCGATCCGATCGCCGCAGTGCTGCTGGACGGCACGTTCTCGGCTTGGAGTCTGCGGCAGCGGCTGATCGGCCAGGTCCGGCCGCGGGGCGACCTGGGCTCGGAACTGGTGACAGACGGCGATCTCTCCTACGGCTTCGTCGCAGTAGCAGCGCTGATTGCGGGCTGGCGCCAGGCGGGAATCGACATGCCCGATGGAGTGACGGCCTTCTTGCTGCCCTGCGACTGCCTGCCCTGGTAGCTCGCCATGGATCTGAAAGCCACCGCAGACTACGTGAAGTTCACCATGACGCTGGCGGCCGGCGCCTTTGCCTATGCCCGGGTGACGCTCGATTCGGCCGAGACGGTCTGGGGGCTGCCGCTGGTCCCGCTGGCGCCCTTCGCGGCGATTGCGCTGCTGGCGGTCTCGACCCTGACCGGTGTGTTCGTGGTCTCGGCGGCGACCGGAGCGGTGAACGAGTCGGCCCGGTTCAAGGCGCAGATCGCCGCCGCCCGCAAGGCGAAGGATACGACGACGGAGGCCAGGCTGATTGCCGAGGCGGCCAGCAAGAAGGCCTCGCGCGACAGGACGGGGCTCTACTGGCTGAAAGCGCATGTCTGGACGCTGGTCACCGGCTTCGTCATCGCCGCGGTGGTCTATACCGGCGAGATCTTCCATCCCGTCCCGCCTGCCGAACGCTGCACGCTGACCAGCGGCGACGCCACGATCAGCTTCGACTGCGCCGCCAGGACCGATTGAACCCGCCGGCCCGCCCGGCAACGGGAGGGGCCGACCATGCCTGACTGGGTGCTCTACGCGACCGAGGTCACGGTGAACGGGCTGATGGCCGGGGTGATGTATGCGCTGGTGGCGCTGGGCTTCGTGCTGATCTTCAAGGCCAGCGGCATCTTCAACTATGCGCAGGGGGTGCTGGCGCTGTTCGCGGCGCTGACGCTGGTGGGGATCCAGAAGGGGCAGATCCCCTTCGCCCACCTGATCAACGCCACCTTCGGCACCTCGCTGCACCATTTCGGCTGGACGGTGCCCTCCATGCTGGCCATCGCGCTGACCGCGCTGGTGATGATCGGCCTCGCCATCCTGATCGAGCGGCTGATCCTGAAGCACCTGGTCAACCAGGAGCCGATCATCCTGTTCATGGCCACCATTGGCCTCGCCTATTTCCTGGAGGGGCTGGGCGACGTGATGTGGGGGGCGGAGGTCAAGCCCTTGGACGTGGGCCTGCCCAAGGGCATGTCGGGCGCCATCGACGACTTCACCTTCGACTGGCTGGGCTACGGCTTCTTCATCGACCGGCTGGACGTGGTGGCGGCGGGCGTGGCGGCGGCGCTGGTGGCCACGCTGACGCTGTTCTCGCAATACACCAAATACGGCCGGGCGCTGCGCGCGGTGGCCGACGACCACCAGGCGGCGCTGTCGGTCGGCATCTCGCTGCGGTTCATCTGGGTGCTCACCTGGTCCATCGCCGGCTTCGTGGCGCTGGTCGCCGGCATCATGTGGGGCTCGAAGTCCGGGGTGCAGTTCTCGCTCTCCCTCATCGCGCTGAAGGCGCTGCCGGTGCTGATGCTGGGCGGCTTCACCTCGATCCCCGGGGCCATCGTGGGCGGGCTGATCATCGGCATGGGCGAGAAGCTGTTCGAGTTCTTCATCGGCCCGATGGTGGGCGGCGCCACCGAGAACTGGTTCGCCTATGTGCTGGCACTGATGTTCCTCGTCTTCCGGCCGCAGGGCCTGTTCGGCGAGCGCATCATCGAGAGGGTTTAGCCGATGTTCTACCGCGAGGCCGGCGACTTCAAGACCAGCTACACCGCCGATGCGCAGACCTTTCCCATCGCCTTCGACCGCTGGCGCTATTACGCCGTGGTGGCGGTGGCCTTCGGGGTGATCCCCTTCGTGATCACCGACTACTGGGCCAATGCGGTGCTGGTGCCCTTCCTGATCTATGCGATCGCGGCGATCGGGCTGAACATCCTGACCGGCTACTGCGGGCAGCTCAGCCTCGGCACCGGCGGGTTCATGGCGGTGGGGGCCTATGCCACCTACAAGCTGATGACGGCCTTTCCCGACATCTCGATCCTGATCCACATCCTGCTGGCGGGGGGCATCACCGCCGCGGTGGGGGTCCTGTTCGGGCTGCCCTCGCTGCGGATCAAGGGCTTCTACCTCGCGGTGGCCACGCTGGCCGCGCAGTTCTTCCTCGTCTGGCTCTTCAACAAGGTGCCGTGGTTCTACAACTACTCGGCCTCGGGGCAGATCTCCTCGCCCGAGCGCACGGTGCTGGGCATCGCGGTCACCGGCGCCAATGCCTCGGCCGCGGCCAAGTACCTGACCTGCCTGATCTTCTGCTTCGCGCTGGCCTGGCTGGCGCGCAACCTGACCCGCGGCGCCAGCGGCCGGCGCTGGATGGCGATCCGCGACATGGACATCGCGGCCGAGATCATCGGGGTCAACCCGCTGTGGGCCAAGCTCTCGGCCTTCGCCATCTCGTCCTTCTTCATCGGTGTGGCGGGGGCGCTGTTCTTCGCCGTCTACTTGGGCGCGGCCGAGGTGGGCGAGAGCTTCGGGATCAACAAGAGCTTCCTCGTGCTCTTCATGATCATCATCGGGGGGCTAGGCTCGATCTTCGGCAGCTTCGCCGGGGCGGCCTTCCTGGTGCTCTTGCCGGTGTTCCTGAAGAACGTGCTGGTGGGGCAGTTCGGCTGGCCCACCGATCTGGCCGCGCATCTGGAGCTGATGATCGTGGGCGGGCTGATCGTGGGATTCCTGATCGCCGAGCCCCACGGCCTGGCCCAGCTCTGGCGCGTGGCGAAGGAGAAGCTGCGGCTCTGGCCCTTCCCGCACTAGGGACCGGGCGGCCCAACCATCGAAGACCGGGGCACGCCCGGCGCAAGCAACCGAAACCCTTGGGAGGATACACAATGAAACTCAGGTTTGCGGCCCTCGTGACGGCGGCGCTGGCCACCGGCCTGCCCGCGCTGGCGCAGGATCTGCACTTCCCCTCGCTGTCCTACCGCACCGGCCCCTTCGCCGCCGGCGGCATCCCCTTCGCCGACGGTTATTCCGACTACCTGACGCTGATCAACGAACGCGACGGCGGGATCGGCGGGGTGCGGATCCGGCAGTCGGAATGCGAGACCGCCTACAACACCGAGAAGGGGGTGGAGTGCTACGAGGCGGTCAAGGGCGACAGCCCGCTGATCCTGCAGCCGCTGTCGACCGGCATCACCTACCAGCTGATCCCCAAGGTGACGGCCGACGGCATCCCGATGCACACCATGGGCTACGGCCGCACCTCGGCCAAGGACGGCACGGTGTTCAGCCACGTCTTCAACTATCCGGCCAACTACTGGGACGGCGCCTCGATCATCATCAACTACCTCTTGGACGAAAACGGCGGCAGCCTGGCGGGCAAGAAGATCACGCTGCTCTACCACAACTCCGCCTATGGCAAGGAGCCGATCCGCACGCTGGAGGAACTGGCCAAGAAGCACGGCTACGAGTTTTCCTCGCTGGCGGTGGACAGCCCCGGACAGGAACAGAAGAGCCAGTGGCTGGAGATCCGCCGCACCCGGCCGGACTATGTGCTGATGTGGGGCTGGGGGGTAATGAACCCCACCGCGGTGCAGGAGGCGGTGAACATCCGCTATCCGATGGAGAACTTCATCGGCGTCTGGTGGTCGGGATCCGAGAACGACGTGCTGCCGGCGGGCGAGGGCGCGCATGGCTACAAGAGCCTGGCGATGCACGGGACGGGGATGGACTATCCGGTCTATGCCGACCTCAAGACCCATGTGATCGACACCGGCAAGGCCGCGGGCGCCGGCGACCAGTTCGGTTCGGTGCTCTACAGCCGCGGGATGTATGCCGCCATGCTGGCGGTCGAGGCCGCGCGCAAGGCGCAGGAGATCCACGGCACCCCCCACATCACCGCCGCGATGATGCGCGACGGGATGGAGGCGCTGGAGATCACCGAGGCGCGGATGGTGGAACTGGGCCTGCCGAACTTCGGCCCCGCCTTCGCCGTCACCTGCCAGAACCACGGCGGCGTCGGCATGGGCATGATCCAGCAATGGGACGCGCAGGCGAAGAAGTGGAACCTGATCACCGACTGGATCGAGAGCGACAAGGAGGTGATCGACGCGCTGGTGGCCGAGGACGCCGCCGCCTTCGCCGCCGAGAGCGCGATCCAGAAGCGCTGCCAGTGACGTGACCGGCCGGCCGCCCGTCGCGGGCGGCCGGCCATCCAGCCGAAGGGCCCGCCATGCTCGACACCGCGCCGCAGACCGAGACGCTTCTGGAAGTCACCAATATCGAGGTGATCTACAACCACGTCATCCTGGTGCTGAAGGGCGTCAGCCTGACCGTGCCGCGCGGGCGGATCACCGCTTTGCTGGGCGGCAACGGCGCGGGCAAGACCACCACGCTGAAGGCGATCTCGGGCCTGCTGGCCTCCGAGCGGGGCGAGGTGACCAAGGGCGCGATCACCTATGCCGGCCAGCCGGTGGCGGCGCTGGACCCGGCCGAACTGGTGCGCCGGGGCCTGATCCAGGTGATGGAGGGCCGGCATTGTTTCGAGCACCTGACGGTGGAGGAGAACCTGCTGACCGGCGCCTATACCCGCGTCGACCGCAGCGGGATCGGGGCCGATCTGGAGATGGTCTACGAGTATTTCCCCCGCCTGCGTGAGCGACGGCGGTCGCAGGCAGGATACACTTCGGGCGGCGAGCAGCAGATGTGCGCCATCGGCCGCGCGCTGATGAGCCGGCCGCGGATGATCCTGCTGGACGAGCCCTCGATGGGCCTGGCCCCGCAGCTGGTCGAGCAGATCTTCGACATCGTGCGGCGGCTGAACGAGGAACAGGGCACCACCTTCCTGCTGGCCGAGCAGAACACCTCCGTGGCGCTGCGCTATGCCCATACCGGCTATATCCTGGAAAGCGGCCGGGTGGTGATGGAGGGCACGGCCGAGGCCCTGCGCGAGAACCCGGACGTGAAGGAATTCTACCTCGGCATGTCCGACAAGGGCCGCAAGTCCTTCCGCGACGTGCGGTCCTATCGCCGGCGCAAGCGGTGGCTGTCGTGAAGGGGGATGCGATGGGCACGCACTTCGACGCGCTGGAGGTCCGCAGCGCCGACCAGCGCGCCGCCGACCTGGCGCGCGACCTGCCGGCGGCGCTGGCGCGCGCGCTGGAGGCCCCGGCCTTCGCGCTGGCGCTGGCGGGGGTGGAGCCGGCGGCGGTGACCGATATCGCCGCCCTGTCGCGGCTGCCGGTGACGCGGAAATCCGACCTCTCGGCGGCGCAGGCCAAGGCGCCCCCGCTGGGCGGTTTCGTACCCGGGGGCGGGATCTGGGAGCACATCTTCCAGAGCCCCGGCCCGATCTACGAGGTGGGCCGCACCACGCCCGACTGGTGGCGGCTGGGCCGCTTCCTGCACGCCTGCGGGATCGGGGCGGGCGATCTGGTGCAGAACTGCTTCTCCTACCACTTGGTCCCCGCCGGGATGATGTTCGAA
>JBBCJM010000203.1:0-48295 GCA_037190175.1 Paracoccaceae bacterium | reverse complement strand
GGGCTGGTGGTGCCGCATATCGCGCGGCTGCTGGTCGGCTCCTCCTTCGACCGGCTGCTGCCGGCCTCGGCGCTGACCGGGGCGCTGTTCCTGCTGATGGTGGACAACCTCTCGCGCGCGGGGACCGAGATGGAGATCCCGCTGGGCATCACCACCAGCGTGATCGGGGCGCCGCTGTTCCTGATCCTGCTGCTGCGCGCAAGGACGGCCTGGTCATGAGGCTGGAGGTCACGGGCCTGCAATTCTCCTGGGGCGCCGGCGGGCGGCGGATCGGGGACATCGACCTGACGCTGGCCGAGGGCGAGGTGCTGTGCCTGCTGGGCCCCAACGGCGCGGGCAAGACCACGCTCCTGCGCTGCCTGATCGGGGGCCTGCGCCCCTCGGCGGGCCGCATCCTGCTGGGCGGGCGCGAGGTCGCCTCGCTCTCGCCCCGCGAACTCGCCCGCCGTATGGCCTATGTGCCGCAGGCCACCCAGCCCGCCTTCGGCCATCTGGTGCGCGAGATGGTGGTGATGGGCCGTTCGGCGCACCTTCGCCGGTTCGACACGCCGGGCCGGGCCGACCACGAACGCGCCGAGGCGGCGCTGGAGCGGGTGGGGCTGGCCCACCTCGCCCACCGCAGCTTTGCCGAGGTCAGCGGGGGCGAGCGGCAGCTGTGCCTGCTGGC
The DNA here is from genome assembly GCA_037190175.1 of Paracoccaceae bacterium. GTDB lineage: Bacteria > Pseudomonadota > Alphaproteobacteria > Rhodobacterales > Rhodobacteraceae > JBBCJM01. The sequence goes on along the minus strand of JBBCJM010000203.1, from coordinate 47,628 downwards.
CCGGGCGCTGGCGCAGGAGGCGCGGCTGCTGGTGCTGGACGAACCCGCCGCCAGCCTCGACTTCGGCAACCAGCTGCGGCTGCTGGAGATCGTGGCGGGGCTCAGGCAGGACGGGCTGGGGATCCTGATATGCACCCACCACCCCGACCATGCGCTGCAGGTCGGCACCCGCTTTCTCGCGCTGCAGGATGGCGCGATCCATGCCGCCGGCCCGGCCGCCGATCTGGCCCGGCCGGGCTATCTCACCTCGCTCTACGGCCGCGGCGTGCGGGTGATCCGCGACGCCGACGGCGCCCTGGCCTGCGCCCCCATCCTGACACACCCCGAACCGGAGAAACCGCATGTTCACTAGATCCCTCCCGCTTCTCTCCGCCACGCTGGCACTGGCGCTGGGCTCCGCCGCCATGGCGCGCGACCTGACCGACATGATCGGCCGCAGCGTGACCCTGCCGGACGAGATCGCCACCGTGGCGACCCATGGCTCGGTGCCGGTGATCAACGGCTTCGTCATGGCCACCGGCAACGGCGACAAGATCGCCTCGAACCTGCCGCCGCGCTTCATCCGCTCTGGCCGCTGGGTCTATCAGAACGTCTTCGCCCCGCAGATCCCCGACAGCGCCCAGATCCACGACGCCGAGGGCAACCCGGATCTGGAGGCGATCCTGACGCTGGCCCCCGACGTGGCGCTGACCTTCGGCCGCGACGTGGCCGATCTGCTGGAGGCCAACGGCATCCCCACCGTGGTGCTGCGGGTGCAGACGCCGGACGAGGTGAAGGCCACCGTCGCGCTCTTGGGCGAGATGTTCGGCAACGACACCATCGGGGCGGAGTATGCCGCCTGGTTCGACGGCACGCTGGCCGAGGTGGAAAGCCGCCTGGCCGCGGCGCCCGCACGGCCGAAGGTGCTCTACCTCTCGCCCGGCAACATGACCCAGCCGCATCTGGTGGCCGAATGGTGGATCACCGCGGCGGGCGGCACATCCGTCACCAACGACGGGCGCAAGGAGGAAACCCTGTCGCTGACCACCGAGGTGGTGCTGGCCGCCGACCCCGACATCCTGATCGTGGGCGAGCCCGCGCATGTGCAGCAACTGAAGGACGACGCCACCCTGTCGCAGATGCGCGCGGTGCAGGAGGGGCGGATCCTGGTGGCGCCGATGGGCGCGCATATCTGGGCCAACCGCACGGTGGAACAGCCGCTGACCGTGCTCTGGGCCGCCTCGCACTTCCACCCCGACCTGTTCCCCGAGGCCGAGCTGATCGAGAAGGTGCGCGAGTTCTACGTGAACTTCTTCAAGACCGAGCTCAGCGACGAGCAGATCCGCGCGATCCTGAGCGGCACGGTCGGCACCTGAGGCCGGCCCCCGGGGGCTTCGCGCCCCCGGACCCCGGCGGAGTATTTCTCCCAAGATGAGGACAGGAAGGGACAGTTTAACTCAAACTACTCCTCATCTTGGTTCAAATACTCCACGGGGGTCCGGGGGTGTGAAACCCCCGGCGCTCTCCGCCGAAGCCGCGCCATCCGCTCTCTCACTCCCCGGAAAGGAGCCCAGCCATGAAGGACATCGCCACGCCCAGCCTGCTGGAGGAAACCTTCGAGACGGTCTTCGACCTGCTCGGCCCCGAGGCCGGGGCGATCCGGGTCGAGCGCGCGGTGCTGGGGCTGTTCTTCATCGGGGTGAAGCTCTCGGCCGGGCAATGCGGGCTCTGCGCCACGCCCTTGAAGGAGATCCCCGAGGCGGTCTGCTGCCCCTCGTCCGCCATGTCGATGCCCTTCCCGGGCAAGCTCGGCCGCATGTCGGCGCTGCGGCTGGCCGAGGAGGCGGTGACCGCCACCGGGCTGCGGCGGGCGCTGGGGATCGCGGCGCTGAACGCGCTGTCGGCCGTCGCCGACGAACGGCGCGGGCCGGGGCACCACCGGGTGATCGAGGATGCCGACGCCTTCGACCTGGCCGCGGTGCAGCCGGACGAGACCGCGGTGGTGGTGGGCGCCTTCGGCCCCTTCCTGAAGGCGCTGCGCAAGATCGGCGCCCGGCATTTCGTGCTGGAGAAGGACCCCGCCACCCTGCGGCCGCACGAGATGGAACACTACCGCCCCGCCGAAACCTTCGCCGAGGTGGTGCCCGAGGCCGACGTGCTGCTGATCACCGGCACCACGCTCATCAACGGCACGCTGGACGAGTTGATCGCCTGCGCCCGGCCCGGGGCGCGGGTGGTGCTGGTGGGCCCCACCGCGCCGATGGTGCCCGACGCCTTCTTCCGCCGCCGCCACAGCCTGCTCGGCACGGTGCGGGTGACCGACCCCGACGGGCTCCTGGACGTGCTGGCCGAGGGCGGATCGGGCTACCACTTCTTCGGCAAGACCGCCCGCAAGATCGTGCTGGCGCCGCTCGAGACGACATGAACGATTTCCGCCTCGGCCTGTCGGGGTGCAGCGGGGGGCTCGAGGCGATCGGCACCTCCCGCCTGCTGACGCTGGCGCCCTATGTGGAAAGCCTGGGCTACGAGGCGCTCTGGCTGAACGAGGAGCATTTCCAGGGCGGCGGCGAGCTGGGCCGCACCTGCCTGTCGCCGATCCCGCTGGCCTCGGCCATGCTGGCGCGCACGACGCGGCTGCGGCTGGGCTTCTCGGTGCTGCTGCTGGCCTTGCACCACCCGCTGCGGCTGGCGGAGGAACTGGCGACGCTGGATCTGCTGTCCGACGGCAGGGTCGATGTCGGCATCTCGCGCGGCGCCAATCCGCGCTATGCCGAGGCCTTCGGGATGGCCGGGGCCGCGCAGGGCACCGACCTGGCCCGCGGCCTTGCGTTCCTGCGCGCGGCCTGGAGCGAGGGGCCGGTCTTGCACGCGGGCCTGGCCGTGCAGGTGCAGCCCAAGCCGGTGCAGAAGCCGCATCCGCCCATCTATGTCGCCACCTATACCCCCGAGACCGTAGCCTGGGCCGGGGCGGCGGGCTACGGGATGATCTGCCACGGCATCACCGCGCCCGCGGTCAACGACGCGCTGATGGCCGCATTCCGCCGCGCCGGGGGCGATGCGGCGCGCGTGCCCATGGGCCGCTTCGTCTATGTCTCGACCAGCGACGAGGCCGCGCGGGCCGAGATCTGGCCCACCGTGCTGGCGCTGACCGGGCGGCTGCGGTCGATCGGCATCCACCGCCGCGGCAACATCGTCACCGAAGACCTGCTGGAACCCGAGGCGTTCTTCCGCGAGATGATGATCGCCGGCGGGCCCGAGACCTGCGCCGCCGCGATCCGCCAGCTGGGCTGGCGGACCGGCAGCCGCTATCTGAACGCCCTGGCCGGGTTCTTCGGCTATCTGCCCTTCGAGCTGATGCTGCGCTCGATCACCCTGCTCGCGACCGAGGTCAGGCCGCGGCTTCACTTGTAGCGGTGGAAGATCTCCAGCCCGTGTTCGGTGGCGAAGGCGTCGATCTTCTGCCCCTGCACCGGGAAGGATTTCGGATCCCAGTCGATCCGCCATTCCTGGTGCTCTTCGCTGAAATAGGCCTCGGGCAGCAGCGCCGTCAGCGCCTCGGCCAGCGGCCCCTCGCGCGGCAGGACGAAGGCGTGCCTGGGCGGGTTCCTGATGTCATGCGCTTCCTTGGCGTGGTGCATCGCGGCGCCCCCTCAGCAGCGGTCGAGATGCGCCACCGGCACCGCCTGTTCGGCAAAGAACGCCTCCAGCCGGGCGTTCGACTCGGCGTAGCTGCCCTTCTTCCACACCATCCGCCACTCGCCGGCCTCCTCGTCATAGCCCGCCGCGGGGAAGGCCGCCTGGAACCGCGCCGCCAGATCGCCGTCGCGCGGCAGGTCGATCCCGTGCAGTTCGCACATCTTGGTCAAGGTGACGGTCTTCTGCGTGGTCTCGCTCATAGCGTCCTCCGATATCTTCTGCGGGAAATATCGTTCGTAACGTCGCAGACTGCGACGCTGGAAGCAAGGGTGCCATCCTGCGCCGTGCCGTGTTCCTGTTACAAAGCGGGGCTATCGGACTCCGGGTTCCCACAGATGACAGGAGTCCGCCATGTTCATGCGTTTCGTTGCAACGGTTTCCACCGCGGCGATCCTCGCCCTGCCGGCCCAGGCGCAGGAATTCCCGCTCGACGGCCGCTATACCGACGCCGACGGCGACTTCGTGGCCGACATTCCCACCGACCCGGCGCAGCTGGTCGATCCCGACACGCTGATCTTCGCCTATACCCCGGTGGAAGACCCCTCGGTCTATGTCGATGTCTGGAAGGAATTCCTGGATCATCTCTCGGCGGTGACCGGCAAGCCGGTCGAATTCTTCCCCGTCCAGTCGAACGCCGCGCAATACGAGGCGCTGCGGGCCGGCCGGCTGCATATCGCCGGCGTCAATACCGGCGGCAATGCGATCGCCGTGGCCTGTTCGGGCTTCCGCCCCTTCGCGATGATGGCGCGCGACGACGGCACCTTCGGCTACGAGATGGAGATCATCACCTGGCCCGGCTCGGGCATCGAGAAGATCGAGGACATCAAGGGCCGGCAGCTGGCCTTCACCTCGGAAACCTCCAACTCGGGCTTCAAGGCGCCGCAGGCGCTCTTGGAATCCGAGTTCGGCCTGAAGGCGGGCGAGGACTACACCCCCGCCTTCTCGGGCGCGCATGACAACTCGATCCTCGGCGTGGCGAACAAGGACTACGACGCCGCCGCCGTGGCCAATTCGGTACTGAAGCGGATGGTCGCCCGCGAGGCGGTGGACGGCGACGCGCTGGAGACGATCTATGTCTCGGCCACCTTCCCGACCACCGGCTACGGCGTGGCGCACAACCTGACGCCCGACCTGCAGGAGAAGATCAAGGAAGCCTTCTTCAGCTTCGACTGGGAAGGCACCGCGCTGCAGAAGGAATTCGCGGCGCAGGGCGAAAGCAGATTCGTGCCGATCACCTTCAAGGAGGACTGGGCGGTCGTGCGCCAGATCGATGCGGCGCTGGGCGTGGAATACACCTGCCAGTGACCTTGCCAGGCCGACCCGCGGGGCGGGGCCGCGCGGGCCCCGCCCCGTCGCCTTGCGCAATTCCGACGAAAGGCCGCGGATGCTGACAGTCGAGGGGCTGACCAAGACCTACCGCACCGGCGACAGGGCGCTGAACGCGGTGGGCTTCACCGTGCCCGCCGGGCAGGTCATGGGCCTGATCGGGCCTTCGGGCGCGGGAAAATCCACGCTGATCCGCTGCGTGAACCGGCTGGTCGAGCCCACATCCGGCTCGGTCCGGCTGGGGGGCGTGGAGATCACCGGGCTCGGGCGGCGCGAGCTGCGGCGGGTGCGGCGGCGGATCGGGATGATCTTTCAGGAATACGCGCTGGTCGAGCGGCTGACGGTGATGGAGAACGTGCTTTCGGGCCGGCTGGGCTATGTGCCGTTCTGGCGCAGCTTCACCCGCCGCTTCCCGCCCGCCGACATCGAGCGCGCCTTCCGCCTGCTGGACCGCGTGGGCCTCTCGGACCACGCCGACAGGCGCGCCGATGCGCTGTCGGGCGGCCAGCGGCAGCGGGTGGGCGTCGCCCGCGCGCTGGAGCAGGAGCCGGAGTTGCTGCTGATCGACGAGCCGACCGCCAGCCTGGACCCGCGCACCTCGCGCCAGATCATGCGGCTGATCACCGAGGTCTGCCGCGAAAGCGGCCTGCCCGCGATCATCAACATCCACGACGTGGTGCTGGCCCAGCAGTTCACCGACCGCATCGTCGGCCTGCGCGCGGGCGAGGTGGTGTTCGACGGAACGCCCGCCGAGCTGACCGAGGCGGCGCTGACCCGCATCTATGGCGAGGAGGACTGGAACGCCATGCGCCGCGGCGCGGCCGAGGCGGCCGACGAGGATGCCGCCGCCAGCGCGGCGGCCGAAAAGCTGGTCAGCGCGCTGTGAGCGCCTGGCCCGCGACATGGCGGCGGCCGCCGCAGATCGTCACCTCGCGCGTCTGGCGGATCGCGCTGACGGCGGGCGCCGCGGTCTATCTGGTGCTGGCGCTCGGCACGGTCGAGGTCAACTGGACGCGGGTGGCGCAGGGGCTGGAGCGCGGGCAGCGGTTCGTGGTGGGGTTCCTGTCGCCCGACTTCACCACCCGCTGGCGCGACATCTCGCAGGGCCTGGTCGAAAGCCTGACCATGACCTTCACCGCCACCGTGGCCGGGCTGGCGATCTCGGTCCCGGTGGGGATCGGCGCGGCGCGCAACGTCTCGCCCCGCTGGATCGTGGCCCTCTGCCGCGGGCTGATCGCCGTCTCGCGCGCGTTGCAGGAGGTGATCGTGGCGATCTTCTTCGTCGCGCTGTTCGGCTTCGGCGCCTTCGCCGGGTTCCTGACCCTGACCTTCGCCACCATCGGCTTCATCGGCAAGCTGCTGGCCGACGACATCGAGGAAATCGACCCGAAGCAGGCCGAGGCGATCCGCGCCACCGGCGCCTCCTGGCCGCAGGTGATCAACTATGGCGTCCAGCCGCAGGTGATGCCGCGGCTGATCGGCCTGTCGCTCTACCGGCTGGACATCAACTTCCGCGAGAGCGCGGTGATCGGCATCGTCGGCGCGGGGGGCATCGGCGGCACGCTGGACACCGCGCTGTCGCGCTATGAATACAGCAGCGCGGGGGCGATCCTTCTCATCATCATCGCCATCGTCATGGCGGCGGAATACGCCTCCGGCCGGCTGCGGGCTTTGGTGAAATGAGCGTGTCGCCCGTCTTCTGGCAGCACCGCACGCCCGTCAAGCGGCTGGCGCTCTGGGCCTTCTGGTTCTGCGTGGTGGCACTGTTCGTGTTCTGCTGGGAGGTGATGACCCAGCGCACGATCTGGGTCTTCGTATGGGACGCGCCGCGCGCCGCGGCCGACATCGGCACCCGCGCCTTTCCGCCGCGGTGGAGCTACATGGGCCAGCTCTGGCGCCCGCTGTGGGACACGATCAACATCGCCACGCTGGGCACCCTCCTGGGCACCGCCATCGCCGTGCCGCTGGCCTTTCTGGCGGCCGCGAACACCACGCCGTCGCGGTGGCTGCTGCGGCCCCTGGCGCTCTTCTGCATCGTCGCCTCGCGCTCGATCAACTCGCTGATCTGGGCGCTCCTGCTGGTGGCGATCCTGGGGCCGGGGCTTCTGGCCGGGATCATCGCCATCGCCTTCCGCTCGGTCGGCTTCATCGGCAAGCTCCTCTACGAGGCGATCGAGGAGACCGACGCGAGGCAGATCGAGGCGGTCACCGCCACCGGCGCCGGGGCCGCGCAGATCCTGCACTATGGCATCTGGCCGCAGGTCATGCCCGCCTTCATCGGCATCGGCGTCTTCCGCTGGGACATCAACATCCGCGAAAGCGCGATCCTGGGGCTGGTGGGCGCCGGCGGGCTGGGGATGCAGCTGCAGGCCAGCCTCAACATGCTGGCCTGGCCGCAGGTGCTGCTGATCATGCTGGTGATCCTGGGCACCGTGGTGGTCAGCGAATGGGTCTCGACCCGCGTCCGCCGCGCGATCATCTGAGCCGTCGGTCCTGCGCCGGCATCGCGCGGCACATGGCCCTGCCGGTCGCGACGCTCTGCCTCGTGACCTTCACGCTGATCGCCCGGCTGGTGCGCTCCGGCGGCCGTGTTCCCCGGCCTGGCGATCACGCTGCTGGTGCTTTCCGCCAACCTGCTTGCCGACGGATTGACCGAGCGAACCGCCTTGCCCAGGTCCCGGGTCCGCCCGCCGGCCTGGCCGGCCATCTCTCGGTCCAGGGCCTGAGCGTCGATTTTCCGACCCCCCACGGCATCGTGCGGGCGGTGGCCGGCATCGACCTCGAGGTCGCGCCCGGCGCCACGCTGGGCATCCTGGGCGAGAGCGGTTCGGGAAAGAGCGTCACCGCACTCGCGATCATGGGCCTGCTGCCCTCCGGCCGCGTGCGGCTGGAGGGTCGGATCGCCTTCGGCGGCACGGCGGTAGAGCAGCTGGGCGGCACGGCCGGCCGGCTGCGCCGGTGCTGGTCGCCCGGGGCCTGCGCGTCGAATATCCGGTTTCGAACCGCGGCCGCCGGCTGACCATCGCCCCGGTCGACGGCGTCGATCTGGTGATCGGGCAGGGCGAGACGCTGGGGCTGGTCGGGGAATCCGGCTGCGGGAAATCGACGCTGGGCCGGGCGCTGCTCATGCTCACCCGACCGGCGGCGGGCCGGATCGTGGAACTGGCCGAGCGCGAGCGGATCTTCGCGGCGCCGCGGCATCCCTATACGCAGGCCCTCGTCGCCGCCGTTCCGGTTCCCGATCCGGCCGTCGAGAGGGGCCGCCGCCATGTCGCGCTGACGGATGACATGCCCGGCATCGCCGCCCCGCCGCCGGGCTGCCGCTTCCATCCGCGCTGCCCCGCCGCGATGGAAATCTGCCGCTTCCGCGCGCCGGCGCTGTCCGGCGACGGACGCCACGCCGTCGCCTGCCATCTCCACCCGCCGCGGGAGGGGAAGGTGCCGGCCCGACCGCCCTGAAACCGCCGTCCCGATCTGCGGGCGGGCCGGGCCGGGCGGCCTTGCCTTCGCATTGCACGGCGGGCTCAGCCGGGCGGCCTCCGCCCGGCTTCCATCGGGGTGGCGTCCCAGAGCGGGAGCACCTCCACCACCCGGCCCGGCTCGATCCGGGTCAGGTCGGGCGTCAGGACGATCAGCACCCCGGCCTGGGCGAGGGCGGCGAGGTTGGCCGATCCCTGCACGGCAAGCGGCGCGGCCGCCGTGCGGCCTTGGCATTCCACCAGCCTGCCCAGCAGGATGTCGCAGCGCCCGGCGGGCTTGACGGCGCTGCCCGCGAAGGGCAGGCGCGGCGCCGGGCGGATCGCCGCGCCGATTCCCGTGAGCCGGGCCAGCAAGGGGCGGCCGAGCAGGGCGAAATCCACCGCCGCGGCCACCGGATTGCCCGGCAGCACCAGGATGGGGCAATCGTCGATATCGCCGAAGCCGACCGGCTTGCCCAGCCGCATCTGCAGCTTCCAGAATTCGAGGAAGCCCCGCCGGGACACCGTCTGCGCCAGCAGGTCGGCGAGGCCCGAGGACGCCCCGCCCGTGGTCACGATCAGATCGTGCCCGGCGGCGGCGTGGATCAGCGCCTCCTCCAGCGCGCGGGGCTCGTCGCGCAGGATGCCCAGATCGCTGACCTCGGCCCCGGCCGCCGCCAGCATCCGGGCCAGCATCGGGCGGTTGGTGTCGCGGATCCGGCCGGGCGGCAGCGGGGCCGGCCCGTCGCAAAGCTCGTTGCCGGTCGAGACGAGCGCCACCCGCGGCCGGGCGAAGACGCGCAGCGCGGCCACCCCCATGGCGCGCAGCAGCGCCGCCTCGCCCGGCCCGATGAGGCGCGGCGCATCGAGCAGGACCCCGCCCCGGCGCGCATCCTCCCCGGCCCGGCGGATATGCGGCCTGCGGCCAGCGGGCGCGCGCAGCACGACGTGGCTGCCCTCGGGCCTGGCATCCTCGTTCATCACCACGCGGTCGGCACCCTCCGGCATCAGCGCGCCGGTCAGGATCCGCAGCGCCTCGCCGGGGTCGACCCGGGCGGGCGCCGCATCGCCCGTCAGCCGGGTGCCCGCCAGCCGCAGCCGGGCCCGCCCCTCCGGGCCCAGATCGGCGGAGCGGATCGCATAGCCGTCCATCGCCGCCAGGTCGAACCGCGGCAGATCGTCGGACGCAGCGATCGCCTCGGCCAGCCATCTGCCGTCGGCCTCGTCCAGAGCCAGGGTTTCGACCCGCGCGGGCGGCAGTGGCAGCTGCTCCAGAAAGTCCAGGGCGCGGTCGAGGCTGGCCGGTCTGCGGTGGGTCAAGGTTCGTCTTCCAGAGGGCCGGGGAACCGGCGGGGGCGGACCGGCCGCAGGGTACCGGACGATATGGTTTCGGGAATATATCGAAAGGAGGAGGGGTTGTCTGCCCCTTGCCCGGCCATCGCCCGGAGGTCGGTGCCGGCACCCGATCGCAGCGACCAGCCAGCGCGCGGCCGTCATCCGCCTCCTCGATGCCGCCGCTGGAGACCGCGCCGGGCGCGCGGCGCATGGCAGCGATGCCGGAGACCGGGCGCAGCACCTGCGCGGGGTCGAACCCGGTGCACCTGTCGGCCCCCGCGATCTCGAGGTCGCCACCAGCCACCCGCCCCGAGGCGCTGTAGACGAAGGCGGAGGCGATACGGCCGAGCGCGACCGCGACTTCCTCCGGGCGATGGACAGGGCCGCGCGCCGGAACCCGCTGCATCCAAGCGCAATGCACATGGCGGATTTAGGGCGGGCATGCAGGGATAGGAATATAGAATCTTATGTAATCAATGGCTTATGGCGGGCCGAAGACGAAGAAACAGAGAACTACACCTACGCTATAGCCCTCCAAAATGACAACTGACAGCCACCGAAGACGACAGAAGGGCTCGGATTGGCATTATGCTGTCCGTGCCCAACCGCAGGAGCAACGTAACGACAACCCGCACGCGGCGTGAAGGTGCAGAACTATGCTGCAAGCGTCAACCGAAGTGATGCCGGACGGGCGTCTGACTAGGGCTTGGTGCTCGTAATCCAGTCCGTCAGGGGCTTGAGGTCGTGCGCCCAGAAAATTGTGAGGCCGCGATTCTGCGCATCGAGCAGGTTATGCAGTTTATAGACGCCACCGAGCACCGCGCTTGGCACCACCTGCAAAACGCCGAAATCCACCTTCCAGCTTGTCGCCTTGACGGCAGCATCGTTGTTTAAGCGCTTCACCGAATTGGTGGAAGAGTTTGACACCTTGCATTCGATGGGCATGACGCGGTGGTCCCAAAGGCGGACGATGATATCGCCCTTGCGGTTGCCGAGGACGCTTTCGCCGCAAAACTCTCCCGGCGCGGGTGCGTGGGAAATGTTCGGAATTCTCCGTGACGGCACTTCGATGAAGCCCAGAACTTTCAGCGCTTCTTTCACCATCGCTTCCTGTTGGTCCTTGCCCAGTGTGCGCCGCCGCGTTTGCGTCCGGCTCGCGGCCATCAAGGCAGCAGATGCCATGACCGCTGCATTGCGCTCCGCCTCGGTTGGCTCCCTGTTTTCGACCACCCACGCAAAGCGGCGGCGGTCGAGCACCTGCCGCACCACGGCGATGAGGCGCTGGACCAATTCCGGTGAATTTTCCAGATGCCCTTTCGAAAGGGAACGGGCGTCCGCCAGCACCTTGAGATCGTCCTGCGAAATGGGCGGGCCTGCAAGATAGCGGAAGGCTTCGAGGAGCCGCGTATCACCAAGCACGTCGAGCGCCGATGTTTCGAGCGCAGACAGGTCAACCGTCGTTTCGAGAATCTCCTCCACGTAACCCTGATACTCATCGAAGGCTTCGAGATAATCTTCAAGCGGCTCTTCAAGGCGCTCTTTGGAGAATGCCGCCGCCGATTTTATACGGCCAGCCTCAAGCTGCTCGCTTGACCAAACAGGTGCAGCAATCACGATACTGCACCCGCCGCCAAAAGTGCAGGGCTTGGCACAATCAGCCTTTCCATTTCGCGCGGCTCAAACTTCGTCAGACCACCTGCATAGGTGCGACCGGAGCGCTGCGAAATGTTGATCTGCAAATAGGCGACGAGCGCTTTCTTCACCGCCTCGCTCAAGTCTTCGCGCGGATACAGGCCATGAGCGATGTTGATATGGCGCGCATCGGCTTTGTTAATGACAAAGCCCGGCGGGCGGCGCGCCATATATGTCGAAATAATGGGGGCGGCAGCACGGAGGCCGACCGACCACCATGCCTTGCGATGGCTGGCGACATATCCGCTATTCGCGCCCATTGCGCGCGCGGTTTTGAGAAACTTCTTCACCGCGTTGCGCTCGGTGGTGTCGAGTTCATCCAAGTCGGCAGGCAAATCAATAACGCAACGGAGCTTGCCTGAATCCGACAGCATGCCGCCGGCCTCAAGCACTTCGCGCGCCCGCGTGACCGTGGGGAATAGGACAGAATCCGGCAAGCCTGCGCTATGCTCTCCGGCAATCCAGACATCGTTTGCGCCCGTCACCGTGCCGCGATGGACACGGCACAGTTCGCCAAGCTCAACGTATCCTTCCGGCGGCTTCTCGGATGCGCGCGTCAAGTGCGACCACCGGGTTTCGGTCGAAAGCCGGTCACGATGCACCTTGCGGCCCTTGCCCAACTCGCCCAGCTTGTCGAGGTTATCTACACTGCGGAAATATATGGACGCGGGCTTGGCTCCGATTTCAAAGGTGGTGATGGCGGCGGTGGTCGCCGCGTCGGGAAACGGCTTGGCGGTCGGGTCAATGACGGTGACGCTCTTGCCGCCAAGGGGGCCAAGCACGAGCGAGCGCACGAGCGCGCCGTAATTCACATCAAGCCATTCCGATGCGGTGATGAAGGCTCCGAAGTCCTTGGCCTTGGCGCTGCGCGCGGTCGCCAAAAAGAAATAGACGTGCAGACCGGCAAGCTTGCTGGCCGGAAGGCCGATTTCCGCAGCCTCCGCAGCCAGCCACTCCTTCCACTTCGGCACAATCTGGTGATGGCGCACGTAAGGGGGGTTGCCGATATAAAGCGTGCTGCCGCTGACACGCTCCGCAAAACGGCGATAGTCGCCGAGCAGGATGCGCGCGCGGTTGCCCAAGCCGGATACGGCCAGATTGGCGCGCGCCATCAGCGCTGCCAGCGGGTCGATATCAATGCCGACAAGTTCGGCTTTCGGAAATGCCGCACCCGCCCGCGTCAAAAAGCGGGCAGAGCCGACGCCGGGGTCGACGATCCGGCTGGGATTTTTCGAGGCAGCAGCCCAATCGACCATCGTTTGCACGATGGGCATGGGCGTATAGGTCGCGCCGTTGTTGCGCCGTTCTTCGGAGGAACGCAGGGCCGAGAACAAGTCGCCCAGCGGGTCTTCTCCGTCACGGATAAGCGCCTTGGTGCGAGTGACGACCATCCTGCGCGGCGCTTGACCGGCCTTTCTGGCTAGCGTGGCCTCCGGTGCCGATAGCGGCCCACCGGCTTCATCCGCGCCCAGCGCCAATGCCAGCGCCACGAGGTCGTTTTCGTCCACCAAGCTATCTAGAATATCAATCATCTCGCCCCCCTCGCACCGGCTGCTTGCCCGTGCAACTTTTTCACTTTGAATGGAAGGACGTTGATTTCCCCTTCACGCTTCCGGATTTCGGCAACATCAAAACTATTCTGCATCCGCATCAATGTATCCATCGAAACGCCGAATGCTTTTTCTATCCGCAGCGCCATTTCCGGAGACAGATGTGCATGTCCGTTCAGGAACTTGGAAAGCGTTGGCCGCGTGATGCCGAGCACCTGCGCAGCCTCCGTGACAGACAGGCGAAGGGGGTCAATGACTTCGCTTTTCACGAAGTCGCCCGGATGCTCCGGCGCCTTCCTTCTTGTTCTGGCATTCATGGGTATCCAACTCCCTGCGGATGAGTCGGCACATTGTGCGCTGTAACGTCACGGATTACAAGCCATTTGTTCTGTTTATGTTCACATTAGTAGATGAGGACGAACCGCCAGCATCACCCTCAAAAGAGGATGATCTAACGCGCGGCGGCGACCTGCCGTTTCCAGACGGAAGACGCTGCCTCTTACTCAACCCATGTCAGCACCATCGCCACCGGCCCGCCCCTCGCGGCGACAATAGTTACCGTTGTGAAGTGCGCGCGATAGCCTGTTTCCATGATGGGAAACGGCAGGCGCTACCGTTCGTGCCATAGCGTACAATCGGCGGCTGTAGCGAAGGGCTATACTGACTGGTAGGGCGTGCGAGAACCCCTGTCGGAAGGAGAATGGCCCATCAAGACGCTATCTATTTGATAATTAAAGAGATAGTCGGCCAATTTGTGCGGTAATCGGCGGTGTTTGGCGGAGGGGATGGGACCGGGATCGAACGTTCTCTGGCCGCTAAGTCACTGTTATCATTCATGCAAGAAATGGTTCGAACCGTCATCCGCTTGGAATCGCGACTGGCAGCCAAACGGATTGACCGCGGCCGGAGCCACGTTTCCGCAACTGCACCGCCACGTCCGCCGCGTCGCTACGAACACTGAGATTGTCCCGGACGAAGTCGCCCCCAGAGCGGGAACCCAAGGCTACCCGACCGTGACCCCGAACAACGCCCCCACCGCCGCGGTCGCTCCCATGGCCAGCGCACCCCAGAACGTCACTCTTGCGGCCCCACGCACGACGCCGGCTCCGCCGGCTGACGCGCCCATTCCACCGAGCACCGCCAGCCCGATTAGTGTCGATGCCGCCACCAGAACCCCGATCCGCGTTTCCGGCACCAGCAGCGTGACGATCAACGGAAGCACCGCGCCCACGGCAAAGGTCAGGGCCGAGACCAGCGCCGCCTGGATCGGGCGGGCCGTCACGGTCTCGGAGATGCCGAGTTCGTCGCGGGCATGCGATCCGAGCGCATCGCGTTCGGTCAGCTGGTGGGCCACCTTCTCCGCCAGGTCGCGATCGAGCCCCCGGTCCACGTAGATCCGGGTGAGCTCTTCGAGTTCCGCCTCAGGCGTTTCCGCCAGCTCGCGGGTCTCGCGGGCAAGATCGGCTTGTTCCGCATCAGTCTGGGAACTGACCGAGACGTATTCGCCCGCCGCCATGGACATCGCGCCAGCCACAAGCCCGGCCAGCCCCGCGATCAGGACCTCCGGCTTTCCGGACCCGGCTGCGGCGACGCCGACGACGAGGCTCGCGGTCGAAACAAGACCGTCGTTGGCCCCGAGCACGGCGGCCCGCAACCAGCCGATGCGATGCACCATGTGGATTTCGGAATGCGAGAGGCGGCTCATGGCGTGGCTCCTTGCGCGAGGTCGGCCTGCCCGGAGGAGACAGCCTGTGGTTTCGGAATGGTGGGTTCATGGGGCGCGATGCGCAGCGCGCGCAGGGCGTTCAGGATAACGGCGACGTCGATCACTTCCTGCAGGAGCGCCCCCTGCACCGGGGTGAGATAACCGAAGGCGGCGGCGATCATGCCCAGGACCGACAGACCGATTCCGGCGACGACGCTTTCGACGGCGATCCTGCGCGAGGCGCGCGCGATCTCGATCCCCGGGCCCAGCCGGTCGATCCGGTCGACGAGTAGCACCACGTCCGCCGCCTCGGCGGAGGCCGCGGCGCCCCGTGCACCCATCGCCACGCCCACATCGGCTGCCGCCAGCGCCGGCGCGTCGTTGACACCGTCGCCCACCATCATCACCGGCCCGTGCTTGCGTTCGGAGAGCACGAGCAAAACCTTCTGATCCGGCGTCAGCCCGGCGCGCAGACCGTCGAGGCCCAGCCCCTCGGTCACGCGCTCGGCCACGTCCGCGCGGTCGCCTGTGGCGAGCAGAATGCGCGAGATGCCTTGGCGGCGGAGACCTTCCAGCATGGCGCTCGCGCCCTCGCGCAGAGGATCTGACATCACCAGATGCCCGGCCATTCGGCCATCGACCGCAACTGCGACCAAGACCGATCCGGCGCCCTTCGCGGGGTGGTCGCCCCCCGGTCGCCCGACCCGGGAAGCCACAAAACCGTCGCCCCCGACGATCACGCTGCGGCCCTCGATATCGCCCACGACCCCTTCGCCGGGAAACTCGGCGACCTCGGCCGGCACGGGCAGCGCGAGGCCCTGTGCCTTGGCGGCGGCGACGATGGCCTGCGCCACAGGGTGCTTGGAGGCCTGATCGAGCGCTGCTGCAAGGCGCAGGATATCGCCCTCTGCCATGCCATCGTGGCTGTCGATCGACACGATCTGCGGACGGCCGTCCGTCAGGGTGCCGGTCTTGTCGAGGATCAGCGTGCGGATGCGCGCCATCGTCTCGAGCGGCCCCGCGCCCTTGATCAGCACGCCGAAATGCGCGGCGCGCGACAGGCCGGCGACCAACGCGACCGGCACCGCCAGGATCAGCGGACAAGGCGTCGCGACGACAAGCACGGCGACGGCCCTGATCGGATCGCCGGAGACCCACCAGGCCGCGAAGGCGATTGCGACGGTGACCGCGAGGAAGCCCAGGGACCAGCGGTCCGCGAGACGTGACATCGGCGCCTTGGACGCCTGCGCCGCCTCCACCAACCGGACGATCCCGGCATAGGTGCTGTCCTTCGCCTCTCGCGTCGCCGTCAGATCGAAGGCCTCGCCTGCGTTGGTCGAGCCGCTCATGGCGTCGGCACCGTGGGCAAGGCGCACCGGCAGGGACTCGCCGGTCACCGCGGAGGTGTCGACGAAGGCCGTGTCCGAGGCCACCGTGCCGTCCACCGGCACCACGTCGCCCTGCCGGATCAGCAGGCGATCACCGGGGGCGATCTCATCGAGCGGCACGTCCTCCAGCCCGCCGTTGCGATGCCGGGTCGCGGTCCGGGGCACGCGGGACAGGAGGTCATGCATCTCGCGCCGGGCACGGCCCTCGGCAAAAGCCTCGAGGAAGGTACCGCCAGAATACATCACCGCGACCACCGCCGCCGCCAGGGTCTCGCCGAAGACGAGCGCCGCCGACATGGACAGCGCGGCAACGATATCGAGGCCGACCTCGCCGCGCCCGATGCTGCGCAGGATCTCGACCACGAGCGCGGCGAGCGCCGGAACGACTCCGGCGATCCAGATGAGGTTCGCGAAATCGGGTTCGCCAGCGACGTAGAACGCAAGTCCGCCAGTCAAACCGGCCACGGCCGTCAGCAGAATGGCGGTCTTGAAGCGGTCGGTACGGTTCTGTTCCATGCGGCTCATCTTCCCCGGGCTGAGGCGATCGCCGCTGGTTCTTCGGAGAAAAGTCGTCCGACTCCCACGCCCCTTGCGTTCCCTTCATCATCGCGCAGGAGAAACAGGGCGTCGAGCCCGTGTTTTCTTGCGAGTGCCGCGCCTCTCTCCAGGCCGAGCACCATCAGCGCCGTCGCCCAGGCGTCGGCTTCGGCACAGGTGCGGGCGACGACGGTGACCGAGGCCGGCGATGCGATCAGCGGCGCGCCGCGTCTTGGATCCATGGTGTGCGAGAGGCGTCGTCCTTGCACCTCGACCCAGTGGCGGTAGTCGCCCGACGTCGCCACGGCGGCATCCTGCAGCGCGAGGATCGCATGCGGCGTCCGGCGCCCCGGGTCAGGCGCTTCCACCGCGATGGTCCACGCTTCTCCGTCCGGCCGAAGGCCGCTCGCGCGCATCTCGCCGTCGATCCCGACAAGGGCGGCTACGATCCCCTGGTCGCGCAGCGTCTCGGCCAGCCGGTCCACGCCATAGCCCTTGGCGATGCCGTTGAGGTCGAGCGCGATGGGCGCTGTCTTGCGAAGGTGGTCGCCGTTGAGCTCCAGAACCTCATGCGCCGGGCGGCGCAGGGCTTCCATTGCAGCACGGATTCCATCGGGCGCGGCGGATTTGGGCCCGAAGCCCCAGGCCGTCACCGCGTCGCCCATGCCGACATCAAAGGCCCCGTCCGATGCGCGGCCGATTTCGAGGCCGAGGCGCAGCACCTCAAGCAATCGCGCGGGCACCGGCACCCATTGGCCGACCGGGGCTGCGTTGATCCGCATCAGATCGCTGTCAGGCTTCCAGGTCGACATCTGGGCGTCCACTTCCTCCACGGCCGCCTGCAGCGCCGCGCGGATCGGGGCCGCGTCGAAGTCCGGCCGCGCGAAGAACAGCGCCGACCAGCGCGTGCCCATCGTGGGGCCGTTCAGGGCGACCCTAACCAGCTCAGTAGACATCTTCGACATACCGCCCCTCGGCCTTCAGCGTTGCAGGTGTCAGCCCGGCCGGTGCGAGGATCTCGGCCAGCGCATCCGCCACGCCCGCGGCCATGTCCCGTCCGCCGCAGACCATCACGCGCGCCCCGTTTCTGACGAGATCCGCGACTTGGGCGGCCTCGCTGCGCAGCGCATCCTGAACGTAATGGGGAAGCGCCCCGCGCGAGACGGCCGTGATCAGCCGGGTCAGGCGCCCCTCATCCTGCCAGC
This sequence comes from Paracoccaceae bacterium, assembly GCA_037190175.1. GTDB lineage: Bacteria > Pseudomonadota > Alphaproteobacteria > Rhodobacterales > Rhodobacteraceae > JBBCJM01. The sequence continues at coordinate 29,757 of JBBCJM010000203.1, read as the reverse complement.
CGGGGAACTCCTCACCGTAGAAGAAATCGCTATCGGGATGGCGCATGCCGAAGAAGAGGTGGACCGGCCTGCGGCGCCCGTTGCCGCGCACGAAGCCCGCGAGCGGCCCGATACCAGTCCCCGCGCCGATCAGGATCAGCGGCGCCCGGCTCCGTCCTGGACGGAAACCCGGGTTGCGGCGGAGGAAGGCAGCCGCGGTATCACCCGGCTCCAGCGCCGTCAGCTGTCCCGAGCAGAGGCCGCCGGGATGCTTCTTGACCACGATCTCGATGAAGCCGTCGCGGCGTCCGGAGGCGAGCGAGTAGAGCCGCGGGACGCCGCCTCCCTCGGGCAGAATGCCGATCAGGTCGCCCGCCTGGAACCGGGCGAACCCGCCCCCGAGCAGCCGCTGCCATAGGGTGGCGTACGGAAGCGCGAAACGGAGGATCGCGGTCGGGGCCTGCACCTCGGCGCCATAGTCGCGCCGCGAGACAAGGGTCAGCGTGGTCGTTTGCGGCACGACCGGCTGGTGCGCCAGTTCGAGCGCAATGCCGAGCACGTCTCCGAGCGCGCGACCCCAGCGCGCGAAATCCTGTGGTGATTGGCGGTCAACCGTCTCGAGCGGCAGAAGCTCGGGCCAGCCTTTCGCCTGCGCCGCTGCCGTGACGTCCCTGGCGAAGGCGCACCAGGCCGGAAAGCTGCGGTCACCGAAGCCGAGCACCGCCAGAGGAATGTCAGGCGCGCGCTCGAGGGCACTCAGCCGGTCGAGAAAGCCCTTGGCCGAGGCGGGCGCCGCCCCGTCGCCATAGGTCGCGGCGAGCAGGATGATCCGCTCCGCCCGCGCATAGCGCTCCGGCGCGAAGCCCGACATCGGGCCGACATGGACGCTCTGCCCGGCCTCCGTCAGCGCGGGGTGAAGGGTCGCGGCGAAGCCCCAGGTGCTGCCGCCCTCGCTGCCGACGAGCACGATGGTCTCGGCTCGCCCCGCGGGCTGGTTGCCCCGGATGCGCGGCCGCCCGCGCCGCCCGGCGAGCCAGATCAGCACACCCGTCGCGCCCATCGCCGGAACGCCGAGCGCCATAAGCCCGAGCACGAGGCCAAGGGTCGCCGCGCCCTGTCCGGTGTGCAGCATGTAGATGGTCTCCGAGACGCGCTCCCATCCCGTCAGGTCGGCCCAGGCGAGAAGCGCGCCGGTACCCTGGTCGATATAGCCGGTGCCCCGGTCGGTCTTGACCGTGAACACGTCCGTCGCGTCGCCCGGATAGGGAAAGCTCAGCTCGCGCAGCTCGGCGACCGGCGTCTGCCGCAGCGTTGGCATCTGGTCGAGCGCGAACCCCGTCTCTCCACTGACCTCCGCGGGGGCGACCGGTATGCTGCCGCCATCCGGCAGCAGATCGAACGTGGACGCCGTCATCCAGAGAGCGGTCGTGGAGGACAGAACGAGGCCGACGACAGCGATCCGGGCGATCTCGACGTGCAGCCGCCCGGCGAGCGGGCCGCGCAAGCGCGCAAACCAGTGCCGCCAGCCGCCCGCGCGGCGCGCGACCAGCGCCGCGCCGGAGAGCGAGAGGATCAGCATCGCGGCAGCCCCTGCGGCCATGGCGATGCGGCCGCCATCCCCGAGGAAGAGCGAGCGGTGAAGGTTGGTGAGCCAGCGTTCGACCTGGTTGGGGTCGGCCGAGGCCACGCCTTCACCGGTCGCCGGGTCGATCACGGCGGCTCCCGGCGCGCCCTGATCGAACCAGTAGGCGGTGATGCGACCGGAGGGCGACCGGCGGACCTGCTCGACGCCCGGATAGACGGCCTGAATGCGGCTCGCGAGTGCAGCGACGGTCAGGCCGGCCTGCGACTGCGGCGCGGCGATGCGCTCGGCCGCGGGGAAGACCGAGAGCGCCGCACCGCTCAGGCTCAGGATGGTGAGGAGCGCGAGGGCCAGAAGACCCGGCCAGCGATGGAGTGCACGGATCATGGCCCAGCCCCTCACATGTCGTAGGCGAAGCTGGCGACGTAGCGGCGTCCGGTCACGGGGGTGCCCGCGCCATCGGTCGTGAGCGGCACCGCCACTTCGTTCGGGCTGTCCCGCATGTCCTCGACGGCAGCGTCGATGTGGAGCGTGTAGCCCGCGTCGAACAGCGCGTCGGCCAGGTCGAGCGTGATCTCGAGCGTGCGGCCCGCGCCGACGCTGGCGCCGGTGATGCCGTTGATCTGCGCGGCGTCGCCGCCCGTGGCGCGGTACCAGTCGCTCAGATGCTCGTAGTACTTGGACTTGCCGCCGGCCATCCAGAGACTGCCGACATAGGCGCCCGAGGCGTCGGTGACGTAGAGCGCGAGGTAGGCCCCGTCGCCTCCGTAGTTGTTGAGGGTCGTGGTGAGCGTCACCGGCCGCGCCATGGCGAGACCGGGAAGTGTCAGCGCCGTGGTCAGCGCAAGCGTTGCGAGAAGCGATTTCATCGGATGGATCCTTGTTCGGAGAGGGGCTGCGGAGCGGTTCAGTTCACCTGAACCTGCGGAGGTGCGCCGTTCCCGAAGAGGCCGTTCTGCGGAGGGGCGACCGTGCCCGCGGGCGCGGGATTGCGAGCGCCACCGCGGCATTCGTCGTCGTCATCATCGTCGTCGCAGTCTTCGTCATCGTCGTCATCGTCGTCATCGTCGTCATCGTCATCGTCATCGTCGTGGCCGCGACGCGAGCCGTCCCGCCAGCGATTGTCGTCGTCATCATCGTCGCTTGCGAGAACGAGCGGCATGGCTTGCGCGGCGTCATCGAAGAGCGCGGCGACCGGCCGAAGGACGCCGTCGGACGGGGCCTGCATCGCGCTCCAGGCGGGGACGCCGATCGCGACGGTCAGCGCCGTGGACGCGGCGAGAAATGTCAGGGTCTTCTTCATGGCAGGGTCTCCTTTCGTCTGCTGAAGACAATCTGGAGAACCGACCTGAGGGCTTGCTGACGGCGCAGCGATTTCCGCTTCAGGTTGCCGTCAGGAAGAAATGGCCCCGCCGGTGAGAGCGGGGCCAAAAGGCGCAGGCGAGAGCCACACGGCTGGCGTGGCGATGTGACAGGCCCTTTCTCAGGCGAATTCGAACTGCTCGAAGCGGACCCGCCGCGGCATCTGGTTCTGTGCCTTCAGGCCCTTGAGGATCCCGTCCTTCAGGCCGGTCGGGCCGCAGAACCACAGATCTGCATCCTTGACCGCGAACGGCGCCGCGCTGATCAGGCGCTCGGCCGTGAGTCGGCCATCGCGCGTCGTGACGACAACCTCGAAACTGAACCTCGGGTTGCGGGCGGCCACAGCGCGCAGCGTCTCCACCCCGATCGCTTCCTCCTGTGTCCGGACGCAATGGACGAGGTGAATGTCGCGCCTCTCCGCCTCGGTCAGGCTTTCCGCCCAGGCGAGGAAGGGCGTGATGCCGATGCCGCCGGCGAGCCAGATCTGGCGCGCACCGCCCTTGCGGAAGTCGAACCGCCCATATGGGCCCTCGACCTGTACGCGCGTCCCGGTCCGCAAGGTCGCGGGAAGACTCCGCGTCCAGCCGCCCAGCGCCCGGATGGAGAACGTCAGGGCGCCGTCAGGACGCGGGGCGCTGGCGATCGTGAAAGGGTGCGGCTCGGACAGTCCAGCCTCCGGCGCGCGAACGAAGGCGAATTGCCCCGGCCGCCACCGCATGGCCCGACCCATGGGGCTGAGCGTCAGCGTGGTGGTGTCGCCGGTCTGGCTGATCTCGCTGACGGTGAACTCCCGACGCCGCAGCTGCGGGGCGACCAGCTCGGTGAAGATCCACGCAGCGACTCCGGCGATGCCGAATGTATTGAGAAGCATCGAGAGCGATGGATCTACCCCCGTCGGCATGTCGACGAAAAACTGGTGAAAGACCACGACGGCAAACAGGGCGCCCATGAAACGATGGCTGAACCGCCAGATCTGATAGGGGATTTCCAGCCCGATGAAGGGCAGCCGCCGGAACCAGCTGACAGCAATCAGCGCGAGAAGCGCGTTGAAGGCGAACTCGCCCGCCTCCGCACCCAGTTCACCAAGGCCGGTTTCACGAACCGTCCGCTCGAAGTCCGGCTCGATCTGCTGATGCAAAATCATCAGGACCATCGCGGAGATGCCCAGCCATTTGTGGACCCGGTACATGCGGTCGAGTCCGCCGAACAATGGCTCCACCAGAGGCGGCCGTGCGGCGAGGATCAGGGTCTGCGCCATTGCGACAACCGCCGCGGCCCCAACGGCAATGCCGAGCGCGGCATCCGCGCCATAGGGCGCATAGGTGTTGAACCCGAGCAGTGCGGCCAGCAGGCATGGCAGCGCCACCAGCAACGGGCCCATCATGGGCAGGGGCGATATGACGGGAAGCCTGGGCAGTGTCGGAAAGCCGGGCGCCGGGACATCACTGGCGCGATGCACTGCGTCAGTCATCGTCGCCTCCTTCGCGATCCCGGCGGGGGCGATCGTCGTCGTCCTCGTCCTCGTATTCGAACTCGATCACCTCGAGCGTCGCCGGATGGACCGTCACCTCGATCCGGCGCCCCTCGGCGTCGCGGCCGTCGATTTCGTAGCAGCCGTCGTCGATCTTGATCCGGCGCACCGTCCAGCCGTTCTCCTCGGCCAGCTGGGCGACGGCGTCGCGCGGCTGCCAGTCGGCCATCGGCACGAAGCAGTCGTCGTCCGCCAGCGCGACTCCAGCCGGGAAGACCGCGAGAAAGCCGAGAATTGTCAATGTCTTCTTCATGGGCCAAACTCCTCGATGCGGCCATCTTGACGAAATTCATGCGCGGCGAAGCTGACAGCAGCCTGAAGGGACGTACCCCGCCTCTTCAGCTTCGTGTCAGCCAGACGGATCATGGAGGGTCATCGGAAGAGGACGGGAACGAGCATGCGCATCCTGCTGATCGAGGACGACACGGTGCTTGGCGCGGCGGTGCGCGACCAGATCGCGGCCGATGGGCAGTCGGTCGATTGGGTGATGCGCCTCGATGCGGCCGGCGACGCGGCGAAATCCGCGTCCTACGATCTGATCCTGCTCGACCTCATGCTGCCGGACGGTCGCGGGATCGGCTTCCTGAAGAGCCTGCGCGCGCGCGGTGACGTGACCCCGGTCATCATCCTGACCGCACTCGACCAGGTGTCGGATCGGATCGAAGGGCTGAACGCGGGCGCCGACGACTATCTCGTGAAGCCCTTCGATCTCGCTGAGTTGTCCGCGCGGATCGGGTCTGTCGCTCGACGCTACAGCGGAAACCCTAATCCAATCGTCACCCACGGGCCGCTGGAAATCGACCTCGCCGCCCGCAGCGTTCATCGCGACGGCAAGCCGGTGCAACTGACCGCAAGGGAATGGGCGCTGTTCGAAGCTTTCCTCGCACGTCCCGGTCAGCTGCTGTCCAAGGCACAGCTGGAGGAGAAGCTCTACGCCTTCGACGCCGAGGTGGAGAGCAACACCATCGAGGTCCATGTCAGCCGCCTGCGCAAGAAGCTGGGGGCTTCGGTCATCGAGACCGAGCGCGGCATGGGCTACAGGCTGGGCAAATCATGAAATGGCCTGCGAGCCTTCAGGGCCGGCTCGGCCTGTCGCTCGGCCTGGCGCTTACGGTGCTGTGGCTGCTCGCGGCGACGGTAACGGCCGTGATCGTCCGGGGCGAGCTGGACGAGGTCTTCGACAGCGCCCTGCGGGAGACTGCGGAACGGATCCTGCCGCTTGCGGTGACCGATATCGTCGGGCGGGAAGATCAGGGCGTGACGCAGCGGCTCGCGCCCATCCGGGAGCACGACGAATTCTTCACCTACCTCGTGCGCGATGCCGAGGGGCGCATCCTGCTGCAATCGCACGCGGCCGACCCTGCCGTGTTCCCACCCTGGGACGGTCAGGGGTTTCGGCAGACCGCAACCCACCGGCTCTACAGCGACGCGGCGCTTCAGGACACGATCCGGATCACCGTGGCCGAGCCGCTGGCCCATCGCGCGTCCGTCGCGCGTGAGATCCAGATGGGCCTCGGCCTGCCGCTGCTCATTGTGCTGCCGATCGCGCTGGCGGCGATCATTCTTGCCGTTCGCTTCAGCCTTGATCCGCTGCGCCGGTTCCGTGCTCGGCTGGATGCGCGCGGCGCCCGCGACCTATCGGAGGTTCCTGCCAGCGATCTGCCGACGGAGATTGGTCCATTGGCCAAGACGCTCAATGGCCTTCTGGCCCGCTTGCGCGAGGCGTTCGAGGCCGAGCGCAGCTTTGCTGCGAACGCGGCCCACGAGTTGAGAACGCCTCTGGCCGGCGCAATCGCTCAGGCGCAGCGGCTGAGGGCGGAGACGCAGGAGTCGGCCACCGAAGCTCGTGCCGCCGAGATCGAGGCGACACTCAAACGTCTGACCCGACTCTCCGAACGCCTCATGCAGCTTGCGCGGGCCGAAGGCGGGCGGCTGCGGATGGACCGGAGCGCAGATCTCAGGGAGGTTGCACGCGTGATGGTGGACGATCTTGAGCGCGTCAGCACGAAGGGCCGCATCGCGCTGACGCTGCCGAGTACAGCCGTCATGTCCGACATCGACCCCGACGCCTTCGCCATCCTGTGCCGCAACCTAGTGGAAAACGCGCTCCGGCACGGAGCCGAAAACATGACGGTCGACGTCACGTTGACCGCGGACGGGCTGCTGTCTGTCGCGAACGACGGCCCGGTCCTGCCACGCGAGATGCTCGACCGCCTCACGGCGCGCTTCGAAAGGGCGAACGCGAATGCCGACGGTAGTGGGCTTGGCCTCGCCATCGTCGCCGCCATTGCTGGCCGGATCGGCAGCTCGCTCATCCTGGAGTCGCCACGTCCGGGTGCATCATCCGGTTTCCAGGCGTCGATCAGGTTGCCAACTGAGGTCTCGGACACCACCGCGAGGCGCGACGCGTAGCAGGAGACGGGTGCCGGAACATCAGCAAACCCGCGCTTGGTCCCGCATCACGGCATAATCGGCCATCATGTCCGCGACCGCCGAGCCCTCCGGCAGGAGAGCCAGTTCGTCGGCTGCCTGCGCCTGAAACTCCCTGCTATATTCGACGACCGGCGGACATGCCCCGTGTCCGCCGAGGTCAGAACTGACTGTCGCGCAGCCGCTCAGCCAGATCGTCGCGAGAACGAGGGCGACGCGCGGTCGCCTCGAGCATCCGTCTCTGTGCGTCATGGGTTTTCTCCATGGTCTCGATCTGCTCGGCCAGCCGGCCGGCGCGCTCGCCGGAGCGTCGCAGGGAAAGCAGGAACAGAAGGATCGCGAGTGCGATGACGCCGTAGCGGAGCGCCGTGCGCGCCCATGCGGATCCGGCGAGCGTGGCAAGGAGCCCGCCGATCACCGCCGCCCCCGGCGCCAGTCATCGAGGCGGGCGTAGATCGTGACCGCGATGCCGCCGAGAGCGACCGCGATGAACACCCACCGCAACGTGTCGAGATACGGCACGAGTGGCAGGATTGCGGATTGGGTCTCCGCCAGGACGCTCTGCGCGACCTCCACGCCCGCAGCACCCAACGTCGCCACACCGGCCGCGCCACCGCCCTTCATGGTGCGGCTGGCGGCCAAAACCTCTCGCGCTGGTGGCGTTTCTTCGGCGAAGGCAGTCGCCCGGACCGGGAACCGTTCGCCCCACTGTCGCGCCGGACCGAGATCGACATGGATGAACCCCGAGCGCGGGTAGAAGCCGAAGCCGAGGAACCCGACCTCGCGCGCCGCAGCCTCGAACGCCACCGGGTCGTGGTTCGCCATGGCGATGTCGAAGGCGGCGCCATCGAGATGCTTCGACCGGGCCGCGCCGCCGACGGCACGGTTGTGCTCGGGGCTGCGATAGGCCGAGCGGACGATCAGCGGCTTGCCCAGCCGGTCGCGGAGCGCCTGCAGCTTGTCGAGGGCGGGTTCGTTGATCAGCAGCTTGCCGGTGCCCCGGCAGGCGATCTCGGCGGGCGAGAAGTTCGGCCAGCGCCAGGTGCTCTCGGGGACATCGCGCCAGTGGTCGTAGAAGGTCGTGGTCATGGGATCCTCCAGAAACGAAAAACCCGCCTCGAGGGCGGGTCATTGCGGGCTGATGAATGGGGGATGGGGCGCGGCTACGGGCCGCCGCCGAAGATCTTGAGCTTGATGGCGATGCCTGCGAGCAGCGCCAGCATGACGCCGGTGGTGATCATGCGAACGGCGGTCTGCATCGCGGTGCGCCGCACCAGACGGATGCAATCCACCAGGGAGCGCAGATCGCGGATGTCGAGCGCGGCTTCGTCGCCGTCGAGCCCGACATCGGCCAGCGCGCGCTTCGCGCCTTCCTCGGCCGCCCGGGTCAGGATCGCTTCGAACTCGGCGTCGGGCATGCGGACGTAGCCCTCGGATCGGGGTGGGGTCATCGGGTCCTCCTTCCGCCGCTCAGCCGATCTTGCAGCCCCAGAAGGACGTGTGGTCGGCCGCGAAGTAGCCGTCCGCGACCCGGAAGTACCCCTGCAGCTCGACGGTATCGCCCGCGGTGAGCGGCACCATGGTCTGCAGCCAGATGGCAGTGGCGAGCGAGACGTGGGTGGCGGAGATTTCGCCGAGGGAGCCGCGGATTTCGGTCGTGCCATTGAGGACGAGCCGCCCGCTCATCCGCGCGGTCGTACTGGCGTTGACCTTGTAGAGCAGCGTCGCGCCGAAGAGGTAGGTGCCATCCGAAGGCGCCACGAAAATGTTGTTCGCGGCGTCGAACGCGCCCTGATCGTTGTAGTCGGTGTTGTTGAGGCCGATCTTCGTCCAGGTTCCGACGCCCACGTAGTTGTCGTAGTTGGTCCAGGCCTTGAAGCGAGGCAGGCGCGGCTGGTCGACGATGCCGGTGGCGTTGTCGACGCTCAGCCCGTCGAAGAAGGTGCTGCCGTCGGCCGAGACCGCGAGGCGGAAGCGGTCGGAGCCGAAGAGCCCCACCAGCGCCTTGGTCACGAAGCCGGTCTGCAGCGTCAGGCCGAGATCGTCGCCAGCGGCCTCCTTGTTCATGGTGTAGAACAGATCGCCGGTGCCACCCTCGGCCACGGACTTCGCCGTCCAAAGCGCGGCGTTGAGCTTGGCCGAGAACGGGTTCGACGCATCTGCCGTCGTGCCCAACCCTAGCAGCGCCATGTTCTGCAGCGCCGTGGGCGTGGTGCCGACCCAGTCCGCGCCGTCATAGACCAGCAGCAGGCCCTCGTCCTCGACCCATGCCCGCCACCCGCTCCGCGGCGGCAGACGCAGCCACGCGCCGTCCGTCCAGAGCGCCACGTTCAGGTCCCACCCCGCCCAGTCGCCGGTGGCGCCGGAGCCGACGATGTAGCGGTCGCCATCGGCAGGGTTCGCTGGTGGTGCTACCAAGTCGCGGTCGAGCACCGAGAGCTGGACGAGCCCGTCGAGGATCCGCAGCGCCTCGTTGTGGGTGACGTGCTTCTGGGCCTGCGCCGCCAGGATGTAGGGCAGCAGGAGATGGGTCGTGGCGTCGGACATGGGATGGCCTTCAGAGTATCAGCGTGACGGTCTTGGGCGCGCCCCGCCCCACGAGGGCGGAGAGCTGGAAGATGCGGACGGTGAGGTTGTCGCCGGGGCCGAGCGGCGCGCCCCAATCGGCGCTCTGCTGGGCGGCCGTGTAGGTCGCGCTGGTGGTGGTCGTGCTCAGCACCCGCTTCACAGTAGGGCCGTCGAGGATCTCCACCTCGTAGGCTTCCAGTTCCTCGGCCAGCGGCACCTCCAGCCCGCCCCAGCTGTCGGCCGCGAGCGCGCGGGACCGGCACGTCCAGCGGATGGTGAGATCACCGGGCGTGCGCGGCGCGCGCCATGGCTGCTCGACATGGGCAACCGAGAACGGCCGCAGTCCGACGCCCTCGGGCGTGAAGGACTGCGCGACGTAGGTCTCGTCGTTGACCGGGCGGCTCGCCGGGCCGATGCGCCAGTTCCACGAGATGCCGAGATCAGCCTCGGCGATTGGCAGGGACGCCAGCGCGGTGTCCAGCACAACGACCCGCGCGCCCGCCGGCGCGGGATTGCCCATGGCGCCCTCGGTGCCGCGCTGGCCGCGCAGGAGCCGGGTGAGCTGATACCGACCCGGCGCCAGTAGCTCGGCCGCGCCCGCCTGCACGATCTCCCAGACGCCGGGCGCACTCTCGATGGCGAGCGCGTTGGCCCCACCGAACAGGGTCAGGTCGGTGACACTTTCGAGCGTGCCGGAGACCAGATCGACGACCAGCGCATTGCCGAGATCGAAGCGCGAGGTCGGGCCCGGATAGAAGTCCGACACCAGCCTGCCAATCCGGGCGCGGCTGCTGAAGGTGGTCAGCAATGCAAACCCATCCGCCCCCGGGCTGCGGAAGACCGCCAACTCGCCCGGCCAGGGAACCGCATGGGCGGCCACCATCGGCCGGTGCGCGGGCTGGTCCTCGGACAGTTGCGGCAGGTCGAGCGTCACCACATCCGGCGCACCGAAGACCACGGACCGGGTCAGCGTGGCCGGACGCGGATCGCCAGGCGGCAGGTCATAGGCGGCGCGGTCCTGACGGACAGCCTCGATGCCACGCCCATCAGAGTCCGCGATGGACACCAGCCGCAACTCCATCTCGCGGCCGTCATGCACCAGCAGGATCACGTCGGCCGGGTCGAGTGCCAGCCGGGAGGGCGGAAGGCGGAAGGTCGCGCTTTCGCGGCCGATCCAGGCTTCCATCAGCGCGCGGCGGCAGCGGCGTTCGGCCTCCTCGGGCGGGATTGCCATCGGGAAGGAATCGGACGCGATGCGCGTGGTGTCCACGGTGATGCGCCGGGCCTCGACGAGGGCCGCGTCGTAATCCTCGTCCGCCCGCGCGACCTGCCACTTCAGCGCCTGCGGCAGCTCCGTCTCCTGGCCGCGCGTCAGTTCCAGAACGTCGCCGTCGCGAGCGGCCACCAGATCCTCGGGCGCAAGGGTGGCGACGGAGGCCCGGCCGCGCATGATGAACCGGATCACGCCTTCGGTCTCCACCGCGTCGAAGCCGAAATGCCGCGACAGCGTGGTGATCGAGGCGCGCGGGCTTTCCAGGGCCGTGATGGCGTAGCCTTCGACCGCGCCCCAGAGGCCGGTGACGTCGATCCGGGACTCGGGCAGGCCCGCGCGCAGGCAGAGGTGCCGCACGAGCGCCGCCAGCGACACAGCGCCGAGCCGCCCCGTCAGCCAGTGGCCGAGCCGCCAGTTCGCGCCGTCGGTCCAGACGTCGGTCAGCGCCGGAAAAAACGGATATGGCCGCGCATCCCAGGTCCAGGCGGCGCATTCGGGCACATGCACCATCCGGCCGCCGTAAACCGAGGACAGCGGGTTGTTTGCGGCCTCGCCCCACCAGAGATATGTCGCCTCGAGATAGGCCCGCTGGATCGCGTCATCGCGCCAGCCCCGCGAGAAATGCGGCGTGAAGCTCTCCGACGACTTCGGGTCGAAGAAGACGTTCGGCTGGTTGGTGCCCCGGTCGATGGCCGGACAGCCCAGCTCGGTGAACCAGATGGGCTTGGACTGCGGCACCCATGCCGTCGGCGTTCCGCTCTCGACCCCGCCCGGGCGATTGTAGTGCGGGTTCGACCACCAGGCGCGCAGATCCTTGTAGCGGAAGACCCATGGTTTGCTGGCGGCGCCATCCGTGATCGGGGTGCGCTCCTGCGCGGAGCGGTCCGCTGCGCTGGCGTAGAACCAGTCGAAGCCTTCGCCGCCCGCGATGTTCCCCTGCAGGTAGGCCCGGTCGTAAATCGCGGGCCAGCCCTCGGCAGCGTCGAGATGCTCGAAGCCGTCCCGCCAGTCCGACAGCGGCATGTAGTTGTCGATCCCGACGAAATCCATCTCCGGATCGGCCCAGAGCGGGTCGAGGTGGAAGAACACGTCGCCGCTGCCGTCGCCTGGCTGGTGTCCGAAGTATTCCGACCAGTCGGCGGCGTATCCGATCTTGGTCCCGGACCCGAGGATCGAGCGCACATCCGCAAGAAGGTCCCGATATGCCTGCACGGCCGGATAGGTGCTGGCGCCTGACCGGATCGTCGTCAGCCCCGGCATCTCGGTGCCGATCAGGAAGGCGTCCACCCCGCCCGCCGCGGCGCAGAGATGGGCATAGTGCAGCACCATCCGGCGCAGGCCCCAGTCGCCGGGCGTGCCGGTCCACGAAACCGACTGACCCGAGACGCTGAAGCTCGCGGGCGTGGCCGTACCGAACAGCGCCGCGACCTGGCTTGCGGCCGTGGCGGTCTTGTCCACCGTCCCCGCGAACCCTGCCGCCGGAGAACAGGTGATCCGCCCACGCCAGGGGAACGCGGGCTGGCCCGTCCCGGCGGCGTTGTCGGAATACGGGTTCGGCAGCGTGTTGCCGGGCGGCACGTCCATCAGGATGAACGGATAGAAGGTGACCCGCAGCCCGCGCGCCTTCATCTCCTGGATCGCCTGCAGGACGGCGAAGTCGGACGGCGTGCCGCCATAGACCGGGCGGTCCTGGTCGTCGCGGCTGACGAGGAAGGCGCTGGCGCGGCTGACGCCATTCACCGACCAGCTGGCGGGCGTGGTCGACTTGGCCGACACTTCGACGCCCGGCCGCACCTTGCAGGATCCCGCGCGCAGGTCGTCGCCGAACCACGCCACCACGAGGCTGACGCTCTCGACTGCCGGCGCCATCGCCTGCAGCCGGTCGAGGGCCTCCACCATGTCGGTGGAGTCGGCCAGCGCGTTCAGGTTCTCGGGCACGGTCGCGCCGCCATCGGTCTTGCGGATCGCCTGGGTCGCATAGGTGAACTCGCCCGAGGCCGGGATCATGGTGACCGCCTTCGTCAGCCCCTCGGCGGTGTCGGGATCGGCGAGCGGTCGGAACACCTCGAACGAGAGCTGCGGCAGGCGATTGCCGTAGGTCGAGAGCGCCAGATCCTCGAATACCACATAGGCCGTGCCGCGATAGGCCGGCGTGCTCGCCGCACCCATCTTCGCGGCGACGAACGGATCGGCGGTCTGGGCCTCGTCGCCGGGATACCAGCGCCAGGTGACGCCGGAGAGATCCATCGGCTTGCCGTCGGCCCAGATGCGGCCGATGCCGGTGATCGGTCCCTCGCAGAGCGCCACGGCGAAGCTCGCATAGTAGAGATACTCGGTCGTCTTGACCTTGCCGCCCCCGCCGCCCTTGCCGCCGCCCTGGGTGGTGGTCTTCGTCTCCTCGCGAAAATCGGTCGCCCAGATGATGTTGCCGCCCATGCGCATCCGGCCATAGAGCCGCGGGATGACCGCGCCCTCGGTGGCCGAGGTGATGCGCAGCGTGTCGAGCCGCGCGCCTTCGATGCGCTGCGTGGGCGCCAGCGACGAGATGATCCAGCTGTCCACCACCGACCCGATGCTGGAGCCGATGAAGCCGCCGATGGTCGCGGCGCTGACGCCGAGGATCGCGCCGCCGATGCTGCCGCCAATGGCGGCACCGGCTGCACCGAGAACGAGGGTGGCCATGTTGGTGTCTCAGCGTTGCGGGAACAGGAAGGCGAAGGCGATGCGCCGCCGCCAGGATGGGGTGAGCGCTTCCTCGATCACGCCGAGCCGCTCGTAGGCGTGGAGGAAGCTGTCGGGGCCCGTCAGGATCCCGACATGCTTGGCGATGGCGCGGGGCTTCATGCGGAAGAGCACCAGCGCGCCGGGACCAGCTTCGGCGGGCGACACCTCGATCATCATGGCGCGCGCGCCCTCGGCCAGCACCTCGCGCGGACCGGTCTCGCCCCAGTCGCGGCTGTAGGGCGGGATTGGCAACGCCTCAGGGCCGACGACCTCGCGCCAGACGCCCCGGGCAAGCCCGAGGCAGTCACAGCCGACGCCCCGCAGGCTCGCCTGATCGTGATACGGCGTGCCGAGCCAGGAGCGTGCGACGGCGACGACACGCGCGGGGTCGGCCGATGCGAGAGGTTGCGTCACAGCACGCCTCCCTCGTGGCCGCCATCCTTGGTGGCGTAGCGCAGCACGGCATCCTGGCCGGGGATGTGCGGGAACCCCCGGAAGTTGGCCGTGTTGGCGAACCTGGCGCCGCAGGTCTCGATCCGCTTATCGCAGCCCGCACGGATGGTGAAGGCATTGCCCTCGGAGATCTCGCGCACCGGCGCCTCGAGAAGGGTCAGCACGGCGATGCCGTCCGTCACATCATGGCCGAGAACCTCGGCCCGACGCCCCGCGTTGGAGCCACTGGTCCATTCGATGGTCCCGAAGGTGAACCAGCCGGTCTCGAACCCGCCGAGTCCCGAGGCGGTGAAGGCCCGGTCGCGCAGGAGATCGATGACGGCGCCCGTCCCCTTGTAGGCGGGGTCCTCAAGATCGACGCCGCAGCGCGCATCGCCTAGCGCGGCATCGCAGGTCGCCTGGAAGGTCCGCCCGACCGTCTGGCCCAAGGCATGGGCGAGCGAGCGGACCTCCGCGACGAAGGCGAGCCGCCCGCGCCGGATCTGGCCGATGGCCCCGCGGCGCATCAGGACGCGCTGGCCGGTGTCGGCCCAGTTCACACGCCAGACCTCGACCTCGGCGTTGTCCCAGCGGCCGTCGAGAATGTCGGCCTCGGTGATCCGATCGGAGGTCAGCACGCCTTCGGCATCCTGCGCATCGACCGACAGGTCCGAGCCCGAGCGGACCTCGGAGGCGGTCAGCCCGCTCTCGGGCTCGAAATCGGTGCCATCGAAGCTCAGCGTCCGGTCATGGTCGGTGAAGCCGAAACTCGCGCCATCGGCGCGGGCGATCCGCCAGCACCAGGCGAGTGTGGTCGTGCCCCCGCCGAGATGGGCTTGCAGTTCGGGGTCGAGGGATTTCATCGGCGCAGTTCCAGCAACGGGATGGAGGTGATCGAGCCGAGCCGCTCGAGGTCGAGCGTCACGTCGAGCACGTCGGTGTCGAAGCGGACGGGCACGTCGAACTCGAAGCCCGCGGTGATCGCGACGCCAGCGCCCGGCGCGGCGCCGAAGCTGACCACGCCGGTCGTGGTGTCGACGGACCAGCCGGAGGGCTGCTCGACGCCGCCGAGCGCGATGCGCACGGTGCCCGCCACCGGCTTGGCGATGGCGCGCGTCCAGGATTGCGCCCCGGAGGCGTATTGCTTCACCAGCTGGAAGGCGGTCGTCGTGCCGTCGCCGGTGCCGATCGCTTGGTCGGTCGGCGACGGCGTGCCCGACGGCAGGCAGGACTTGTGATCGCCCCAGTCCTTGAAGCGGAATCCGTGCAGGCGGCCGTTCCGCGCCTCGAAAAAGGCCACGACAGCGGCGAGATCGTCGGCGCGACGGATGCCGTAGGCCACGTCATAGCGGCGGCGCGAGTTGGCCCAGCTGGCGTTGCGCTCCTCGTCGCCCGAAGCCAGCTCGACGATCTGGGTGCGTCGCTCGGGTCCGCCGCGCGCGCCGCGGCTGATGTCGTCCGGAAACCGGACCTCGTGGAATGCCATCACATCCCCCTTCGTCCGAGCGAGACTGCGCGGGCGATATCGGCCGCGATCTGCGTGCGGGACTGCCGGAAGCTCTCGGCATCGCGGGCGTTGATGTTCACTGTGACACTGCCGCCATTGCCGTAACCTGCCGCCTCGCGGCGCGAGAGCACCCGCTCGCCCCTTTGCAGGATCGCCGGCACCTCGTCCGGTCGGAGCCCGGCCCAGCCACCGGAATGCATGCGGCGTGCGCCCGCGAAAGCGAGCGCGGGCACCATGCGGCCCGGACCCTGTGATCCGACCACGCCGCCCGCGTGCAGGATGTCGGCGAGAATTCCGCCGCCGAGATTGCCCAGAGCGCCCGAGAGCACACCCGCAAGCGGCCCCAGGATGAAGCGCCGCGCCGCGAGCTTTGCCAGATCTGCGATCAGCGAGGTGACGAGATCACCGAACTTCAGCTTGCCGGTCTTCACGAACTCGCCGATGGCGTTCTCGGCGCCACGGAACGCGCCAACCAGCGCGTTGCCGATATCGCCACCGATGTCGCGCGCCCTCAAAGCATAGTCGGCGAGCGTCTGGCTCACCATCGCCCAACCGGTCGCGGCAGCCTCGGCCCCGGCGCGGGCCTCCTCTCCGGCGCTGCGCCCGGCCGCCCCGGCACGACCGGCAGCCGCACCGGCATCGTCCAGCGCCTCCGTCACCCGGTCGGCCGATGCGGCGGCCTCGTCCAGCGGGTTCTCGGTGTCCCCGCTCAGCGCATCGCGCAGCGCCTGCATCGCCGCGCCGACACCCTCGAACGCCCCGGCGCGGGTCTCGGCCGCGCGCTGGCGATAGCGGTCGGCCATCACCCCGGCATTGCTCGCGGCGTGATCGAGCATCGAGGCGTAGGATTGTGCCCCGTACCAGTCGATCCGCGCGTCCGCACCGATCGTCTCGGTGACCGCGTTGAAGGTCGGACCGATGGTGCCGAGGAAATCGGCCCATTTGTTCGACAGAAACGCCATCAGCCGCAGCCAAATCGCCTCGATGTCGGCGCGCAAGGCGCGGAAGTCGTCCACGAAGGAGCCGAGCGTGGCCTTGATCCCGTCCCAGACGGCGCGCGCCACGTTGCCCATCAGCTCGAGTGCCGCGCCGAAGCCGCCTGCGCCCTTCACGAGCTGGCCGAACCAGTAGATCAGCTCGCCTGCGCCGACGATCAGCGCGCCGATCCCGGTGCGGATGATGGCGCCCCGCAGCAGCGTGAGCGCACCCGACAGGCCGAAGGTCGCGACACGGGCGGCGACGAAGGCTGCGACCCAGCGTCCGGCCATGAAGCCGGCGAAGGCGATGCCGATGGCGGCGAGCCTTTCCAGATTGTCGGCCAGCAGGATCAGCCCCTCGGCCACCGCCGAGGAAGCGCCCGCCATCTGATCCCAGGTCCCGACCAGCTGCAGGGCAGCGTTGCCGATCAGCGTGAAGGCATCGCCGATGGTGGCCGGCATGCTGTCGGCTTCCCCGCGCAGCAGTTCGAGATTGCCGACCAGCGCAGTGCGGATGACATCGCCGGTGATCGCGCCCTGCTGGCCGAGGGTGCGCAGGCCCGAGACGGTGGTGCCGAGCTCGGAGGCCAGAAGTTCCGCCAACCGCCCACCGCTCTGGATCACGGTATTGAGGTTGTCTCCGCTGAGAGTGCCGAGGGCCATGGCCTTGGAGAGCGCATTCTGGATCGAAGCCGCACGCTCCGCCCGCGCGCCCGAGACAACCATGGCGTTGTTCAGCGCCTCTGTGAAATCCAGCGATTCCGTAGTCGACAGCCCCAACTCGCGCAGCGCCGTGGCATTGGCGAGCCAGGACTCCGTGGTCTGCCCGAGGCTCGAATAGGTCCGGCGCGCCATGGCAGCGAGCCGGTCCATGACCGCTGCGCCTGCTTCCTGCGAGCCGGTGGCAAGATCGACACGCGAACGCAGGTCGGTCCACTGGTCGGCATAGGCGACGAGCTGGCGCGTGCTGATCGCCGCACCGAGAATGCTTACGACCCGGCGCACGACCTGGCCGGTGATGTCGGCCTGCCGCTCGATCCGCTTGAAATTGTTCTCGCCCGCGTCCCCAATCCCCTGAAACTCGGCCTTCACCTGCCGGCCGCCCTCGGCGACGAGGCGGACGGAGACGCGTTTCTGAGCCATGGATCAATTTTCCTGAAGCGCGGGACGAGGCTGGTGGGCCGGGTTCATCGACCCGGCCCCGGCGACGACCGGTCGCCGGACGCCATCTGTTCATTGAGCTTGCGGACCATCACCGCCTCGATCTCGGGCAGGCATTCGGCGGCGATCAGCGGATCGACCCCGAGTGCTTGCGCCAAGGCGAGTGCCGCCGTCATGTCCCAGCCGAGCACCGTGGCGCCGCCTACGCCGGCGGCGATGCGCAGCTGCCCGTTCAGGCGCTGCGCCAGATCCCAGACCTGCCAACCCTCTTGAGTTTCCGGACGGTTCAGCCGCGACGGGCAGTCCGGACACGGGCCTTGGCAGGCGTTGCAGTAGCTTTCGCCCCCTCCGAAGTGCCATTCGGCGAGAGCGCGGAGACGTTTTTTTCGGCGTCCAGCATCAGGTGCGGCGCAAGGCAGCGGGTCTGGAAGGCCTCGAACACCGGCCAGATGTCGAGAAGCGCGTCGATCCCTTCCGGTGTGACGGGAACTGGATCGCCATCGGCATCGCCGACGCCCTCCCAGTCGGAGACCACGCGGCGGGCGACGGCCTTGGCCATGACCAGCGCCTGCTCCTCCTTGCTCGCCCCTTCGGGCAGTGCTTCGACAACTGGGTCGTTGCGTGCGGCCACCATGATCGCGGTGGTGACGGGCAGGACGTGCAGGCGCAGGCCGTGGCCGAGATCGAGCCATTTCGGCCCGGCGGAAAGATCGAGACGGATCATGGTCAATATTCCTCGATGTCGTTGACGAGAACGGCGGTGCACATCCGCCCGAGCGTGGCGTCGCGGGCGGCCTGCCAGTCGAAACTGGCCTGGATGCCCTGTGGCCCGCCGATCTCGATCCGGGGACGCGGCAGATAGACGGCGTGGGCGGTGACGGTCAGGCTTTCGCCGGAGATCAGCGAGTAGGAAAACTCAAGCTCACAGGGCGTGCCGTTGATCGCCTGGCTGACCAGTGTGCTGTCGGCAAAGCGCACCTCGGTGCGGCCAGTGAGTGCAGCAATGGAGGGATCGGCGCCGTCGATCATGCCATCAGCGCGGATGGTCTCGATCCGGTCGAGGTTGTTGGCATAAGTAATCTCGGTCGAGATCACGTTGCCCAAGGCGGTGCCGTTGCGTTTGATCGCGCCGTTGAAATGCCCGAAGCGGATCAGGTTGAGTTCCGCCGGCGTTCCTGCGCCGCTGGTGGTGGCCACCGTCTCACCCTGCGCCACCAGCCGCGCCGTGGCGGTGAGCAGGCCCGCGCGCTGCATCTGCCAGCTGAGCTGGTCAAGCACCACGCCGGAATACATCGCGTAGCGCGGCACCTCGGGCATGGCGGTCTCGATCGCCATCGAGGGCAGCGTCCAGGAGCTCGACTGGAAGGTATGGGTATATGGACCCGGTGCGCTGCCGGTGGTGACAGGCGCGCCGAACGCCGCCTTCAGCCAGAAGCCGAAAGCTTCGGCGTCGATCGGCACCACCACATCGCCATCGGCGGTGACCGCGTCCTTGACGGGCGCGAGAGGATCGCGGCCGTAGCCCAGAAGCTCCGAGTTCAGCAGCGGCTGTTCTGCCCCGAGGGAGGTGCTGGCGAAGGGCATCCGCGTATAGCCGCTCGCCGGTGCGGTGCCATAGGTCGTCTCGAACGCAAGCGCCATCCGCGCCCGCGCCCCTTGCGCGCGTGCCATGTCGTTCTCCTGTTGTCGGTGGGGTCAGGCCAGTGGATCGGCCGTGGAATAATGCAGTATCACCGGAATCACGGCCGCCTTCAGGCTGGCCGCGCCGTCCACCGGCAGATCGACCGACTGCGGGGCTTCCGCCTCGACCCAGTCGCAAAGCCCGCCTAGCGTGCGGTCGGCGGCAAGCGCCGCGCCGGTACTGGCGCAGAGCGTATCAAAAGCCGTGTCCCGGCTCGCGCCCTGCACCACGGCCTCGATCTCGGCGCGGTGCTGGTAATGGTAGCGCAGGGGCGACAGCGTCACCTCGGGCTCACCCGGCTCGCCGTCGCGCAGGATCAGCAGGCCCTCGGCCGGAACGCGCTCGGGCAGCATCTCGCCGCGCAGGGCGGTGGCGGGCAGCGCCGAAAGCCGCGCGTGCAGCGCGGCGAGGATGGTTTCGCGGGTGGTGGGCATAGGGATGCTCGCGCCATTCTTGCAAGATTAGTGCTTCAAGGCTATATAGCTTCCAAGACATGAGGATCGCATGCTCTGGACCGTTTCCTTCGCCGACGAGTTCGAGCCGGAGTTCGACGAACTCGACGAGGAGGTTCAGGACGCGATCTTCGCCCGAGTGCTGCTCCTCGAGCGTGAGGGACCGTCGCTCGGACGTCCGCATGCCGACACCCTGACCGGGTCGAAGCACGCGAACATGAAGGAGTTGCGCTGCAGCGCCGCCGGCGGCGTCTGGCGCATCGCCTTCGCTTTCGATCCCGACCGGCAGGCGATCCTGCTCGTCGGCGGGGACAAGTCGGGTAGCAGCGAGAAGCGCTTCTACAAGCAACTGATCGCGCGGGCCGATGAGCGGTTCGACCGCCACCTGGCCAGACGGAAAGGATGACGATCATGGCACGCAGCCTTCAGGACAAGCTCGCAAGCCTCGACCCGGCACGCCGTGCAAGGATCGAAGCCGAGGCCGATCGTCTGCAAACCGAGTACCTGACCTTGCAGGAACTGCGCAAGGCGCGGGAACTGACGCAGGTGCAGCTTGCCGAAGCCTTGGGGGTCCAACAGGCGACCGTCGCGAAATACGAGCGCCAGAGCGATCTCCTTCTCTCGACGCTCGCGAGCTACGTCCGCGCCATGGGTGGCTCGCTGAAGCTGACGGTCGAGTTTCCCGGCAAGGAGCCAGTCGCACTCGACGGGCTTGGCGATATCGATGAATCCCGCGGTCGGCGGCGTGGAGAACGCGCCGACGCTGCTGCTGCCCGTCCGTAATCTTCATCCGGCATCCACCCAGTTCGTCACGATCAGCCCCGGCACCGCATCGCGCGCCCGTTCGGCATCCCGCGCGAGGTTCAGCCGTTTCGGCAGCCTGACCTGCGGGACCAGCAGGAAGATCGGCACGGTGGTCAGTCCTCGGCCGGTCTTCGACCGCGATGCCACGGCACGGCCCTTCTTGTTCAGTCGTCCCTCGGCGACGAGCAGGCTCGGCCCCGTGCGCCGATAGACGAAGCGCAGGCGCAAGCCTGTGCGACGTTCCCATTCACCGGGAGTGATCCGCCCGCCGCGTAGGGATTTGCCCGCCGCAGGCGTCGGGATCGCAAGCCAGAACCCGTTCTTCGAGCGGATCAGCAGGCCGGTATCGTGAGCGCCGATGATCACCGGGGCCTTCGACCAGACCAGCGCGGCAGCGTTGAGGCTCGGCTGGCCCTTGGGATAGACTTCCGACCGGATGGTGCGGGCAAGCCGCGCGCCGAGCCCCGCGCCGGTGATCTGCGCGCGCCAGGCGGTCTTGAGGCCGGTCCCGGCATCGCGCATCGCCGTGGTGACGGCCTTCTCCCCGGCCTTCACCTCCGCGTCCATCAGGCGGACGATATCGCCGACGATGCTGACGCCGAGTTTCATGCGGGCCTCAGATCCACGGTCCAGACGAGCCGTTCGCGGTCGCGGACGGGCTCTCCCTGGATCAGGAAGGCGTCACCGTCGATCTCGATCCTGTCGCCGGGGCGCGGGCTCGGCACCTCGGCCACGCGCAGGTCGATCCGGGTGGTTTCGGACCAGAGCCGCGCGTCGCCGAAATCGCTGATCGCATCGGCACGCCGGGCGACGACGCGCACCAGAGCGGGCGCGCCGCCGTCGGCGATGTAGACTGCGTCCAGGCCGATGTTCGGATCGGCGAAGAGCGCGCCCACGGCGGCGGCGAAGGCGTTCATCAGAAGGCCGCGTTGAGGCGCACGCGGCCGATGGTGTCGCCCGCGCCGCTCGCCACGGCCTCGGTCGCCACACCGATGAGGGTGTTGTCCGTCGCGACCGTGGTGCAGCGCTTGTTGGTGTTGTCCCAATAGACCTTGACGCCCGCGGCCCATGCCTGCGAACCGATCTTGGTCAGGTCGAAGACGCCGACGAGCGCAGTCTCGACGGGTTCGCCGAGGGCGGCGGTTCCGGAAGCGACGCCGAAGATGGAGCCGACGAGCAGGCCATCGCCCGAGGCGACGGCATAGGGCGCGGTCAGGGTGATGGTGTTGCCGGGCTGGACGAAGTTTTTCATGGGGGTGATCCTTTCTCAGACGCGCTGATTGGTCAGGTGCTTTCGGATGCGGCCCGTTTTCAGGGCGGCGACGTGGCTGATGGTCACGCCGAACGCCCTTGCCACCTCGCGGCGGGAGAACCCCGCGCCGAGGCAGTCGAGCATCCGGCTGCATTGATGATCGGTCAGGCGCGAGAGATGCGAGCGGTCGCCACAGGGCATCGTGCCGTGGTCGCGCTTGTGCCCGATGTTCTCGCGCTGCGTGACATAGGCGAGGTTTTCGACACCATTGTTGGACTTGTCGCCGTCGAGATGGGCGATGACCAGTCCCTGCTGTCGCGGCCCAAGGAACGTGGTCGCGACCAGAATGTGCAAGGCAATCCGCTGGCGGCTGCCTGCCGTTTCGCGGACCAGCGTGTGGTGCAGATACCCCTCTGGGTCACGCCACGGCTGCCTTAGCGTCCAGTCGCGGCGATCCAGCCAGCGAGAGCACGCACCGCGAGGGATCCTGCCCTTGCGATGCGCGCTCCAGACCCGGCCGGTCCGATCGATGTGGTAGCCGGGGAAACCGGGGATCGGCACCGCGCCCAGTCGATCATCGATCGTCATGGGAGCCAGCCGGACCTATGCCCCGGGATTTTTGTAGAGGCCGCGCCAGTCGATGGCCTTGGCGCCGAAGTCGAGGCGGCACTTGATCTCGACGCCGTCGACGTCGAAGCCGTTGCGGGTCTCGATGTAAGCGCCCTGCTGACCCTCGAGATAGGCGTACTCGATTGTGTCGATCTGGTTCGGGCTCGCGGCCAGATACCAGGCGGTCTCGCTGGCGGCGTCGAGGCGCGGCTCGCTGATCGGCGCCAGCGTCCGGATCGACTGCGGCACCACGCTCGAGGTTGCGGCAGGTACGAGGTTTTGCGCGACCAGTTGCTCGGCTTTCAGTTCCAGAGAGGCGGGCACGATCAGGAAGGCGGGGCGGACGTTCAGCACCGTCTTCTTGTCGAGGCCCGTCTGCTTGGCCATGGCGGCGCGCGCCGCGCCGACACTGCTCACGTCGAGCGCCGCACCGGTCCCTGCGAGGTTCTTGTGGGTGGTGTGGAAGAGCGCGTTGCCGTCGGCCATCGCCGGGTTCGAGGTGATGATGCCCCAGACCACGTCCGACTCCAGCTGGGCGATGGAGTTGCCGTACATCGCCGGGATGCGGGTGAAGGCGTCGAGATCGTCGTTGATGAGCACCTGCCGGGTGATCGCGACCACCCGGCCATAGGTCTTGACCTTGTAGCTTTCCTTGCTCTCGCCCAACGTCCCGCGCTTGAACTCGCCGCTCTCGCCGACCTCCAGAAGCTGCGGCGCTTCGCCCAGCTGGACGCGGTGCATGGACTTGAAGTCGGTGGCGAGCACCTGGCGGCAAAAGAGCGCAAAGGTCCGGGGATAGGCGTCATAGGCCTGCCGGAGGGTCTTGTTGGTCACGGCCGACAGGATCTCGGGGAAGTCCGAGGTCGAGTGCAGCGCGCGCGTCGCCACCTCGTCGCGCGACAGACCCCGCGTGTTGACCCCCGCATTGCCGAGGCTCTCGCGGGCGAGCTCCAGCAGTGTCATGCCGCGGTACTGGCGCGCGGCGTCCTCGAGCGGGAACAGCGTCGGGCTGTAGCGGTGCAGCAGCGCGTTCGCCACGGCGTCGCGGCGGGTGATGCGCTCGTCCCGGCCGCCGAGGGGGACGGAGACGTGGGGGAAGGTCCGGGTCTCGTCGGATTTCGCGGCGACCTGGTCGAGGATCAGGCGGCGGGATTCATCGACGCTGACGCCGCGCTTGACCAGATCCTCGGCGAAGCTGCGTTCGAGGTTCAGGCGGCCCGCCAGATCGTAGATGGTGGAGACGCGATCGCGCTCGGCCTCGCGGGCGCGCGTCGCGATAGCCTCGGTGTCGGGCGCGGGCGTTGCCTGCGTCTTCGGCTGGGCGCGGGTTTCCGCTGCGGCGACCTTCGGGTCGGGCGCAGCCGCTTTCGGTTCGGTCATGGTGGTGTCCTCGGTATCATTCGGCTCGGTCGGCTGGGTGGTGGCGGGGGTGGCGGCGTCGCTCGCCGGGGTCTTGTCGGTCATCGGGGATGCTCCTTCTTGCGTGGGGGCGTCCCGGCGGTGGAGGACGCAGTCGTGATGTTCGCCCTTGGCGCGGAAGCCCGCGGCGGGGTCTGCGCCGACCGGCACGGCCGAGACCTCGAAGGGCGTCCAGTCGACCGCCCGCCAGAGCTCGCGCCCGCCATCGGGCTTGGAGATGTCGAAGCGGTGGACCTGATAGCCGATGGAGACGGCCCGGATGTGCCCGGCCTGGATGTCGCGCCAGATCGGCTCGACATCGGCGCGCTCGGAGATTCGCACCAAGGCGATGCCGCGGCCGTTCTCGATCCGGGCAGAGCCCGGCACGACCGAGCCGATGACCGCGTCGAGCGTGTCGAGCTCGTGCACCTTCAGGAAGGGCGCGCCCGCGTTCAGCCGGTCGAGCCGGACATGGGCGGGGTCGAGGCTCAGTTCCTCGTCATAGGGCTCGCCAAAGAAGGTGGCGCGGCGCACACGGGCCCCGGCCGACCAGACCACCTCGACGGTGCGGGTGTCGGCATCGGCCGTGTTCGGCGCAAGCTCCGCCGACCGGCGCATGGCCGGCAGTTCGATCATCGTGTCCATGGAGGTCAGTCCTGTTGGTCGGCCTGCGCCGGGTCATTGTCCGCGTCGGCGGCCGGGTCGTCGTTGGCCGGATCGTTGGTCTGGGCGCTGCCGGTTTTCGTGACGCGCCGCGGATCGCTGTCGAGCACCAGCCCCAGCGCGTCGAGCTTGGCGTTGGTCGCGGCGATCTCGGCCAGCACCGCGTCGGGGTTGCGGCCCTGTTTGGCGATCACCTCCGCCAGCGTCATGGTACCGGAGCGGATCGACAGCAGGTTCGCCATCGCATCCTTCTGCGGATCGACCGCCTCGAACTTCGGCGGCGACCATTCGACAGGCACGATGGGCGACGGGATCTGCCCCGCCGCCCACGCGGCATCCGTGAACCAGCGCCAGACTGGCGCGCAGAACATCGGGATGAAGAGCTGCCACTGTACCGCGTCGATCTGGCGGCGGAACTCCACGAGCCCCGCCCGGATCGAGGAATAGTTCACCTGGGAGAGGTCCCCGGTCAGCAACTCGTAGGGCACCCGGAAGCCCGCCGAGATCGTGTGCAGGCTGGCCCGCTTGTATTCGCCATAGCCGCCGGTGGCGGCGGGCTGGTTGAACCGGATGTCCTTGCCGCCGCGTGCATAGGCGATCAGCCCCGGCTCGAACTGCTCCACCCGGTTGCCGTCGGCATCGACCACGGAGGGCGCGATGCCCTGTTGCGCCTCGTCGTCGCCGAAGACGATGGCGGTGACGCAGGCCTCGGTCTTCTTGCGGACCAGTTCCGCCACCTCGTAATCGTCAAGATCGCGCAAGCTGCGGATCACCGGCGCGCCCCAGGGAACGCCGCGCGCCTGCGTGCGCTGCTTCTCGTAGACATGGGCGATCTCGGTCGCGGGCACCGGGCGGCTCTGCAGACCGTTCTGCAAGGCGCCATAGGCATCGCCCGGATGCTCGGCATGAAGCCAATAGGCCCGTCGCTTCCCGACCGGATCGAACTCGATCCCCTGCACGAGGCGGCCCGCGCCGATGGCGCCGGACTTGGTGGCGTCGAGGAAGTCCGCCTCCAGCACCTGCAATTGCAGCGGCACCGGAAGACCGTCAGAGGATCGCCGCAGCCTGCGGCGCACCAGCACCTCGCCCGCCTCGACCATTTCCCGGCAGATCAGCGTCTGCAGACCGTAGAAGTCGAGCTGGCCATCGGCATCGCACTCCGCCGTCCAGCGCTCGAAGAGCGCGTCGACCTTCCGGTCCAGCGTGTCGTCGCCGCTGGCGGCGCGCGGCATGATCCCCGCGCCGATGATGTTGTTGACGAGCACCGCCACGGCCTTGGCCGCATGCGGGTTGTTGCGCACCAGATCCCGCATCCGGTCGCGCAGCAGCGCACCGGCCACGCCGATCTCGGTGTCGGCGGAGGAGCCCGGCGCGCGCCAGCCCTCGGTCCGCCGTCCGCGCGCGGCGCCGTCGTAGCCCCGCGTCAGGGTCTCGAACGCCTGACGCGCCATCACGCGGCGCGCGGCCATGCGCGGCGCCAGCGTGGCTATCGCGTGGTCGAACCAGTTGGCCGACATCACCGGTCCCCGCGCGAGAAGCCCGCAAGCCCGGCCACCGGCAACGGACGGCCCACGCCTGCGATGGCGCGTTCGATGGTGCGGATACGGGCGAGCAGATCCTCGGCCGAGCCGTAGTCGACGGATTTGCCGTCATAGCTGACCCGGGTCGTGCCGCTGGCATAGGCCCGGCGCAGCGCCGATAGCTCGGTTTCCGTCCAGTCCGTCATGCTCAAAACCATCCTCCGCGCCGCCCGAGCCAGTCGGAGCGGCGCTTGCCCTGCGGGGCCTGTCCCGGCCGGTTGATCTGCCCGGCGGGATCGGTGTCGGTGGGGGCGGCCCCGAGCTGATCCTCGAGGTCGCGCCATTTCTCGTCGGGCCAGCGGTCCGCGCCCGCGATCCAGGCGGCGGCGCGGGCGTAGACCCGGCAGTCCAGCGCCTCGTTGCGCTCGCGCAGCTTCTGCCATTCCAGCCGGGCAAAGCCGCGCTTCGTGCGCACCGTCACCAGCTGTTCGGCCACGAACTGCTTCAACCATTCGTTCTCGACCCAGTGCGGCAGGTGGACCGAGCCGGGCGGGAACGCCGCCCCGTCGGCCATCTCCTCCTCGGTCGGCCGCGCCAGCCGCAGGAAGCGGTAGGTCTCGGCCTTGAAGGTCGAGACCGCCACGGTCCAGAGCCGCGCTCCGCGCCGCAGGCGTTTCCCGCCCTCGGTCGCGTCGACGAAGGTCGGCCCCGACACCGGGCTCGAGCGGTTGAACCCCTCGACACCCTTGACCGGCGAGACCTGCCCAAACCCCTGCGCCCGCGACCAGAAATAGACCGCCGGGGCCTCGTATCCGGTGTCGATGGCCAGCCGCGCGATGCGCAGGTGCGCGCCGCGTTCATGCGGCCAGGATCGATCCAGCAGCGCGGTCAGTTCCAACCACGCATCGTGCCGGTCGGGCCCGCCCTCGATCACGACGTGATCGACGAGCCAGCTTTCCAGCCCGCGGCCCCAGGCCCAGACATCGACCTCGATCCGGTCCTTCTGGACGTCGGCCCCGGCGGTCAGGAACAGCCCGCCCGCAGGCACGGTGCCGGAGGTCCAGCGCTCGCGCCGGTCGTAGAGCCGCTGCCAGTCGGGGGCTTCTCCGGTCTCGACCCATGTCTCGCCGAGGATCGTGTTGCGGAACGCCTTGATCGCCTCGTCCGACCCCTGTGCCGCGTCCCAGGCCCGCACGATCCGCTCCCAGCTCAGCCAGCCGATCGGCGAATAGAGCGCCGAGAGGTGATACCCGACCGTGGTCGGATCGGCGGCCGTGGCGGTCGCCCGCCATTCGCCGCCCTCCAGCATCGCCGTCTTGTGGTGCTCCGCGATTGATGCGTCGCAGCCCTCGCAGTGATACTCCGCCGTCTCCGGGCGGCCCTTCTGCCAGCGCAGCCGGTCGAACTTCAGCCACTGCATCGCGCCGCAATGCGGGCACGGCACGAAGAACCGGCGCTGATCGCTCGCCTCGTATTCCCGCTCGATGCGCGACAGCCCCCGGATCGTCGGCGTCGAGACCAGCAGCACCTTGCGCCGATGCGCGAAGGTCAGCGACCGCGCCTCGGCCAGCGTGACCGGATCGCCTTCCTCGTCGGCCGAGGCCGGATAGGCGTCGACCTCGTCGAGGAAGATGTACCGCGCCGGGGTCGAGCGCAGCCCGACCGCCGAGTTCGCCCCGGTCATGATCAGGATGCCGCCCGCGAATTCCTTGGACAGCATCGTGTTGCCCGCGTCCCGCGAGCGCGCGGGCTTCACCCGCTCGCGCAGTTCCGGGCTTTCATCGATCAGCGGGTCGATCCGCTGCCGCGAGTTGCGCTTGGCCAGCTCGACCGTGGGCTGGACCGCCAGCATCGGCCCCGGCGCCTGGTGGATCGCGAACCCGATCCAGTTGTTGCCCGCCTCGGTCGCCCCGACCTGCGCGGCCTTCATGAACACGATCCGCTGCGTGGGATCGCCGGGCGACAGCCGATCCATGATCTCGCGCATATAGGGCGTGCGGACGGTGCGGTATCGCCCGGGTTCGGCCGAGGCGCGGCCCGAAAGCATCCGGTGCCGGTCCGCCCATTCCGAGACGGTCAGGTCCGGGTCGGGCCGCAGCCCGTTGCCCCAGGCGCGCAGGATCTCGCCCGCGCCGTCGAAGTCCGTCAGTGCGTCATCATCACCGGAAGTCGGGCCGGACCTCGGCGAGTTCGTCGAGGTGGGCGCGTACATGTCTCTCCAGGACCTTCTGCATCGCGGCTGGCTCCACGGTGATTTGCTGGCCTATCGCGTCGCTGCACGAGGCCGAGAGCTCGGCCGCCATCAGCGCCGCCGCGCGCGCGGGCCAGTTCACCCACGTGTCCCGTTCCTCCCGCGCCAGCCGGAACACCAGTGCCAGCGCCCGGGCCCGCTCGATCAGCTCTCCCTTCAGCTTCTGGAGCCGGATGCGCCGCTCCTGCGCCTTCAGCACCTCGTTTGCGGTCTTGGCCTGCAGAAAGGTCGTGCCGCCGCCCACCGCCGGGACCGCCAGTCCCTGTTCGCGCAGGGTATCGCCGACAGCGGCCACTGCCGCCTCGGGGACCGGCTTCAGCTTCGGCGCGGGCGGCTTGCGGGTCTTCGACGGGTCGGTTGTGTCCGCGCGCCGCACATCGCTGGCGGCCGCGTTGATGCTGCCGTCCGAATAGAGGACCAGGCGCTCGGCCGTCTTCGCCTTCTGGATCGCGCCCCGCGACAGCCCGACATGGGCGGCGTACTGGCGCTCGCTCATGCCCTGCATCGACGGCTCCGATTATCATTCAGATTCATGTGCTTATCGAGTTGATAAGCTTCGCGGACAGAGGGAATGTCACTCCAACGAAGCGATGCAACTCACCCGGAGCCACCACGATGACCCGCCGCGCGACCGACAACACGAAAGCCCTCGACGCCTTCATCGCCGCCAAGTTCGAGATCGACGCGATGCTGGCACGCCTCGCCGCCCTCAGCGCCGACCATTTCGAGACCCACCCCGACGAGATCCATTGGGGGCACGTCGGCACCCTGAACCACTACCGCGCCAAACTGCGCGAGATCACCGACAGCGCCTTCAAGGAAGGCGAACACGCCGAGTGAAACGACCCGTCCCCGGTCCCGCCCGCCGACTGGCGGGCTCGACCTCGTAGAAGGGCCCGCAGTCCGCGCGCCCCGATACGGGAGACGACGATGACCCAGCTTTCCGACACCCAAGCCCTGATCCTGAGCGCCGCCGCCCAGCGGCCCGAGCACATCGCCCTGCCGCTGCCCGAGAGCCTGCGGGGTGGCGCCGCCGCCAAGGTAGTAGGCGCGATGATCGCCAATGGGTTCCTGCAGGAGGTCGACGCCGACCTGCGCAAGGGCGAGCCCGTCTGGCGCGAGACCGGCGACGGCCATGGCACCACGCTGGTCGCCACCGATGCTGGGCTCGCCGCCATCGGCATCGATCCCGAAGACGCGAACAGCGCGCCCACGGGCGCGACGGACGCGCCGAGCGACGCGCCCGCGACGGACACCCCCACCGCGCCTGAAGCCGCGCCCAAGGCGCGCACGCCGCGCGAGGGCACCAAGCAGGCCACGCTGATCGCCATGCTGCGCGCGCCGGATGGCGCGACCATCGAGGAGATCACCGCCGCCACGGGCTGGCAGTCGCACACGGTGCGCGGCGCGATGGCCGGGGCGCTCAAGAAGAAACTCGGACTCGAGGTGACCTCGGAGAAGGTCGAGGGGCGCGGGCGGGTCTACAGACTTCCCGCCGCGTGACCAGACGCCGGAAACGCTACGCCGCCGCCCCGACCGGGCGGCGGCCTGTATCTACGATGGCCTCGTCAGTGTCGCTGTAAGACCGACCTATGACACCT
>JBBCJM010000202.1:0-9762 GCA_037190175.1 Paracoccaceae bacterium | reverse complement strand
CCGGGGTGGCGGGATGAATCCCGCCCTACGGCCCTCATGCCGAGGTAGGGCGGGGTTCACCCCGCCACGCCCCGGTCACGCCGAGGACAGCAGGATCACGCCCCCCGCCAGCACCCCGCAGCCCATCAGCCGGCCGGGCCCCACCGCCTCGCGCAATATCAGCATCCCCATCAGCGCGCCCACCATCATCGACATCTCGCGCAGGGGCGCGACCAGGCTCAGCGGCGCGCCGGCGGAGAGCGCGGCCAGCACCAGGATATAGGACAGGGGCGACATCACCCCCACCGCGACGGCGGTTCCCCAGTGGCCCCGCATCAGGGCCATCGCCCGGCGCGGGTTGGCGATGACGATGGGCGCCAGCAGCACGAAGCGCATGAGGTTCGAGAACCAGTCCAGCACCACCGGCGCGATCCCCAGCGCCTTGACCGCCCAGGCGTCCACCACGGTATAGGCCGCGATCAGCCCCCCGGTCAGGCTGCCCCAGCGCAGCCCCGCCTGGCCGCCGGGGCGGCGGAAGGCGGCCAGGCTGCCCCCGGTGGCGATCAGCAGGATGCCGGCCACGGTCATGACCAGCCCCGCCACCCCGGCCAGCGTCGGCGTCTCGCGCAGGATCGCGAAGGCGCCGAGGGTGGAGAGCATCGGCCCGGTGCCGCGGGCCACCGGATAGACCACCGAGAGGTCGGCCACCTGATAGCCGCGCTGCAGGGTAAGGCTGTAGGCCAGATGGATCAGGCCGCTCAGCAGGATGAAACCCACGATTTCGCCGCTCCACGCCATCCCCTGCGCCAGCAGGTACAGGACCCAGGGCGCATAGGCCAGGCAGGAGACGAGGTTGTAGGCGAAGACGAAGACCGGCCCCACCCCGGCCGCGCGTTTGGCCAGCAGGTTCCAGCCGGCATGGATAAAGGCTGCGAGCACCACGAGCAGCAGCGAGGCAAGCGTCATTGAGACCCCCTTTGGCGCGACCCGCGCCGGTTGATCTCGACGTCTCCTCCCCTGGGCTTTTGTCCCTTGGGTGCAGCCGCGGAACCCCCGCGGTCTCTGCAACGCTCGGTCCAGCGGCGAATGCCCGGAACCCTAGTTGCCACTCGGTCGATGGCAGGGGTTTAAGCAATGGACATGGGGAAGGGCAAGGGGCCGTCGCGGCCTGCGGAGAGCGCCGGGGGGCTGTCTGCCCCCCGGACCCCCCGAGGATATTTATGGCTCGAAAGAGAAGCGGGAGGGCAATTTGAGTCAAACGCCCCCTTGGATATTCCGCTGCAGTCAGCCCGCCTGGCCGGGCGTCTCCTCCAGCGGCCAGACCTCGACCACGCCATGGGCCACGGCGCAGGGGTGCGGGAGACCATTGCGATGGCTTCGGCGAGGTCGGCGGCCTCGACGACGGCGAAGCCCGCGACCGGCAGGGCGGAGATCATGAAGGCGCCCGGGGTGGTTTCCACCCCGACCGCCTCGGGGTTGCGCACCCGCACCGGCGCGCCGGCGATCCCCATCAGCACCCCCTGCCTTTGCAGCTCGGCGTCATGGGCATGGGCGGCGTCGCGGACGGCCGGGGGCGTGCGGTCATAGCCCGCGCGGTCGCCGTAGCCGATGGTCACGAATTTCGGCATGGATGGGGCCCTCCTGCGGTCGGGAAACCCGGCCCGGCCCCGATGGTTCCCCGCCCGGCGGTCAGGCGGCGACGGGGCGGCCCGACTGGACGCTCAGCGTCTCGGGCACGAAGCCGGCGGTCCTTGCCGCGGCGATGAAGGCCCGGCGGGCAGAGCCGACCGGGACCAGGCAATGCATCGCGGCGTCCAGCTGGTCGAGC
Organism: Paracoccaceae bacterium; assembly: GCA_037190175.1. Lineage (GTDB taxonomy): Bacteria > Pseudomonadota > Alphaproteobacteria > Rhodobacterales > Rhodobacteraceae > JBBCJM01. The sequence goes on along the minus strand of JBBCJM010000202.1, from coordinate 7,955 downwards.
GCGCGGCTGCGCGCCTCGTCGGCGACCGGCCACTTCCTGTGCAGCCAGTACCGGGCCTGCTCGATCGTGCTGAACTTCTGCACCTCGCCCTCGGGCGAAATGACGAATGACAGGGGTTGCCCCCAATGGATTTCCATCATGGTCTTGTCTTCTTTCGGGAAAGCCGGACCGCCGCGCCCCGGGGGCGTCGGGCGGACCGAAAAAAAAGCGGGGCCGGCGCGAACCGGCCCCGCCTGCGTCATTGCCGGAGATGGTCTCAGGCCAGCGCGAGGTTGGTGGCCGATTCACGGCCGCTGCGGTCACGCTCGGTGTCGAAGGTCACCGCCTGGCCGTCGTTCAGGCCACGCAGGCCGGCGCGTTCCAGCGCGGAGATGTGGACGAAGACGTCCTTGGAGCCGCCCTCGGGGGCGATGAAGCCGAAGCCCTTGGTGGCGTTGAACCATTTCACGGTGCCATTGGCCATCGTGTCGTTCCTTCCATTGGAATGCCGCTCACACAGCGTAGCGGCCCGGCAGAGCTGGAGATCGAAGCTGAGCCGAGAAGGAACAGGGTTCGAAACTTTAGATGCCCCGCCCATATAGCACGCGGGCGGCCGGATTGCGAGGGCGGGGCGAAATTATCTGCCGCCATCCGCGCGGTTCCGCCGGCGGGGCCCCGGAAACAGGACGGGCACGCGGGCCGGCAGCCCGCGCGCCCGTCCCTTATCCGGCAGGGGATCAGCCCTCTTCGTTCTCTTCCGACCGCAGCCCCGAGGGGGCCGAGATGTTGGCGATCACGAAGTTGCGGTCGATGGTGGGCTTCGCGCCCTCGGGCAGCGCCACGTCGTTGATGTGGATCACGTCGCCGATGTTGCGGCCGGCGAGATCGACCACGATCTTCTCCGGGATCTCGCCCGCGGTCACCTCCAGCTCCACCTCGGGGCGCACCACCACCAGCGTGCCGCCGCGCTTCAGCCCCGGGGCCGCCTCGTGGTTCACGAACTCGACGTGGATGAAGAGGTTGATCCGGCTGGTCTGCCGCAGGCGCATCAGGTCCAGATGCGTGGGCAGGTCCTTCACCACGTCGCGCTGCACGTTGCGGCAGATCACGCGCACGTCCTCCTGCCCCTCGACCTTGAGGTTCCAGAGCTTGGACTTGAAGCGGCCGGCCTTCAGCAGCTTCAGCAGGTAGTTGAACCTGATGTTGATCGGCTGCGGGTCAACGCCGCCGCCATAGACGATGCCGGGTACGTAGCTCTCGCGACGAGCCTGACGGGCGGCCCCCTTGCCTGTCCCCGTCCGCACCTCGGCCAGAAGATCGGGGATCTCGCCAGCCATGATGTCTCTCCAATGCTTGCTTTCCGTCCGCCGCCCTCCAAGGGTGTGCGGCGCGACCCGCGGCCTATAGCGGGGATTTCCGCGCGGCGAAAGGGGGATTTTCCCGCGGCCGGCGATGGGCTCCTATATATCTGGCCGAGGCAGTTTGCACGGGGATCGCGGCATGGAACCTTTCGACGTGGCCGTGGTGGGCGGCAGTTTCGCCGGGCTCACCGCGGCGCTGATGCTGGCGCGGGGACGGCGGCGGGTGGCGGTCTTCGACACCGGCCTGCCGCGCAACCGCTTCTCGCCGGCCAGCCACGGGGTCTTCGGGCTGGACGGGCGGGCCCCGGCCGAGATCGTCGCGCAGGGCCGGCGGGATCTGGCGGCCTATCCGACCGTCTCGCGGGTCGATGCGGGGGTGGCGCGGGCCGAGGGCAAGGCCGATGCCTTCCGCCTGACCGACGAGGCCGGCCGCGAGACACTGGCGCGCCGGCTGGTGCTGGCCTTCGGGATGCGCGACCTGCTGCCCGGCCTGCCGGGGCTGGCGGAATGCTGGGGCGTCTCGGCGGTGCATTGCCCCTATTGCCACGGCCACGAGCTGGCCGACCTGCCCACGCTGGTGCTGATGACCCGGCCCGTCCTGCCGCACCAGGCGCTGATGCTGGGGGAATGGACCGGACAGGTGGGCGTGCTGACCGCCGGGCAGGACCTGGCGCCGGAGGACCGGGCGACGCTCGAGGCGCAGGGGGTGGCGGTGGAGGACCGCCCGCCCCTGGCGCTGGAGCACGAGGGCGGGCATCTGCGCGCGGTGCGGCTGGCGGGCGGCGAGGCGGTGGACTGCGGCGCGCTCTACCTCGCACCCGACACCGAGCCCGCCTGCGACCTGGCCGCGCAGCTGGGCTGCGCCATGGCCGAGGGGCCCTGCGGCCCGCATGTCGAGGTGGACGAGCACGGCGCGACCTCGGTGCCCGGCGTCTTCGCCGCGGGCGATCTGGCCCATGCCACCCCCTCGGCCCCGCTGGCCGTGGCCCGCGGCGCGGTCGCCGGCACCGCCTGCCACCGCTCGCTGATGCCGGCATACGGTTTGTAGGCGTTGCGGCCTGCGGAGAGGCCGGGGGGTTTCACACCCCCCGGACCCCCCGTGGGATATTTATGGACAGAAGAAGGCAGCAGGGGGACAATTTGAATCGAGTTGTCCGGTTCTGTGGCGGGCTTGCCCTTGCCGGTGCCGCGCGCTAGCTGGCGGGGAAAGGAGTTCCCGTCATGCCGGCCCGATCCCTGTTGTCCGTGGCGCGCGCGCCGCTGGCGGCATTTGCCGCCATGGGGCTCCTGTGGGGGACCTATGCCGCGGTGCTGCCCGACCTGATGGCGATGCTGGGGGTGCGGGAGGCGGAGCTGGGCCTGCTGATCTTCGTCACCCCCGTCGCGGCGGTCATGGCCATGCTGGCCGCGCCCGCCTTCGGCGCCCGGATGGGGCGGCTGGCGCTCCCCTTGGCCACTGCGGCCATGGCGCTGGCCTTCGCGCTGCCGGGGCAGGCGGCCTCGGTCTGGCTGTTCCCGCTGGCGATGCTGGCGGCCGGGGCCGGCACCGGGCTGACCGACGTGCTGATGAACGCCCGGGTGGCGGCGCTGGAGAACGAGCGCGACCTGCATCTGATGAACCTCTGCCATGCCGCCTATTCCTTCGGCTATGCCGCGGGCGCGCTGGCCACCGGGGCGATGCGCGGCGCGGGCTGGGGGCCGGGGCTGGTGATGGGGGCCATGGCGGGCGCGGGGCTCATGCTGGCGCTGCTGACGCGCGAGCGCGACGGGGCGATCGCCGGCCTCGGGCGGCCCGCGCCCGGCACCGGAGGGCTGGGGCTGGTGCCGCTCCTGGGCGGGGGGATCGTGCTGATCGCCTTCCTGACCGAGAACGCGGCCGAGAACTGGTCGGCCCTGCATATCGAGCAGACGCTGGGCGGCAGCCCGGGGCAGGGGGCGATGGGGCCGGCGGCGCTGGCGCTGACCATGGGGATCGCCCGGCTGGCCGGCCAGGGCTTCGCCACCCGGGTCGATCCGGTGCGGCTCCTGGCCTGGGGCGCGGCGCTGTCGGCCTGCGGGGCGCTGGGGGCGGCCCTGGCGACCTCGCCTGCCATGGCCTATGCGGGCTTCGTCGTGATGGGGATCGGCTCCTCGGTCATCGCGCCCACCGCCTTCTCGCTGGTCGGCCGCAGCGCCCGGCCCGAGGCGCGGGCGCGGGCGGTGGCGCGGGCCACGCTCTGGGGCTATTTCGGCTATTTCTTCGGCCCGCCCGTGCTGGGCTTCATCGCCGGCGGCTTCGGGCTGCGGATGGCCTTCGTCTTTGCCGCCGCCATGCTGCTGGTGGTGCTGGCGCTGGCCCCGGCCACCCGCCGGGCCGGGGCGGCGGCCTAGGCCCAGTCGCCCTCGAAATCCCGCGGGATCAGCAGGTTGTGCCGCCCCAGCGCCTGCACGTCCCGCTCGCCGCAGAGCGCCATGGTGATGTCCAGCTCCTTGCGGATGACCTCCAGCGCCGCCGTCACCCCGGCCTGCCCCATCGCGCCCAGGCCATAGACGAAGGCGCGGCCGATGTAGGTGGCCTTCGCCCCCAGGGCCAGCGCCTTCAGCACGTCCTGGCCCGAGCGGATGCCGCTGTCCATGTGCACCTCGACCTGCTCGCCCACCGCCCGCACGATGCGGGGCAGCATCGAGATCGCCGAGACCGCGCCGTCCAGCTGCCGGCCGCCGTGGTTCGAGACCACGATGGCATCGGCGCCGAAGTCGGCGGCGCGGCGGGCGTCGTCCTCGTCCAGGATCCCCTTCAGGATCAGCTTGCCGCCCCAGCGGTCGCGGATGCGGGCGATCTTGCGCCAGTCGAGCTGGGGGTCGAACTGCTCGTTGGTCCAGCTGCTGAGGGACGCCAGATCCCCCACCCCCTTGGCGTGCCCTACGATATTGCCGAAGCTGCGCCGTTTCGTGCCCAGCATCCCCAGGCACCAGCGCGGTTTCGTCATCATGTTCATGATGTTGGGGATCGTCAGCCGCGGGGGGGCGGAGAGGCCGTTCCTCAGGTCCTTGTGCCTTTGCCCGAGGATCTGCAGGTCCAGCGTCAGCACCAGCGCCTCGCAGCCCGCCTTGCGGGCGCGGTCGATGATGCCGTCCACGAACTCCTCGTCCCGCATCACGTAAAGCTGGAACCAGAAGGGCGCCCCGGTCGCCTCGGCCACGTCCTCGATGGAACAGATCGACATGGTGGAGAGGGTGAAGGGCACCCCGAAGGCCGCGGCCGCCCGGGCCGCCTTGATCTCGCCGTCGGCGTGCTGCATCCCGGTCAGCCCCACCGGGGCCAGCGCCACCGGCATGGTCACGGGCCGGCCGATCATGGTCGAGGCGGTGGAACGCCCCGACATGTCCACCGCCACCTTCTGCCGCAGCCGCAGGCGGGCGAAGTCGGTGCAGTTGTCGCGGAAGGTCTGTTCGGTATAGCTGCCCGATTCCGCATAGTCGAAGAACATCCGCGGCACCCGGGCATGGTAGAGCCGGCGCAGATCCTCGATGCAGGTGATGACGGGCATGGGCGGCGCTCCGGGCGATGGGTCGGGTTTGCGTAACCCGGCGCCGCGCGGCCGTGCAATCCTATTCCGAGGGGAAGAAATCGGGCAGCCGGCCGGCCGCCGGCGCCGCGGGGGTGCAGAGCGAGGGCGAGGTCAAGAGGCCATGGCCGTACACCTCGTCGAACCCCGCCTCGCCCAGGTCGCGGGCGCAGGCCAGCATCCCGGCGATCACCGTGGCCAGGTCGGCATCGGGCCGGCGCAGCCGCTCCACCGCCAGCGCCGCGGTGACGAAGGGCGCGGCATAGGAGGTGCCCGAGCGCAGCCGCCCGCCCGAGACCGAGGCCGCGGTCCACAGGTTCACCCCCGGCGCGGCCAGCGAGACATAGGGCCCGCGGTTGGCCTGCCGCCAGGCCCGGCCCCCGGCATCCACCGCGGTCACCGCCACCACCTCGGGCCAGGCGGCGGGATAGGCGGGCAGCGCCCCCGGCCCGCCGTTGCCGGCGGCGGCGACCAGGCCCATGCCTTGCACCCAGGCGGCCTCGACCATCCGGCGCAGCACGGTATTGGCCGGGCCGGTGAAGGACAGGTTCGCCACCTGCACCCGCGCTTCCAGCAGGGTGCCCAGCGCCTGCGCCAGGCTGAAGGCATCCGCCGCCTCGCCCGCGCCGCGGCGGTGGAACGCCTCGACCGCGACCAGTTCGGCATTGGGCAGCAGGCCCGGCACCCGGCCGCCGGCGCGGCCGATCAGCATCGCGGCCACCGCGGTGCCGTGCTGGCGCCCGGCGGCGGCGCGGTCGTCCAGGGCCACCTGATGCACGGTCAGCCGCTGGCCGGCCAGCGCGTCGTGGGCGGTGTTCACCCCGGTGTCGACCATGCCGATCCGCGGCGCCGCCGTGAGCGGCCAGCCCTGCCAGCCCACCATCGCATGGGCGCCGCAGCCGCCCTCGTCGCAGAGAAAGCTCTGCGGGCTGTAAAGGTGGTTCTCGTCCGCCGTGGCCCCGGCGATCAGCGCCTCCAGCTCCGCGATGGCGGCGGCGGGGCCGCGGCCGGGGGGCAGGGCGAGGCGCAGAAGCAGCCCGCCCAGCACCGGCGCGGGGGCGACGGCAAGGATGGTATAGCCGGCCGCCGTGACCAGCGCCGTCCCCTGCCCGGGCGGCAGCAAGAGCACGATCTCGGGCGGCGGGGCAGGTGGCGCGGGGCGGCGGGCGGTGCGGCGCGGAGGCGGGCGGTCGTCGTCATCGTCGTCGTCGTCCCAGTCGTCATCATCATCGTCGTCATCGTCATCGTCATCGTCGTCGGCCCGGGCGGCCAGCGGCAGCCAGACCGCCGCCGCCCCCAGCCCCAGGCGGCGCAGCAGCATCCGGCGCGTCGGGTCGATCTCGTCAGCCATGGTCCGGTCCTTTCCGCAGCCCTTCGGGGAAACGCGCGAGACCCCGCCTTCATTCCCGCCGAAATTTCCCCGGTTCCCGGGAATAGCACTGGCGGCCCTGCCGTTCATCTGGTGACGTGGCGCGAGAGGGCAAGGAGGCGGCGTGTGTCCGAGCAGGTGAAGGCCGAGATGATCGCGCTCCTGCCCCGCCTGCGGGCCTTCGCGCGCAGCCTGGCCGGGGCGCGGGCCCCGGCGGACGACCTGGTGCAGATCGCCTGCGAGAAGGCATTGCGCAACCTGTCGTCCTACCAGCCCGGCACGCGGCTGGACGCCTGGATGTTCCGCATCCTGCGCAACGCCTTTGTGGACCAGACGCGCACCCGGCGCGAGGCGGTGGCGGTAGAGGACGTGGCGGATGATCCCGCGCTGATCGGCGCGGACGGGCGCGAGGTGGCCGAGAACCGCCTGCATCTGGCCGCCGTGCGCCGCGCCATCGACGGACTGCCCGAGGAGCAGCGCGCGGTGCTGATGCTGGTCTGCGTCGAGGGGCTGCGCTACCGCGAGGCCGCCGCGGCGCTGGAGATCCCCGAGGGCACGGTGATGAGCCGGCTGTCGCGGGCGCGCGCGGGGCTGAACGCCGCGCTGGGACTGGACGACACCCCCGGCCGGGGCCGGCACGGAGAGGGAAGATGACCCGAGAGGATGAGGACGACACGATGCTGATGGCGCTGGCGGACGGCGAGTTGCGCCCCGAGGAGGCCGGGCGGCTGCTTTCGCGGGTGGCCGCCGACCCCGGGCTGGCCCGGCGGTTCGAGCTTTACGTGCAGAGCCGGGCGCTGGCCTGCGCGGCGCTGGAGGAGGAGGCGGGGCCGGTGCCCGACCGGCTGGTGCAGGCGATCCTGGCCGCACCCTCGGCGCAGGTGATCCCCCTGCGCCGTCCCCGCTGGCAACCGCTGGCGCTGGCGGCCTCGCTGGCGCTGGCGGCGGGGCTGGGCTACCTGGCCCACCGCCCGGCGCCCGCCGGAGGGCTGGCGGTGGCCGCGGCGGCGCTGGGCCGGACGGCTTCGGGGGGCGAGGTGAGGCTGGCGGACGGCACCACCGCCCGGGCGCTGGCCAGCTTTGCCACCGATGGCGGGCTCTGCCGGATGATCGAGGCGGGGGCGGAACGCGGCATCGCCTGCCGCAGCGGCGCGGACTGGCAGGCGGTGGCCAGCATCGCCACCGGCGAGGGTTTCGTGCCGGCCTCCGAGGCGGGGCTGATGCTGCTGGACGGGTTGCTGAGCGACCTCGGCGCGGGCGAGCCTTTGGAGCCGGCGGCGGAGGCCAAGGCGCTGGGGGTAGGGCGGGATTGATCCCACCCCACGGCCCGGAAGGCGGGGTGAACCCCGCCCTACACAGGAAAGAGGCGCCGCCGCAGGGCGGGATTCATCCCGCCACGCCCCCCTCAGGCCGAATGCGCCCCCGCGGCCAGCGAGGCCACGAAACCCAGCACCTCGGCGGGCGGTTTGCCCTCGCCGATCAGCTTCACGATGGCCGAGCCCACCACGCAGCCGTCGGCCACCCCGGCGATGGCCCGGGCGCTCTCGGGGGTGTTGATGCCGAAGCCCACCACCACCGGCAGGTCGGTCTGCGCCTTGATCCGCGCCACCTCGGGGCCGACATCGCCCGCCTGCGCCGCGGCGGCGCCGGTGATGCCGGTGATCGAGACGTAATAGACGAAGCCGGAGGTGTTCTGCA
>JBBCJM010000201.1:0-20274 GCA_037190175.1 Paracoccaceae bacterium | reverse complement strand
GGATCGCGCCCGACGACATCAGCCAGATCAAGGTCTTCGTGGGCGATTTCCAGCACCGGCTGTGCCTGCCGCTGGAAACCCGCCGCGCGCCCAGGGTGCCGGCGGACGCCAAGTTCTCGATCCCCTATTGCGTGGGCCTGGCCGCGGTGAAGGGCAGCGTGGGGCTGGCGGACTTCACGCCCGAGGGGCTGGGCAATCCCGCGGCGCTGGCTGTGGCCGCGAAGGTGGTGCCCGAGCCCGACGCGGCCGGCAACTGGGCCGGCAAGCTGCCGCATGGCCGCATCGAGATGACCCTGCGCGACGGCCGGGTGCTGAGCCGGATCGGCGACAAGGTGCCGGGCGAGGCCGACAACCCGATGGACTGGGATTACCTGACCGCCAAGTTCACCGAGGCCGCGTCCTTCTCGAAAAAGCCGATCCCGGCCGAGGCGGTGGCCGAGGCGCAGCGGATGGTCCGCGGGCTGGAGACGCTGGACGACGCCGCCGACGTGATGCGCGTGCTCTGCTGAGGAACCCCGGAATGGACCAGACCACCCGGCGCCTCGCGCAGCGCGTCACCGAGACCGCGATCGAAACCCTGGCCCCCGAGGCGGTGCGGCAGACCAAGCGGCGGCTGATCGACGGCATCGCCTGCGCGATGGGCGCCCATGAGGAACCGTTCTGCGCCGCCATCCGGCAGGCGGCGGGGCGCTACTCCGGCCAGCCGGCGGCGCGGATCTGGGGCACGGGGCAGGTAAGCTCCATCGAGATGGCGGGCTTCGCCAACGGCACCGCGCTGCGCTACCATGACCTGAACGACACCTTCCTGGGCGCCTCGGCCGGCCACCCCAGCGACATGATCCCCGCGCTGGTGGCGCTGGCCGAGGGGCATGGCGCAACGGGCGCCCGCCTGCTCGAGGGGATCGTGGCGGCCTATGAGCTCTACTGCGGGCTCTGCGACGCCGCGGCGCTGGGGCCGCGCGGGCTGGACCAGTCGATGGCAGCCGCGCTGGGGGCCGCGGGGGGCGCCAGCCGCATCCTGGGGCTGGACGCAGGCCGCACCGGCAATGCGCTGGCCCTGGCGCTGGGGGCCAACGTCAACCTCTACAACGTGCGCTGCGGCACCTTGTCGGACTGGAAGGCCTGCGCCGGGCCCAATGCCGCCCGGGGCGGGATCTTCGCCGCGCTTCTGGCCCGCGACGGCGTGACCGGCCCCACGGCGGTGTTCGACGGCAAGGGCGGGCTGGCCGAGGTGGCCGGGCCGCTTTCCTTCCGCGACACCGCCCTGCCGCGGATCGTGGAGACCCGGCTGAAGGCCTATCCCGTCTGCTATCACGGCCAGTCGGCGGTCGACGCCGCCATCGAACTGTCGCGCAGCCTCCACCCCGAGGACATCGCCCGGGTGCGGGTGGAGGTCTATGAGACATCCGCGAAGATGATGGGCGGCGACCCCACCCGCTGGGCGCCAAAGACGCGCGAGACCGCCGACCACAGCCTGCCCTTCACCGTGGCCGTGGCGCTGACCACCGGGCGGCTGACCTCCAACGACTACCTCGGCCCGCGGCTGGCCGACCCGGGGCTGGCGGCGATGATGCAGAAGGTCGCTGTGGAACCGGCCGAGGATCTGACCCGCGCCTATCCCGCCTTCGCCGGCGCGCGGATCACCGTCACCACCCGCGACGGCCGGACCCACGCGGCCGAGCGGCGCCAGCCCAAGGGCCACCCCGACAACCCGCTCACGGACGACGAACTGGCGGCCAAGCTGACCGCCCTCTGGCCGGGGGGCGAGCGCATCCTGCCGATTGTCGAAGGGCTGGACGACGCGCCTGGCGTGGCCCCGCTGGTCGATTCACTCTGCCGCTGACCCGCCGGCCGCCAGCTCCCGCACGGTGGCGATGAAGCTGCCCAGCACCGGCTCGACCGGATCCTTGCGCCAGACCAGGCAGAAGCGCACGGGGAAGGCCACGCCCTCCAGCGGGATCAGCCGCACGCTGTCGGGGTATTGCATCCCCGGCGTGTTGACCACCAGCCCCACCCCCATGCCGGCGGCGATCAGGTTCACCTGGGTGACGATGTTGGCCACCTCCTGCACCACCCGCAGGGTCAGGCCGCGTTCGCGGAACATCGCCTCCAGCCGGCTCTGCCCCGGGATCACGTTCGACCGCTGCACGACGATCATCCCGTGGGCGGCCAGGTCGGCGAAGCCGATACGCGCGCGGGCGGCCAGCGGATGATCCGCCGGCACCGCCGCGGACAGCTCGCCCCGCTCCAGCTCCAGCGAGCCCAGGTCGAGGATGCTCATGAACTCGGGCACCGAGCCGGGCCGTTCCAGCGCCTCGTCGGCGACCACGACGAAGCCCACGTCCAGCTTGCCCGAGCGCACGGCGGGGATCTGCGCGCTGCTGGCCATCTCGTGCAGCGTCACGTCGATGCCCGCGTGCCGGCTGCGCAGCTGCTTCAGCGCGGCGCGGAACAGCGGGTGCTGCAGGCTGAGCGTGCCATAGCCCAGGTTCAGGTAGCCCACCTTGCCGCTGCCGATGCTGCGCGCCACCTCCACCGCCCGGCCGAGGTCGTTCAAGAGCGTGCGGGTGTGCCGCTGCAACGCCGCCCCGGCCGCGGTCAGCGTCACCTTGTGGGCGTGGCGGAAGAACAGCTGCACGCCCAGCTCGGTCTCCAGATCCGAGATGGTCTGCGACACCGCCGGGCGGGTGACGAACAGCGCATCGGCCGCGCGGCCGAAATGCAGCTCGTCCGCCGCCGCCAGGAAATAGCGCAGGTGACGCAGTTCCATCGCCGGTTCCCCTTGCTTCCCTCCTGCCATCGCACGATCACGCTCGCGATGGCAACTGCCCATTCCGGGGACGCATTCCCTTGACAGAGTGTCGCCAGCGGATACACCTTCACCCCGGACCCGCGCCCTTCCATGTCGAACCGCAGGCGCAAGGGGTCAGGGAGTGTCGTCATGACAGCAGCATCCGACCTGCGCCTGGATGGCGTCGTCGTCACCAGCGAGCGGGGCAAGCTGATCGCCGCGATGGGGATCGGGGCCGACCCGCGGGTGCAGGCCATGGTCACCGACCGCGACTGGATCGCCGAGGCCGCGGAAAAGCGCATGGTCCCGATCACCCTGACCGACGCGCGGCTGGTCGCGCTGTGCTGCGCGGTGGAGGGCGGCCACCTGACCGTGCTGTCGCGCGCGCCCACCGACACGGTGCTGAACTTCGTGCTGAACGTCGATTTCGCCTATGACATCATCGACCACATCCTGACCGACCCCTACGACGCCATGGTGATCGTGGACGCGAAGGAGAAGCTGGCCTTCATCTCGCCCGCGCACGAGAAGTTCTTCGGCCTGCGGGTGGGCGAGGGGATCGGGCGGAACGTCAAGGAGGTGATCGAGAACACCCGCCTGCACCACGTGGTGCGCACCGGGGTGGCCGAGATCGGCCAGATCCAGCGCATGAAGGGCAGCGAGCGCGTGGTCTCGCGCCACCCGATCCGCCACCAGGGCAAGACCGTGGGCGCCATCGGCCGCATCATGTTCAAGGGCCCGCAGCAGCTGGAGGCCATGGCCAAGCGGATCAACGACCTGGAGCACGAGATCGCCACCTACCGGCAGGAGACCACCCAGCGCATCCAGGGCGAGGAGTTCCTGGACGCGATCATCGGGCAGAGCCTGGCAATCCAGAGCGTGCGCCAGCAGATCCGCAAGATCGCGCCCTTGGACATTCCGGTGCTGATCCAGGGCGAAAGCGGCACGGGCAAGGAACTGGTGGCGCAGGCGCTGCACATGCTCAGCCCCCGGCAGGGCGCCCGGCTGATCACCATCAACGCCGCCGCCCTGCCCGAGTCGCTGGTGGAAAGCGAGCTCTTCGGCTACGAGCCCGGCTCCTTCACCGGGGCCGACCGCAAGGGCCGCCCGGGCAAGTTCGAGCTGGCCGACAAGGGCACGATCTTTCTGGACGAGATCGGGGACATGCCGCTGGACACCCAGTCGAAGCTGCTCCGCGTGTTGCAGGACCGCATCGTGGAGCGGGTGGGCGGCGACAAGCCCAAGCGGGTGGACTTCCGCCTGTGCAGCGCCACCAACCGCAATCTGGAAGCCTTCGTGGACCAGGGCAAGTTCCGGCTGGACCTGTTCTACCGCATCAGCCCGGTGGTGATCTCGCTGCCCTCGCTGGAGGAGCGGCTGGAGGACATCCCACCGCTGCTGGCGCATTTCGCCGCCGACCTGGCCCGGCAGTACAACCGCCCGCTGCCCGAGATCGAAATGGACGTGCCCGCCTGGCTGATGGAGCAGAGCTGGCCCGGCAACGTGCGCCAGCTGCGCCACATGATCGAACGCGCCTTCGTCTTCGCCGATCCCGGCCGGCTGTCGGTCGCGGACTTCCAGCGCGAGGCGCCGGCACCGGCCAGGCGCGCGGCCGCCGGCCCCGTGGCGCCCACCGGGGCGGGGCTGCTGAAGGACAGCCTGGACGATCTGGAGACCAAGCTGATCAACGACGCCATCATCCGATTCAAGGGCAACAAGAAGAAGGCGGCGGAGCACCTGGGCGTGTCGCGCTCCTACCTCTACAAGAAGCTGGAGTCGCTGTCCTGAGGCGGCATGTCCGCGGATGGAACAGAGAGTGTCCTCATGCAGGACACTTCTGCTCGCCATCTGGCTGAAAATCCATCACTTTCCGCCGATTTCCCTTGATTTCCGCCCGGAATCAGGACACTCCTTGTTGCGGGGAGACCGCCCAGGAGCGGGGAGAAGCCTTCATCGCTGACAGCGCCTTGCGGGCGGCAGTCCTGCCGCCGGCCGGCGGCTGCGCGCGGGGAACGGCAGGGAGGCCAGGATGAACGTCCGTCTCAGCATCGGCCTACAGGGCAGGCAGTCCATCGCCATCGCGCCGCAGGTGATCCAGTCGATCCGGCTGCTGCAATTCGGGCATGACGAGTTGCAGGACTTCCTCGCCGAACAGGCCGAGCGCAACCCGCTGATCGCAGTGACTACCGACCGGCCGAAGGAGGCGGCCCGCCCCGCCCCCGCCCCGACCGGCGGCGGCCGGCGCGAGGCCGCGGGCGAGGGCGAGGGCGAGCGCAGTTTCGAGGATTATTGCGCCGCCCAGGTCTCGCTGCGCGAGCATCTGCACGACCAGGCGGGGATGACCTTCCGCGACCCGGTGGAACGGCTGATCGCGGTGGAGCTGATCGAGGCCATCGACGCCGACGGCTATCTGCGCCGCGACCTGGACGAGATCGCCGACCGGCTGGGCACCGCCGAGGCGCGGGTGGAGGCGGTGCTGGCTCGGGTGCAGGGCTTCGACCCGGTGGGGGTGGCGGCGCGCGACCTGGCCGAATGCCTGGCGCTGCAACTGCGCGAGCGGAACCGGCTGGACCCCGCGATGGCCGCGATGCTGACCCGGCTCGACCTCTTGGCCAGCTATGACCTGCGGCAGCTGACCCGCGTCTGCGGCGTGGACATGGAGGACATCGGCGCCATGGCGCGCGAGATCCGCAGCCTCGACCCCCGCCCGGGCCGGCGGTTTGACTGCGATCCGGTGCTGCCCGCCCTGCCCGACATCCTGGTGACCTCCGGCCCCGACGGCTCGCACGCCGTGGAGCTCAACCCCGCGCTGCTGCCCCGGGTGCTGATCAACCGGCAGTATTACGCCACGATCACCGCCAACCGGCTGGGCGCGCAGGACAAACGCTTCGTCATGGACTGCATGGCCAGCGCCCGCTGGCTGGCCCGCAACCTCGACCAGCGCGCCCGCACCATCCTGAAGGTCGCGACCGAGATCGTGGCCCGGCAGGCCGATTTCTTCCGCCACGGGGTGGACCACATGCGCCCCTTGAGCCTGCGGGACGTGGCCGAGGTGGTGGGCATCCACGAATCCACCGTCTGCCGCGCCATCTCGAACAAGTTCATGCTGACCGACCGCGGGCTGTTCGAGCTGAAATATTTCTTCAGCAATTCCATCGCCGCGACCGACGGCGGCGACTCGCATTGCTCCGAGACGGTGCGCCACCGGATCGCCGCGCTGGTGGCGCTGGAAGAGGCCGACACGGTGCTCTCCGACGATGCGATCGCCGCCGAGTTGCGCAAGGCCGGCATCGACATCGCCCGCCGCACCATCGCCAAGTACCGCGACATGCTGAACATCCCCTCCTCGCTGCGCCGGCGGCGGCAGAAGCAGGTGGAGGCCTTCGCCTGACTGGCACGGGTCTTGCTGGCCGCAGGCGAGAGGGGTCAGCCGAAGGCAAGCCGCATGGACGCGACATTCGAGGACATCCTGTACGGGATCAGCGGCCATGTCGCGACGGTCACCATCAACCGTCCGCAGAAGATGAACTCGGTCACCGCGCAGACCCTGCGCGAGGTCGAGGTGGCGATGGACATGGCCGGCAAGGATCCGCAGGTGGGCGTCGTGGTGCTGACCGGGGCGGGAGAGAAGGCCTTCTGCGCCGGGGCCGACGTATCGTGGCAGCGCGAGGGCAGGATGGGCCACACCGGCCCGCGCGACTTCGCGCCGCCCTGGCAGACGCTGACGCAATGCCCCAAGCCGGTCATCGCCCGGGTGAACGGCCATGCCATCGGCGGCGGCAACCACTTCGCCTATTTCTGCGACTTCACCATCGCGGCCGACCATGCCCTGTTCGGCCAGAGCGAGCCGCGGGTGGGCTATCCCACCTCCGGCCCGGTGCTGAGCTATCTGGTGCGCGTCGTCGGCCACAAGCGGGCGCGCGAGATGTGGATGCTGGGCCGCAAATACACCGCGGCGCAGATGCTGGACTGGGGGCTGGTGAACGCCGTGGTGCCCATGGCCGAGCTCGACGCCGAGGTGGCGCGCTGGTGCGACGAGTTGCTGGCCGTCGCGCCCACCTGCCTGAAGGTCTACAAGGCCAGCTTCGTGCAGGAGTTCCAGGACCTGCTGGGCCAGGGCGACAGCCTGCGCCGCTGGATGGTGCCGGCGGATTATGCGCAGACGGAGCAGAAGGAAGGCACCACCGCCTTCCTGGAAAAACGCAGGCCGGACTTCTCCCGCTTCCGGGCGGCCGGCAACGGAAAGGAGCGACGGGAATGAGCGCGACGAACAGCCTCGCCAACGGCGACAGCGCCGAATACTGGAAGGGCGCGCAGGAGGGCCGGCTCCTGTTCCAGAAATGCCGCGCCTGCAACGCGGTGCAGTTCCCGCCGCGGCACCATTGCGCCACCTGCTGGGAGGCCGGGCTGGACTGGATCGAAAGCAGCGGCAGGGGCGTGGTGGAAAGTTTCACCATCGTGCGCCGCGCCCCCCTGCCCGCCTTCCGCGACAAGGTGCCCTATGCCGTGGCCGCGGTCCTGGTCGAGGAGGGGCCGCGGATGATCAGCGGCCTGACCGGCGAGGATGCGCTGGAGGTGCGGATCGGCGACCGGGTGGAGGTGGCCTTCGAGCCGGGGGCGGATGGCGCCGTGCTGCCGGTGTTCCGCCGGGTCTGACGGATGAGCCTGGAACGCCTGCCCCTGCGCGAGGGCAATTCGCGGCTGACCTATTCCAGCGTGGTCAGGCAGTGGGAATGCGACCGCAACGACCACTGGAACATGCAGTACTACGTGCGCGCCTTCCAGGTGGCCTCCGAGGTGCTGGCCCATGCGCTGACCGGCGCCAACCCCGGCAGCGCCAGCGCCACCCTGCGCCACTACCGCTTCCACAGGGAACTGCGCTGCCCGCAGACCATGCGCATCCGCTCCTCGCGCATCGCGGGCGGGGCCTTCGACGGGGCGGTGATCCACTGGATGGAGGCGGGTGCCACGGGCGAGCTCTCCGCCACCGCCATCGAATGGCCCGCGTATCCCGTGGGCGCCCTGCCCGCCCGGGCGGAGGCCGACCTGGCCCGCGCCCTGCCCCGCGGGCTGTCCGCCGCGCCGCATGTCTGGAACCCCGCCGCCGCGCGCCTGCCGGCCGCGCCCGCGGGCGTGGTGCGGCCCGCCGAGGTCGACCACACCGGCGACATCCTGGCCAACGAACTGGTCGCCCGGAACTCCGCCGGCTCGCACCAGCTGCTGAACCGGCTGGGGCTGACGGTGGACTGGATCGACCGCACCAACTGCAACCGGATGGCGGTGGAGGTGAAGGTCGGCCGGCACGGGCCCGCCCGCGCGGGAGAGATGCTGGAGGTCGCCTCCTGGGTCTCCGAGATCGGGACGCGGTCGTTCACGATCCACCACCAGATGGCGAACGCCACCACCGGCCGGCCCTGCGCCAGCATCGAGATCCTGATGCTGGTGATCGACCTCGGCACCCGGCGGGCGACCGCGGTGCCCGGTTTCGTGCAGGAGGCGCGCGAGCGGCTGGGCCTCGGGGCGCCGGGATGAGCGCCGGGGTCCCCGACCTGCCCGACACCCATGTCGGCCATGTGCCGATGTGGGAGATCGACGCCAACGGGCACTGGAACACGCAATACTACCTGCGCGCCTTCCAGCAGGCGGCCGAGCGGGTGGCCCTCGCCGCCGGCGGGGCGAACCCCGGCGCCGCCTGCGCCCGGGTGCGGCACCTGCGCTTCTTCCGCGAGTTGCGGGGGCTGGAGCCGATGCGGGTGGGCTCGGCCCGCGCGGGGGACGGGATCGTCCACCTGATGCGCCACGGCACCACCGGCGCGCTCTGCGCCACCGCCCTCGATACCGGCGGCGCGGCGCCCCCGGGGCTGCCGCTGCTGGAGGACGCGGCCGCCTGGGGGCCGCGCAGCATCGCCCCGGGCCTGCGCCCGCCGGCCGATACCGACGCGCTGCTGGCCGAAGGCCGCGCGGCGCTGACCCATGTGGGCATCCTGCGCCCGCAGGAGTTCGACCACACCGGCGCCTATATCCTGAACACGGTGCTGACCCGGGTCTCGGACGGCGGCGGCAACCTGTGGCAGCACATCGGGGTCAGCCCGGCGGATTTCTACGCCAACGGGCTGGGCCGGGCCATCGTGGAGCTGAAAGTCGGCCTGCACGGCACGGCAGAGCCCGGCGCCCCGGTGCGGCTGGTCTCCTGGTTCGAGGCGATCGCCGGGCGCACCTTCCGGCTGCACCACCAGCTGGACGACCTGCGCACGGGCGCGGCGATCGCCGATGCGGCGGCGGTGACGCTGGTCCTCAGCCTGGAAACCCGCCGCTCGGTCGACCTGCCGGCGCCGCTGCGCGAGGCTTTCGCTAGGCTGGCCGGAAAGCGTCGGGGCCTGCGGCAAGCGCCGGGGGGCTTCGCGCCCCCCGGACCCCCGCGGGATATTTAAGGACAGAAGAAGGACGATTTGACTCAATTGTCCCCCCTCCCGCTTCTCTTTCGAGCTTCAAATATCCCGGGGGGTCCGGGGGCGCGAAGCCCCCGGCGGCCGGCCGCAGGAGCCGCGCTATCGCTTCTCCGCGGTCAGCACCATGGTGCAATGCGAGGACAACAGGCCCCCCTCGCTGTGCACCACCGCCGCGCCGGCACCCTGCACCTGGCGCGGGCCGGCCTCGCCGCGCAACTGGCGCACCGCCTCGACGATGGCCAGCAGCCCCCCGGCCGCCCCGGCATGGGCGTGGCTCAGCATTCCGCCGTGGGTGTTGACCGGCAGCCTGCCGCCCACCGCCGCGTGGCCGGCGGCGAAGAAGGCGCCACCCTCGCCGCGGGGAGCAAGGCCCAGTTCCTCCATCTCGATGATCGGCACGATGCTGAAGCAGTCGTAGAGCATCGCGAAATCCATGTCCCCGGGCCCCAGCCCGGCCATGGCATAGGCCGCCCGGCTGGACTGGTGGGCGCCGAAGTCGGTCAGGCTGGGGGCCGAGGTCAGGTGCTCGTGCGTGTGCAGTTCGGCGATGCCCGCCAGCCAGACCGGCCTGCCCGGCAGGTCGGCCGCCCGTTCGGGCGTGGTCACCACGAAGGCGCCGCCGGCGTCGGACAGGAGGCAGCAGTCCAGCATGTTCAGCGGATCCGAGATCGGCTTCGACGCCAGCACGTCCTCCACCGTGATCGCGGTCTTCATCTGCGCGTTGGGATGCAGCAGCGCATGGTTGCGGGTGTTGACCGAGACCGCCGCCATCTCCTCGCGCCGGGTGCCGTATTTCTGCATGTAGGCCTGCGCCACCAGCGCATAGAGCGTGGGGATGCCGATCCCGTAGGGCGCCTCGAAATAGGGGTGCCCCACCGCCGACAGCGCCGAGACCGCATCGTCGCGGGTCATGCCGGTGGCGCGGTTCTCGCCGGCGCAGACCAGCACGGTCTTCGCCGCCCCGGTCGCCACCGCCTGGGCGGCGTGGTGCAGCATCACCGCGGGCGAGGCGCCGCCCACCACCACGCTGCCGCCATAGGTCGGCTGCATCCCCAGGTATTCGGCCAGCACCGAGCCCAGCATGAAATAGGGCTCGGTGAAGGAATAGGCGGTCAGGAGCCCGTCGATCTCGGTATGCCTGATCCCCGCGTCGGCGATGGCGCGCCGGGCGGCCTGGGCGTTCAGGCCCAGCCCGCTCATGTGCGGCAGGCGGCCGATGTCGCTTTCGCTCACCCCGACGATGACGGCGCGATTTCTGATGGTCATGGGCGGCTCCGTACGATGTCTCTCGCGGCCGGCGACGCAATCGCCATGCCAGCCGGCCGCGCCGCGGTCAGGCGACCGCCTCGCCCTCCACGAAGGCGCGGGTGCGGATCATGCGCGAGGAGGTGTAATGGATCACCACCTCGCCCTTCTGGTTCACCACCTCGTGGTTGCAGACCACCACGCCGCGGTCGGGCTTGCTGGTCAGCCGCTTGGAGTGGAGCGAGGAGCGGTTGAAGATCGTGTCGCCCGCATAGCTGGGCTTCAGGAACTTCGGCGTCAGCTCCAAGAGGAAGATGCCGCGCTTGGCCGTCAGCCCCTCGTTCAGCAGCAGCCCCTCGGCCAGCGAGACCACGAAGATGCCCGGCACCAGCCGCCCGGAATAATGCTTCTGCGCATAGGCCGGGTCGACATAGGTGGGCGAGGTGAACTGGCACAGTTCGACAAAGCCGCGCACCATCTCTTCGGTGATGGTGCGGCTGGCGCTCTCGTGCACCCAGTCCTCGGTATATTCCTCGAAGTAAAGTCCGGCCATCCGGGTCTCCTCTAGTACGAACGCGGCATCCCCAGAACGTGCTGCCCCACGTAGTTCAGGACCATGTTGGTCGAGATCGGGGCGATCTGGAACACACGGTTCTCGCGGAACTTGCGTTCGATGTCGTACTCGACCGCCAGGCCAAACCCGCCATGCGTCTGCATGCAGACATTGGCGAGTTCCCACGAGGCTTCCGAGGCCAGCATCTTGGCGATGTTGGCCTCGGCCCCGCAATTCTCGTGCCGGTCGAACATCTCGGCCGCCTTCCAGCGCAGCGCGTCGGCGGCCAGCAGGTGGGAATAGCCCCGCGCGATGGGAAACTGCACGCCCTGGTTCTGGCCGATGGGCCGGCCGAACAGGATGCGCTCCTTGGAATAGGTCACCGCCTTCTCGATGAACCACTTGCCGTCGCCGATGCATTCCGAGGCGATCAGCACCCGCTCGGCGTTCAGCCCGTCGAGCAGATAGCGGAAGCCGCGCCCCTCCTCGCCGATCAGCGCGTCCTCGGGCACCTCCATGTCGTCGTAGAAGACTTCGAAGGTGTGGTGGTTGAAGATCACGTCGATCTTGCGGGTGGTCAGCTGCTTCGGCTCCACCTCGCGCTTGTCCACCAGGAACAGCGACATGCCCTGGAAGGGCTTGTTGGGGTCCTTGGGCTCGCTGGTGCGGGCCAGCACGATGAACATGTCGGTATAGTCCATCCGCGAGGTCCAGACCTTCTGGCCCTTGATGATCCAGCCCTTGCCGCCGCGGCGGGCGCGGGTCTGGATCTTGGAGGTGTCGGTGCCCGCGTTGGGTTCGGTGACCGAGAAGGATTGCAGCCGCAGCGAGCCGTTGGCCACCTGCGGCAGCACGCGGTTCTTCTGCTCCTCGGTGCCGTGGCGGGCGAGGATCCCCATCATGAACATCTGGCCGTGGATCAGCGAGCCCACCCCGCCCGAGCGGTGCAGTTCCTCCACCACCACCGCGGCCTCGCGCACGCCCAGGCCCATGCCGCCGTATTCGGCCGGGACCATGACGGCGCCGAGCCCGGCCTCCATCGCGTCCTTCACGAAGTCATGCGGATAGGCCGCGTTCTTGTCGAGTTCGCGGTAGTATTCGTCGGGATAGCGCCGGGTCAGGTTGCGGGTGGCCTGCAACACGTCGGCCAGGGTGCCTTCGTACTTGGGCTCGAGAGCGTCGATCATCTTGGTCTCCTTGGGAATGGGTCAGGCGAGCGCGGCCTCGGCGGCGGGGCCGAAGGCGCCCTCGCGGGCCAGGCGGGCGCGGTCCTCGGGGCCGTAGCCGCAGTCGGTGAGGATTTCCGTACCATGCTGGCCCAGCCGCGGCAGCGAGAGCCGCGCGGGGTCGAGGTCGAAGCCGCAGGGATCCCGCGGCAGCCGCAGGGTGCCGCCGATGCCGTCGTCCACCTCGCAGAACGCGCCGCGGGCGGCGTAGTAGTCGCTGTCCAGCACCTCCTGCAGCGAGAGGATCGAGGCCACGGGTACGTCGGCCCGTTGCAGGATCGCGGTCAGTTCCTCGCGCGTGTGGCGGCGGGTGAAGGCTTCGGTCAGCTCGTGGACCTCGGCCTGCCGCCGGGCGCGTTCGGGATAGGTGGCATAGCGCGGATCGTCGGCCAGTTCCGGCCGGCCGATGCCGCGGGCGAACTTCTTCCACAGCGCATCGCTGTTGACACCCAGGTTGACCGAGCCGTCGCTGGCCGGGAAGGCGCCGTAGGGGATGCCGTGGAAGTTGTTGGAACCGGCGAAGCTGGTGACCTCGGCATCCGCCACCTGGATCCGGGCCAGCGCCACCGAGACCATGGGCAGCAGGCATTCGGGCAGGGTCAGGTCGATCAGCCGGCCGGTGCCGAAGCGTTCCTGCTGCCGCAGCGCCAGCAGGATCGCCGAATGCGCCGTCATCCCCGCGGCCACGTCGCCCAGGGCGAAGCCGCACCAGACCG
Organism: Paracoccaceae bacterium; assembly: GCA_037190175.1. GTDB lineage: Bacteria > Pseudomonadota > Alphaproteobacteria > Rhodobacterales > Rhodobacteraceae > JBBCJM01. Next base: position 7,294 of record JBBCJM010000201.1, on the reverse strand, counting down.
GGTTGCCGTCGTGGTCGCGGCTGAGGCCCGTGGTGCCCGACAGCGCCTCGCCCACCATGGCGAGGCCGGCGCGGTCGGCGAAGTCGCCGGCGTTCTTCAGCCCGAAGCCGCTGATGCAGGCGACGATCAGCCGGGGATAGTCGCGCCGCAGGGTTTCGGGGTGGAAGCCCAGCCGCTCCAGCGCCGCGGCGCGCAGGTTGGTGACGAACACATCCGTCTCGGCCAACAGCCTGCGGAACACCGCCCGGCCCGCCTCGGACTTCAGGTCCAGCGCGAGGCTGCGCTTGCCGCGGTTCAGCGCGGCGAAGAAGGCGGCCACGCGGCGGTCGCCCGTGCCCCGCATCGGCTCGCGCGAGCGGGCCAGTTCGCCGCCCGGCGGCTCGACCTTGATCACGTCGGCGCCTTCCTCGGCCATCAGCTGGCAGCAATGCGGCCCGGCGATCAGGTGCGACAGTTCCAGAACCCTGACGCCGCTCAGCGGCAGGCTGTCGGTGGTGTGGGTCATGTCGGCTCCTCCCTCGCGGTCCTTGCCCATGCAGTTGCCGGCAGCGGGCGTTAAAGTCCAGTCGTAGATTTCTACCGGGTGGTAAGAATATCTTTCGACCACGAGAGACAGATTTCCTTACCGTAGCCGCGCTTAACTCTAACTGGACTTACGATCCCGGCTGGCCTAGTCCGCAAGGGGACGCCGCCGCCGAAAGGGAGGGATCGCCATGGATATCGCCAACACCATCGCCGAAAAGGCCATCACCCGCAGCTTCGCGGACCTTTCCGGGGCCACCGTGGCCGCCACCCAGGCCGCGCTGATCGACACGCTGGCCTGCGCGCTGGGCGGCACCCAGGCGCCGGGGGTGGGCGAGGCGCGGGCGGCCTTCGGCCGGATCTGGCCGGGCGGCTCGGTGACCCTGTGGGGGGGCTTCGGCACCGCGGCCTCGCCCATGGCGGCGATCCTGAACGCGGCCAGCCTGCACGCGCTGGACTACGACGACACCGACGACAAGGTGCCGCTGCACGCCAACAGCGTGCTGTTGCCGGCCCTGGTGGCCTTCATGGAGGAACGCGGGATCGCCTGCACCGGGCAGGAGTTCCTGACCGCGCTGGCCGTGGGGATCGACGGGGCGATGCGGATCGGCCGCGCCGGCGGGCCCAAGGCGCGCAAGGGCTGGAACTACAGCGTGATCAGCGGCGGGATTGGCACGATCCTTGCGTTCGGCCATCTGGCGAAATGGGACACGACCACCACCGTCAGCGCGCTCGGCCACATGCTGGCCCAGACCTCGGGCAGCCTGCAGTCGATCATCGACGGCAGCCTGGCCAAAAGGTTCCAGCCGGCGATGCAGGCCAAGGATGCGATCTTCGCCGCCACCCTGGCCGAGGCCGGGGTGGACGGGCCGCGGAACGTGTTCGAGGGACGGGCGGGGTTCTTCGCGCTCTACCAGGACGGCGATTTCGACCGCGACACGCTGCTCGACGGGATCGAGACCTGCGCGCTGGTCACCGACCTCAGCCTCAAGCCCTATCCCACCTGCCGCTTCACCCATGCCTCGATCGATGTGGCGATCGGGATGCACCGGCAGGGGCTGCGCCCCGAACACATCCGGCAGCTGCGGATCAGGCCCAGCGGACAGGCGGTGAACATGACCGGCCGCAAGTTCGACCATCGCACCGCCGGTGTGGTGGATGCGCAGTTCTCGGTCGCCTATTCCGCCTCGGTCGGGCTGGCCAAGGGCGCGATGCGGATCGCCGACATCGCGCTGGAGAACATCCGCCGCTCGGAGGTGGGCGCCTTTGTGGCCGAGAAGGTGGTGGTCGAGGCCAACCCGGAGGTGGATTTCCTGTCCATGTCGCCGGTGGTGATCGAGGCCGAGATGCTGAGCGGCGAGACCCGGCGCTTCCATGGCCCCGATGTCTCGGGCAGCCCGGAAAAGCCGCTCACGCGCGCGCAACTGCTGGACAAGGCCGCCGACTGCATGGGCAGCAACCACGCCGCGGTCTCGGCCGAGGAACTGGCGGCGGCGGTCGACGCCCTGCCGGGGGCGGGATCGCTCGGCCAGCTCATGGCGCTGCTGGCGCGGCCGGCCCCGGCGGCGGCCGCCGCCTGAACCGAATCGAACGAGCACGGAAGGGGACAAGGATGGCAACCGTTCGCGGAATGTACTGGGAAGACTTCGAGGTCGGCGCGACGGTGCATACCCCCTCGCGCACGATCACCGCGACCGACATCGTGAACTTCGCCTGCCTGTCGGGCGATTTCAACGAGGTGCATACCAACTGGGAATACTGCAAGACCACGCCCTTCGGCGAGCCCATCGCCCACGGGCCACTGGTCTATGCCGTGGCCGCCGGCCTGCAATACGCCAGCGGGATCAACGACGGCACGCTGATCGCGCTGTTGCAGATCGACGCCTGGAAGATGCTGGTGCCGGTCAAGCACGGCGACACCTTCCATGTGGAGTTGACCGTGCTGGGCAAGAAGGAAACCAGCAAGCCCGACCGCGGCACGGTGCGGCTGAAGCGGCAGTTCGTGCGCCACGACGGCACGGTGTTGCAGGAGATGGAGGTGACCATGCTCTACAAGCGCCGGCCGGCGTGATGGAAACGGTGTTCGACCATGAAGCCGAGGTGGTGATCCTGGGCCTGGGCGTCGCCGGCGGCTGCGCGGCTATCGAGGCGCATGACGCCGGCGCCCGGGTGATCCTGATCGAGCGGCAGGCGCGGGACAGCCACCATTCCAACACCCGGATGAGCGGCGGCGGCTTCCACAGCCCGCGGAAGGACGGCAACCGCGCCGCGCTGAAGGAATACGTCAAGGCGATGATGAGCGGCGAGAACCTGCCGCACCGGATCGAGGGCGAGAACCCCGATTTCTCGGACGAACAGGCCGAGATCTGGGCCGACTACGCCACCGAGAACGAGGCCTTCATGCGCAGCCTGGACCCGATGTTCCAGACCATCGGCATGGCCAGCGCCGCCTTCCCCGACTTCCCCGGCGCGAAGGACGCGGGCTATGTGGTGGTGCGCAGCAGCTATACCGGCGAGACGGACGAGAGCGTGATCTATGGCCTGACCCGCGACCTCGACAAGTCGAAGAAACAGGCGGGCGAGGCGTTCCACACCTGCCTGATGACCGGGATCGAGCGCCGCGGCATCGCCATCCACTATCGCACCCGCGGCCGGCGGCTGCTGCTGGACGCGAAGGGAGAGGTGATCGGGGTTGCCTGCGAAACCGACGATGGCCGCACGGTGACCTACCGCGCCAGCCGGGCGGTGGTGATCGCCACCGGCGGCTACGAATACAACAAGCGGATGCGCAAGGCCTTCCTGGACGGGCCGGGGGCCGAGGGCTGGGCCTTCTACGGCTCGCCCGCCAATACCGGCGACGGGATCGAGATGGCGGCAAGCATCGGCGCCGGCCTGTCCAAGGTGGGCAAGGCCGCGGGGCGGATCGTCTGCGCGGTGCCGGTGCGGCGCGAGGGGCTGAAGATCGGGCTGAACACCAACGGGGTGGGCAAGCCCAACGAGATCGTGGTGGACAGCCACGGCCGCCGCTTCGCCTCGGAACGCCGGATCACCAAGGACCCCAGCCGCTACATCTTCTACAAGGAGGCGTTGCAGTTCGACACGATCACGCTGGACTATCCGCGGATCCCGTCCTGGATGATCTTCGACGAGACGCTGCGCGCGAAGGGGCCGGTGGTCTGGACGGCATCCGCCACCTACAACGACATCCATTGGGGCGACGACAACCTGAAGGCCATCGAACAGGGCTGGATCCTGAAGGCCGACACGCTGGAGGAGCTGGCCGCCCGCATCAACGCCCACCCCGAGAACAAGGCGCGGATGGACGCGACCACGCTGGTGGAAACCGTGCGCCGCTACAACGAAGGCTGCGCGCATGGGCACGACGAGGCGTTCGACCGCGAGCCGGGCACGCTGGGGCCGGTGGAGAAGCCGCCCTTCTATGCCCTGCCGCTCTATCCCGGGGGCCCCAATACCAAGGGCGGGCTGCGGGTGAACGCGCAACGGCAGGTGCTCGACTGGCAGGACCGGCCGATCCCGCGGCTCTATGCGGTGGGCGAGATCTGCTCGGTGTTCCAGTTCGTCTACCAGGGCGGCGGCAACCTGGCCGAAGGGATCGCCTTCGGCCGGCTGACCGGGCGGCTGGCGGCGGCCGAGACCGACCGCGCGCCGGCGCGGGTGCTGGCCGGGGTCAGATGACCCCGCGCCGGCGATAGTCGGCCAGTTCCTCGGCCGAAAGGCCCAGGAGCCCGCGATAGATCGCCTCGTTGTCCTCGCCCAGCATCGGCGCGGGCTTGTCGTATTGCGCCGCGCAGGCCGAGAACCGGATCGGCACGCCCGGGGCGGCGGTGTTCACCGTGTCGGGGATGCAGGGATGGTCCAGCCGCACCACCGCGCCGCGGCCGCGGATCTCGGGGTCGGCGAAGACCTGCTGCGGGGTGCGCACCATGGCGGCCGAGACCCCCTTTTCCACCAGCCGCCGCACCGCGGTCTGCGCATCCAGCCCCTTCGACCAGCCTTCGATCACCGCGGTCAGCTGGGGCGAGTTGCGGGCCCGCGCGCCGCGGGTGGCGAAGCGCGGATCCGCGGCCATCTCCGGCATCCCCATCGCCTCGAACAGCGCCCGGGTCCAGCCGTCGGCCGGCGCGGCGATGGCCATGTGCCCGTCGCGCGTGGCGAAGACGCCGAAGGGGGCCAGCCGCTCGTGATGGTTGCCGGTGCGCAGCACATGCCCCTCGCCCGCCAGGTCGAAATGCTCCACCGCCAGGATCGAGGCGAGGCTGTCCAGCATCGCCACCTTCACGTGCTGCCCGCCGCCGCCGTTGTTGCGATGCACCAGCGCCGACAGCACCCCGATCACCGCGTAATGCGAGGACAGCAGGTCGGCCAGCGGGAAGCCCACCCGGCAGGGCGGCCCGTCGGCGAAGCCGTTCACCTCCATCACCCCGCTCAGCGCCTGGATGATGATGTCCATCGCCTTGATCTCGCCATAGGCCCTGGAATTGCCCATGGCGCTGATCGAGACGTAGATGAGGTCGGGGTTGACCTTGGCCATCTCGGCATAGGAGATCCCCAGCCGTTCCGCGGTGCCGGCCGAGAAGTTCTCCACGATCACGTCCGCCTGCCGCGCCATGTCGGCGAACAGCCCGCGCCCCTCCGCCGACTTCAGGTCCAGCGTGATGCTCTTCTTGTTGCGGTGCCGGTCGAGGACCGAGATCGAGGTCTCGCCCGCGCGCTGGGTGCCGTAGTTCAGCCCGTCCCTGCCGATATAGGGCGGGTTCTCGCGGGCGATGTCGCTGCCGCCGGGGGCGTCGATCTTGATCACCTCGGCGCCGAGACCGCCCAGCAGCAGGGTGGAGACCGGCCCGGCCAGCGCGACGGTCAGGTCGAGAACCCGCAAGGATTGCAGGGGCTTGACCCCCGCGGCAGAGGTGTCTGGGGCGACCATGGATTGACCTTCCTTCATCGGCTGCGGCCTCACGCCTTCTCGGCGTTGAACAGGGCTTCCAGCCGCTCCATCGTCTCGCCGAATTCCATCAGGAAGGCATACATCACGCCCCGCACGTTGCTTTCCGAATTCAGCATCCCCGCCGCCTGGCCACAGGGCTGCGACATCAGCTCCCGGCTTTGCAGCTTGGCGGCGCGCGAGGTGATCAGGTCGCTCACCACCCCTTGCAGCGGGGTGGGCAGGGGTTTCGGGGCGCCCTCGGCCTCCCAGGCGCGCACGAAGCCGGTATTGAGGTGCCGCACCGGCTTGCCCGAGCGCGCCTTGGACCGGATGGTGTCGCCCGAGCTCGCCTCGAAGATCATCTGCTTCTGCAGGGGCGTGGTCTCGGCCTCCGAGGTGGTCAGCCAGACCGAGCCGGTCCAGACCCCCTGCGCCCCCAGCGCCAGCGCGGCGGCGATCTGGCGGCCCTTGACGATGCCGCCCGCCTGCAACACCGGAACCTCCGGCCCGGCGGCATCGACGATCTGCGGGGTCAGCACCATGCCCGAGATGTCGCCGGTATGCCCGCCGGCCTCGTAGCCCGCGGCGATCAGCACGTCCACGCCCGCGTCCAGCTGCTTCTTCACATGCTTGGGGTGGCCGACCAGCGAGCCCACCTTCATCCCCAGTTCATGCGCCCGGTCGATCTGCGCCTGCGGCGGCACGCCCAGCGCGCTGACGATCATCTTCACGTTGGGGTATTGATAGGCGATCTCCAGCCGCGCCTCGGACTGCTTGTGCGTGCGCAGGCGGTCGGTGACATAGGCCGCGATCTCGGCGGTGCGCTCCTCGGGCGTGGGCGGCTTCACGCCGGCCTTGTGCAGCACGTCGTCCACGAAGTCGAAATGCTCGCGCGGGATCAGTTCCTGGATCTCCTCGGGCCGCATGGTCTCGAACCTGTGCGGGGCCCTGGAGGGGAAGATCACGTCGAAGCCGATGGGCCGGTCGGGGCAGTGGCGGGCCAGCCAACCCATGTCGTCCTTGATCTGCTCGTAGGGGATGCGCGAGGTGCCGAACACGCCGACCCCGCCGTTCTGGCTGACCGCCGCGACGACATCGGGGCAGTGCGAGAAGGCGAAGATCGGCGCCTCCATGTCGAACCAATCCATGATCGGGGTGCGCATGTTTCCTCCGGACTTGCGTAGGGGACGGCGCGGGGCCGCGTTGCCCGCTTCATCGCAAGTTCCGTGCCAGCGGGCGCGGAGCGGAGGAAAGCCGCAGCCGGCGGTTGCGCACCGCCGGCTGCCTCGGCGGGGCGTCGCCCGCTTACTTCAGGTCGGAATAGGGGGTCGCCAGCCAAAGCTCGTTGGAAAGCCCGGTCAGGTGGACCGAACCGCCGGGCGGGGGCCAGATGCCCTCCTTGCTCGCCTGGGCGCGGGCCTTCTGCCGTTCCTCGATGCTGCGGTAGGGATAGATGTGCAGCATCCTGCGCGGGCCTTCCTCGATCGAGGCCATCACGCTCAGCACCGGCGAGATCTCGCTGCGGCGGGGCACCACCTTGCCCCAGGCGGCCTCGGTCTCCTCCAGCCCCACCGGGCCGTGGGTATAGGTGCGGATCTCGTAGAAGGGCCCATGGTCGCCGGGCTCGATGGGCGGGCAGAAGCCGAAGGGGCGATAGGCGGTCGACTGCACCCCGGCCAGGTACTTGCCGATGCCATAGGGGTCTTCCGCCTCCATCAGCCGGGCGCGCTCGGCGGCCAGTGCCTTGGCGTCCTCGTAGACGCTGAGGATGCCGAAGCGGTTCAGCTGCCCGAACTCGCAGGAAAAGGCGCCGAGCGCGCGGCCGGT
>JBBCJM010000200.1:0-39402 GCA_037190175.1 Paracoccaceae bacterium | reverse complement strand
CGGGATTCATCCCGCCACCCCGGTCGGCACAAGGCGGGGTGAACCCCGCCCTGCGTCGGCATCAGGGCCGTAGGGCGGGATTCATCCCGCCATCCGGTCGGCACAAGGCGGGGTGAACCCCGCCCTACCGGGGCTGCAGCGCGATGATCGCCATGCCTGCCAGCGCCACCGCCGCCCCGGCCATGTCCCAGCGGGTCAGCGCCTGCCCCTCGACCAGCCGCAGCCAGACGAGCGAGGCCGCCACATAGACCCCGCCATAGGCCGCATAGGTGCGCCCCGCCGCCATCGGGTGCAGCGTCAGCAGCCAGGCGAAGGCCAGGAGCGAGGCCATGGCCGGCAGCGCCAGCCACAGCGCCCCGCCCGCCCGCAGGATCAGCCAGATCAGCCAGCAGCCCAGGATCTCGGCCAGCGCCGTGGCGGCGAAGAGCGCGAAGGTCTGGGCAGCGGCGCTCACGCGGTGATGGTCTGCACCGACTCGAAGACCTCGAGTTCGGGGTGCCCGGCATAGATGTCGCGGGTGCCGCCAGCCCCCTTGTGCGCGCTGCGGAAGGCCTCGGATTTCGTCCAGGCCAAGAAGTCGGCCTCGCTCTCCCAGGTGGTATGGCTGGCGTAGAGCCGGTAGCCGTCCTTCTCGGGCCCCTTCATCAGGTGGAAGGCGACGAAGCCCGGCACCTGCGGCAGCTGGCTGTCGCGGCCGGTCCAGACCTCCTCGAAGGCGGCCTCCTGCCCCGGTTTCACCTTGAAGCGGTTCATCGTCAGATACATCCTTGGCCCCTTTCGCCCTGGTGGCTGGACCGTAGCGGTCTGGCTTTGGTGCCGGGTTTGGCGTATCCACGGCCCGCGCGTCAAGGAGGCGGCGATGAAGCTCTGGGTGGGCCTGGGCAATCCCGGGCCGAAATACGCGGGCCACCGGCACAACATCGGCTTCATGGCCGTGGACCGGATCGCGGCCGACCACGGCTTCGGCCCCTGGCGGCGGGGGTTCAAGGGCGAGATCGCCGAGGGGCGGTTCGGGTCGGAGAAGGTGCTGCTCCTGAAACCCGGCACCTTCATGAACCTGTCGGGCGAGGCGGTGCGCGCGGCGCTGGACTTCCACAAGCTCGACCCCGCCGAGGTGGTGGTGTTCCACGACGAGCTGGACCTCGCGCCCGGCAAGTGCCGGTGGAAGCCGGGCGGGGGGCACGCGGGCCACAACGGGCTGCGCTCCATCCACGCGCATGTCGGCGAGGGCTATGGCCGGGTGCGGCTGGGGATCGGGCATCCGGGGCACAAGGATCTGGTCTCGCCCTATGTCCTGCACGACTTCGCCAAGGCGGATGCGGAATGGCTGGACGACCTGTTGCGCGGGGTGTCGGACGGGGCGCCGGCGCTGGCGGCGGGCGATCCGGCGCGGTTCCTGAACGCCGTGGCGCTCCGCACCGCCCCGCCGCGCAACGCCTCGGCTCCGGTGGAGAAGGCGCCCCCACCGCCCCCGGCATCCGAAGAGGATACCCGCAGCCCGCTGGCCCGCCTCGTGGACCGTTTCAGGCGGTGAGCCTGCGCATCGGCATCGTCGGCGCCGGGATCGGCGGGCTGGCGGCGGCCGCCCTGCTGGCCCGCGCGGGGCATGAGGTGACGCTGGCGGAGCGGTTTGCCCGGCCCCGGCCGCTGGGCTCCGGCCTGGTGGTGCAGCCGGTGGGCCTCGCGGTGCTGGAGGCGCTGGGCGCGGGGCAGGCGGCGCGCGACCTGGGCCAGCCGATCCTGCGGATGCTGGGCCATTCCGGCGCAAGGGTGGCGCTGGACGTCGCCTATCCCGCCGCCACCCCGGGTCTTGCCATGCACCGGGCGGCGTTGTTCCACGTGCTCTGGCAGGTGATGCAGGCCGGCGGCGCGCGGCTCGCCGCCGGGGCTGCGGTCACCTCGGCGCCGCTGGAAGGCGATCTGCGGCTGATCCACCGCGAGGGCGCCGACCCGCTCGGCCCCTTCGACCTGGTGGTGGACGCCGCCGGGGCGGCCTCGCCGCTTTCGGCGCTCAGGTCCCGCCCCCTGCCCTTCGGCGCGGTCTGGGGCCATGTGCCCTGGCCCGCCGAGGCCGCCCTGCCCCCCGACCGGCTGTCGCAACGCTATGCCGGCGCGCAAAGGATGGCCGGGGTGCTGCCCATCGGCCGGCTGCCGGGCGACCCCACCCCGCGCGCCGCGGTGTTCTGGTCGCTGCCCCGCGCGGCGCTGGACCAGTGGGAGGCCACCGACATGGAGCTCTGGCGGGCCGAGGTTACCGCCTTCTGGCCCGGCATGGCCCCCTTCCTCGCGCCCCTCGCCGGGATGACGCCCGCCCGCTATGGCCACGGCACCCTGCGCCGCCCCTTCGGCCCCCGCCTGATCCACATCGGCGACGCCGCCCACCGGGCCAGCCCCCAGCTGGGCCAGGGCGCCAACATGGCGCTGCTCGACGCCATGGCGCTGGCGCTGGCGCTGGAGCGGCTGCCGCTGGAGGAGGCGCTGCCCGCCCAGGCCCGGATGCGGCGCTGGCACGTGGGGGTCTATCAGCGGCTCTCGGCGGTGCTGACGCCGCTCTACCAGTCCGACAGCCGCGCCCTGCCCCGGCTGCGCGACCTCATGCTCGCGCCGCTCTCGCGCCTGCCCGGCGTGCGGCAGGGGCTGACCGCGCTGGTCTCGGGCGACCTGATCCCGCCGATGGCCTCCACCCGCTGGCCGTGAGGCTGGACAGACGCGCCCGGCGCGCTAGGCTGGCGGCCAGGAGGTGGCCCATGATGGAACCCTCGCTCAACGTGCTGGGCGGCCCGCTGGAGCCCTGTTCCGCCGACCCGGTGACCGGTTTCTTCCGCGACGGCTGCTGCAACACCGGCCCGGCCGACGTGGGCCTGCACACGGTCTGCGCGGTGATGACCGACGAATTCCTGGCGCTGTCGAAATACCTCGGCAACGACCTGTCCACCCCGCGGCCCGAGTACCGCTTCCCGGGGCTGAAGGCCGGCGACCGCTGGTGCCTCTGCGCCGCCCGCTTCCTGCAGGCCTGGGACGAGGGCGCCGCGCCGCGCGTCCACCTCGCCGCCACCCACCGCCGCACGCTGGAGGTGGTGCCGCTCGACCTGCTGCGCCAGCACGCGGCGGACGGGGCGGAAAGCTAGCCTGCGGGACCGCGGGCAGCCTTCCCCGCGCCCCCGTGCATCGCGGCCAGCGATTGCGCGAGGTCGGCCTTCAGGTCCTCCACCGCCTCCAGTCCGATGTGCAGCCGCACCACCGGGCCGCCGGCCCAGACCGCCACCTTGCGGCGCTCGGGGTGCGCGGGCAGCACCAGGCTTTCGAACCCGCCCCAGCTGAAGCCGATCTTGAAGAGCTTCAGCCCGTCGACGAAGCGCGCCGCCACCGAGGGGTCGGCGGTGTCGAGCTCGATCGAGAAGAGGCCGCAGGCGCCGGTGAAGTCGCGCTTCCACAGCGCATGGCCGGGGAAGGAGGGCAGGCCGGGATGCAGCACCCGCCGCACGCCCGGCCGGCCTTCCAGCCAGGCCGCGACCTCCATCGCGGCGGCGTAGTGCCGTTGCAGCCGCACCTCCATCGTGCGCAGCCCGCGCAGGCCCAGGTTGGCCTCCTCGGTGCCTACCACGGCGCCGAAGTCGCGGATCGCCTGGCGGATCGGGGCATAGGTGGCCTCGTTGGCCGCCACCACGCCCAGCATGGCGTCGGAATGGCCCACCATGTACTTGGTGCCGGCCTCGATCACCGCATCCACCCCCAGCCGCAGCGGCTGGCAGAACACCGGCGTGGCCCAGGTGTTATCCATCGCGGTGCGGATGCCGCGGCGCTGCGCCACACCGACGATGGCGGGGATGTCCTGCATGTCGAAGGTGCCCGAGCCGGGCGCCTCCAGGTAGATCAGCCGGGTGTTCGGGCGGATCAGCGCCTCGATCCTCGCGCCGCAGGCGGGGTCGTAATACTCATAGGCGATCCCCATCCGCGCCAGCATCCCGTCGGCCGAGCGGCGGACGATGTCGTATACGCTGTCGGGGATCAGCACGTGCTCGCCGGTGTTCAGGAGGCCCGTCAGCACCCCCATGATCGCCGCCACGCCCGAGGCCGCGGCCACCGCGCCATGGGCGTGGTAAAGCTCGGCCACCGCATCCTCGAAGGCGACCGAGGTGGGGGTGCCGTTGCGGCCGTAGAACACCCCGCGATAGGGGATCTTCGACGCCGCCTCCATCTCGGCCAGCGAGTCGAAGACGAAGGTCGAGGCGCGGTGCACCGGCGGGCTGACCGTGTTGGCGCGGTACTGCGGGCCGCGCCCGGCATGGACTAGCGTGGTGCGGATGTCGCGGTCAGTCATGGGCGGTCTCCTTCGGCAGGTCGTCGCGCTGGCCCCATTCGTGCCAGGAGCCATCGTAGATCGGGCAGGGATCGGCCCCGATCCCCTCCAGATGCAGGGCCAGGATGCAGGCGGTGACGCCCGAGCCGCAGGTGGCCACGATGGGCCGGGCGGGATCGATCCCCTTCTGCGCCAGCAGCGCACGGAACGCCTCGGGCGCGATCATCCGGCGCTCGTCGTCGGGGGTGAACAGCTGCGACCAGGGCAGGTTCACCGCGCCGGGCATGTGGCCGGGCAGCACGCCGGGATAGCCGGTGGCCTCGGTGCCGTCGAACTTGCCCTTGGGCCGCATGTCCACCACCTGCGCCTCGCCCGTCCGCAGCGCGGCCAGCACCTCGGCGGCCCGCACCACGTCCTCGCGTTCCCCTCGCACCGGGAAGCCGCGGTCGGGGCGGGGGCGGGCGGGGCCGGTCTCCACCGGCAGGCCCTCGTTCACCCAGCGCTGCCAGCCGCCGTCCAGCACCGACACGCGGTCATGGCCGAAGTGGCGGAACATCCACCACAGCCGGGCCGAGACGTAATTGGCGTTGTAGACCACCACATGGCTGTCCGCCCCGACCCCCAGCCCGCCCATCACCCGGGCGAAGCCCTCGGGCCCGCAGAGCATGTTCACGTAGGGCGAGGCGAGGTCCGAGATCTCGTCCAGATCGACATAGGCCGCGCCGGGGATATGCCCGGCCTCGAACCGCTGCCGGCCGGAGATGTTCATCTCGGGCACGTACCAAGTGCAGTCCAGCACCACGGTGCCGGGATCGTCCAGCCGGTCCTTCAGCCAGGCGGGGGTGACGAGCCGTTCGGTCATGTCGCGGGCCTCCTTGGGGGATCAGATCTCGCGCGCCGCCTTGGCGCCTTCGTAGACCGCCTGTTCCAGCTGGCGGGGGCTGTAGGCATCGCCGATCAGCATCAGCCGGCGCACCCTGCCCTTCAGGCCGCGATACAGGCCCTCGGCCGCGGCGCCGCGCGAGCACAGCACCACGCCGTCGCAGTCGATCTCGTAGCTCTGGCCGTTCAGCGGCCGGATGGTGGCGGCGCCCTGCCGGATCTCTGCCAGTTCCGACAGCGCGGTCAGCCGCACGCCCAGGTTCTGCAACCGCTCGTAAGCCGGGTGCCAGGTCATCAGTTCGGCATCCTCGCCGATATACATGGTGGAGGAGACGACCTCGACCTCGTGCCCGCGGATCGCCAGGTATTCGGCGACGGACATGCCCATGTTGCGCCCGTCCCAGTCCGCCACCACGATCCGCTTGCCGACCTCGGCGCCCTCCAGCAACTCGCGCGCGGTGACCACGCCCGGCAGGCCGGCGCCGGGGATGCGGGGGCGGGTGTCCTCGGTGCCGGTGGCCAGGATCACCACGTCGGGGTCGGCGGCCAGCACCTTGTCTGCGGTCATCTCGCTTTCCTTGCGGATCAGCACGCCGGCCTTGCGCGCCTGCCGTTCCAGCCAGTCGGTCAGGATCCGGTAGTCGCGCCGGTGGGGGGTCTTGGCGATCAGCCGCACCTGGCCGCCCAATTGGTCGGATTTCTCGTGCAGCACCACGTCGTGGCCGCGCCGCGCCGCCACCCGCGCGGCCTCCAGCCCCGCCGGGCCGCCGCCGATCACCATGACCGACTTGTAGTCCTGAACCGGCACCATCGGTTCCCATTCGTGTTCGCGCCCGGTGCGGGGGTTGAACACGCAGCCTAGGTCGCCGCCGCGCTGCTTGCGGGCGAAGCAGCCCTCGTTCCAGTGGATGCAGGGGCGGATGTCCTCGATCCGGTCGTCCATCAGCTTGCGGATGATGGCGGGCTCGGCGATGTGGGCGCGGGTCATCCCCACCATGTCGGCCTCGCCCGCGGCCAGGATCCCCTCGGCCTCGGCCGGGTCCGAGATCTTGCCGATGCAGAACACCGGCACCTCCACCGCCTGCTTCACCTGCCTGGAATAGGGCACCAGCACCTTTTCCGGCATCGAGATGGAGGGATAGTGGATCGACCGGCTCCACATGCTGCCGTTGGTGCCGGCCGAGACGTTCACGAAGTCCAGCCGCCCCCATTCGACCATCATCTTCGCATAGCGCACCCCGTCCTCGATGGTGTAGCCGCCGGGGACCAGTTCGTCGGCCGAGAACCGGATGCCCAGCGTATAGTCGTCGCCCACCGCGCTGCGCACCGCCTCCAGGATCTCGCGGGCCAGGCGCAGGCGGTTCTCCTCCGACCCGCCGTAGTCGTCCTCGCGGATGTTGGTCAGGGGCGAGAGGAACTGCTGCACCAGGTTGCCGTGGGTATAGGACAGCTCCACCCCGTCGATCCCCCCCTCGCGCGCCCGCACCGCGGCATCGGCGAAGGCGCGGACGATGCCGGCGATCTCCTCGGCCTCCAGCGGGCGGGGGATGTCGCGCGCGCGGTCGAAGGGGATGGGCGAGGGCGCGCGGGGGGGCGCGCCGTTGATGCCCATCGTGGTGTTGCGCCCGGAATGGGACAGCATGGTATAGACCACCGCCCCCTCGTCGTGCAGCGCCTGCGAGATGCGGCGGTAGCCGGGGATCACGCTGTCGTCCGAGTTGCGCAGGTAGGACCCCCCCTTGGCGCCGATGGGCGAGGCGTCCACCCCCGTCGCCTCCATCACGATCAGCCCGATGCCGCCCTTCGCCCGCGCCACCTGATAGGCGATGAGCTGGTCCGACACCTTGCCGTCCACCGCATAGCCGGTGCCGTGCGCGGTGGACATGGCGCGGTTGCGGATGGTGTTGCGGCCGATGGTCAGCGGCGAGAGCAGGCGGGTGAAGCTGGCGGTCATGGCTGGTTTCCTGGTGGCGTCATCTGGCCTGAAGGCGGCGCAGGGTTTCGATGGAATGGTGGCATTTCAGCCAGTGCCCTTCGCCGCGCGGCTGCAGCGGCGGCACCTCGCGCGCGCAGATCTCGCCGGCCAGCCGCGGGCAGCGGGTGTGGAAGGCGCAGCCGGGCGGCGGGCTGGTGGGCTTGGGCACCGACCCTTCCAGCCGCATGGCGGAGGCCGGGCCGTCGATCCGCGGCACCGCGGCCAGCAGCGCCTCGGTATAGGGATGATGGGGCTGCGAGAAGACCTCCGCGGTCGGCCCGAACTCCACGATCTCGCCCAGGTACATCACCGCCACCCGGTCGGCGATCTGGCGCACCACCCCCAGGTCGTGGGTGATGAAGAGATAGGCCGTGGCCTCATCCGACCGCTGTTGCAACAGCCGCAGCTCCTGCAGGATCGCCGCCTGCACCGAGATGTCCAGCGCCGAGGTCGGCTCGTCGCAGACCACGAGGCGCGGGTTGGCGGCAAAGGCGCGGGCGATGCAGACGCGCTGCTTCTCGCCGCCCGACAGCTGCCGCGGGGCGCGGGCCAGATAGCGTTCGCCCAGCCGCACCGCCGCCAGGATCTCGACCACCCTCTGCCGCAGCGCGGGGCCCGAGAGGCCCAGGTACAGCCGCAGCGGCCGGCCCACGATCTCCTCGACCGTGTGGTGCGGGTTCAGCGCCGACTGGGGGTTCTGGAAGATGAACTGGATCGCCCGCTGGTCCTCGGTGCTGCGGCGGCGGGCGGAGCGGGACACGTCGCGCCCCTCGAAGACCATCTCTCCCCGGGGCGTGGCGTCCAGCCCGGCGACCAGCCGGCCGAAGGTCGACTTGCCCGAGCCGCTCTCGCCCACCACCGCCACGGTCTCGCCCTCGCGGATATCCAGCGTCACGCCGCGCAGCGCCTGCACCCTTGGCCGCGGCGGCAGGAAGGGCAGCCGCGGCCCGCCGGAAAAGCTGCGGACCACCCCGCGCGCCTCCAGCCGCGGGGGCCGGCCCGCCAGCGCCGGCCGGGCCGGGGCGGGCGGCGGGGCGCCCAGCGCCGCCAGGCAGTCGCGCCAGCGCAGGCAGCGGCTGGAATGGCCCTCGCGCACCGGCTCCATCGCGATGGGCTCGCGGGCGCAGTCGGCGGTGGCGATGGCGCAGCGGTCGCGGAAGATGCAGCCCGCGGGCACCGCGGCCAGGTCGGGCAGGCTGCCGGGGATGCCCACCATCTCATGCGCCGCGGTGACGGCCGGCATCGCGTTCAGCAGGCCGCGGGTATAGGGATGGGCCGGTCGGCGCAGCACGTCGGCGGTCGGCCCCTCCTCCACCAGCGCGCCGGCATAGAGCACCCCCACCCGGTCGCACATCCGCGCCACCACGCCCAGGTTGTGGCTGATGAACAGCAGCGCCATGTTCGCGCGGCGCTTGATCTCGGTCACCAGGTCCAGGATCACCGCCTCGGTGGTCACGTCCAGGCCCGTGGTGGGCTCGTCCAGGATCAGGAGCCGCGGGTTCAGCGCCAGGGCCATGGCGATGACGATCCGCTGCTGCTGGCCGCCCGACAGCTGGTGCGGATAGCGCAGCGCGATGGCGGCGGGGTCGGGCAGGTTCACCATCCCCAGCAGGTCCAGCACCCTTGCCGCCGCCTGCGTCCGGGTGGCGCCGGTGTGGTGGCGGATGCCCTCGGCCACCTGCTCGCCCACCCGGATCGAGGGGTTCAGCGCGTTCATCGGATCCTGGTAGACCATCGAGACCACCGGCCCGCGCAGGCTTTCCAGCCGGCGGTCGGACAGGGACAGGATGTCGTGCCCGTCCAGCAGGATGCGCCCGCCCGCGGCCCGCCCGCCGTTCAGATAGCCCATGGCGGTGAAGGCAACGGTCGACTTGCCCGAGCCGCTTTCCCCGATCAGCCCATAGGCCTCGCCCGGCGCGATGCGGAAGCCCACGTTGCGCACCGCCCGCACCGGGCCATAGCTGACCGACAGGTCCTCGACCAGCAGGGCGTCGCGGGTGGCGGCGCGGAGGGGCGCGATGGCGTTCATCCCGCGCCTCCGCGGTCGGGGGCGGAGAGCGTCTCGCGCAGCCGCTCGCCCAGCAGCACGCAGCTGACCGCCACCACGGCGATGGCCACGCAGGGCACGATCACCAGCCAGCTGGCGAACTGGATGAACTGCTGGCCCTCCTTGACCATCAGGCCCCAGGCCGGGGTCGGCGGATGCACCCCCACCCCCAGGTAGGACAGCGAGGCGGCCAGCATCGTGGCATAGGTCACCCGCAGGGACAGGTCCACCACCACCACGCCCATCACGCTGGGCAGAAGCTCGCGGAACAGGATGAAGAGGTGGCTCTCGCCCCGCACCCAGGCCGCCTCGATGAAGGACCGCCGCGCCACGTCCTGCGCCACCGCCCGCACGATCCGGGCCGAGCGCGGCCAGAACACGATGGCCAGCGCCGCCACCACGTTGACCGGGTTCGAGCCCAGCATGACCACGATCAGCGTGGCCAGGATCAGGGTCGGAAACGACATCAGCGCATCCATGAAGCGCATGACGATCTCGTCGGTGCGCCCGCCGGCATAGCCGGCCAGCATCCCGGTCACCGTGCCCAGCGCCACGCCCAGGGCCGCGCCGGCGAAGGCCACCACCAGCGTGGGCCGGGCGCCGTGCACGATCCGGCTGAACAGGTCGCGGCCGAATTCGTCGGTGCCCAGCAGGAACCCGCCCCCCGGCGGGGTCAGCGAGGCGGCGGCGTTGAACCCGGTGGGGCTGAAGGGGGCGATCCAGCCGGGCGCCGCCAGCATGGCCAGCACCGCCAGCACCACCGCCGCCAACGGCAGGTCGATCCAGCGGAAGCGGTAGCTGCCGCGGCGGCGGGCCCTGAGGGCGGGGATGGCGTCGGGGGTTGCCATGGCAGACCTCAATGCCGCAGGCGGGGGTTCAGCGCGATCGACACCAGATCGGCCAGCAGGTTGCCCACCGCATAGGTGGCCGCCACGATCATCACCGTGGATTGGATGATCGGCACGTCGCGCGCCGCGATGGCGGTGACCATCAGCTGGCCGATGCCGGCATAGGAGAACACCGTCTCCACCACCACCAGCCCGCCCAGCGCATTGCCCAGCGTCATGCCGATCACCGCCACGGCCGGAAGGATGCCGTTCCTCAGCGCGTGCTTCAGCGCCACCACCCGGCGCGGCAGGCCCTTCAGCACCGCGGTGCGCACATAGTCGCTGTCGAAGGCCTCGATCATCCCGGCCCGGGTGATCTGCACGAAATAGGGCTGCATCCCGATGGCCACCGTCAGCACCGGCAGGATCAGGATGATCGGCTGCGACAAGGGGCTCTGGCCGGTGCGGATCAGGCTGGAGCCCGGCAGCCATTCCAGCCAGATGCCGAAGATCAGGATCAGCGTCAGACCCTTGACGAATTCGGGCAGCGCGAAGGTGATGGCGGTCAGCGTCGAGATCGCCCGGTCGAGGAGCCCGCCGCGGTACATCGCCGCGACGGTGCCCAGGAAGATCGCCACCGGCACGGCCAGCGCCAGCGCCAGCAGCGCCAGGATGAAGGAATTGACCAGCCGCGTGGCCAGGATCGGCGCGATCGGCTGGTTGTAGAGCAGCGAGGCGCCGAAGTCGCCGCGCAGCATGTCGGCCAGCCAGCCGACATACCGCCACAGCACCGGCTGGTTCAGCCCCAGCCGCTCGCGCAGGGTTTCCACCTGGTCCGGGGTGGCCCCGTCGCCCAGCACCACCACGGCCACGTCGCCCGGCAGCACGTTCACGATCAGGAAGGTCATCAGCGAGACGAACAGCAGGATGACGACCAGAAGGCCGGTCCTGCGCAGGATCATTTCCGCCATGGCCGTGGCTCCCGGAACAGGTGGATCGGCCTACGACAGCCAGACCTCGCGGAAGTCGATGATGTCGTAGGTGGGCGGGACATAGGCCTGCACCCGCTCGGTCGCGGCGCCCACATACATCGTCATGTAGGGGATGATCCGCTCGCCCTTCTTGTGGATCACGGTCGCCGCCTCGCGGATCATCTCGCGCCGCCGGTCGGCGTCGAGTTCCGAGATGATCCCGTCCAGCAGCGCGTCCAGCCCCGGCGCGTCCTCGACCTCGCCGTACTTGAAGCCCGCGCCCGAGCGGTACATCAGCCACAGCCGTTCGTAGATGGTGGGATAGGCGCTCCACACCGTGGTGTAGAACGGCTTCTTGCGGGCGACGTTGGCGGCATATTCCGCATAGGGCACGTCGTGGACGGTGACGTTCACCCCGATCTGCTTGGCCGCCTCCTGGAAGGCCAGCGCGATCTTCGGGGTGGGCGGGCGTTCCGAACAGGTCCAGAGCTCGATGTCCATCTCGCCGATCCCCGCCTGATCCAGCAGCGCCCGGGCCTTCGGCAGATCCTGCCTGTGCTGTTCCAGGTCGGGCCGGTACTCGCTGTCGATGGCGAAGGGCACGTCGTTGCCCACCTGCCCCTGCCCCAAGAGCGCCGAGGCCACCAGCAGGTCGCGGTCCAGCACATAGCGGAAGGCCTCGCGCACCAGCGGGTTGTCGAAGGGCGCCATGTTCGACTGCGTCATCATCACCTGATAGGCGCCGGTGACCTTGGAGAACACCTTGACGCCCCCCGCGTTGCGCAGGGCCAGGAAGGTCTCGACCGGGATCTGGGTCAGGATGTCCACGTTGCCGCCGCGGATCGCGGCCTGCTGGGCGATGGGCTCGCTGATGCCCACCAGTTCCACCGCGTCCAGATAGGGCTGGCCCTCCATCCAGTAGTCGGGGTTGCGCTCCACCCGCACGCTGGCGCCGGCCTCGAAGCTGCGGAACAGGAACGGCCCGGTGCCCGAGGGCGCGGTTTCCAGCGTGTCGATGGCGTCGTGCGGGATGATGCGCGCCCAGCGCCCGGCCACCACCACCGGGATCTCGGCGAAGGGCTGGGTCAGCACCAGGCGGACGGCATGCGGTCCTTCGGCGCGCGCCTCCTTGATCGGGCCGAAGGCGCCCTTGGAGCGGAAGGTCGAATCCGGCGCATAGGCGCGCTCGATGGTGGCCACCACATCGGCCGAGGTGAACTCGGTGCCGTGGTGGAACTTGACCCCCTGCCGCAGGTTCAGCACCCATTCGGTGGCGCCTGCCTCGGCGGTCCAGGATTCGGCCAGCATCGGCTGGGCCACCCCGCTTTCGTCCAGCCGGGTCAGGTTGTCGAACACCATGCCGCTGACCTGCTGGCCCGAGGCGGCCAGCGTGCGCTGCGGGTCCAGGCTGTCGGGGGTGCTGGAGAACGACACCCGCAGGGTGCCGCCCCGGTTGGGCGCCCCCTGCGCCGCCGCGAAGCGGGTGGCCAGCAGCGTGCCGGCCAGGCCGGCGCTGCCGGCCAGAAGGCCCCGGCGGGACAGGGAGAGGGTTCTGTTGTCTGCTTTCGTCATGACTTCCTCCTTCGCTGGGTGGGGCGGGGCGGTTGGTCCGCCCTCGTTCTGGCTGCCGGCCGGCGGGTCAGGTCCTGGCCACGCCGGCGTCGAATTCCTCGGCCATGTCCACCCCCTCGGCCTGCGGGGTGGCATCGCGGAAACGCAGGATGGAAAACGGCTCGACCGGGGTCTCGGACCGGCCGTCGAGGATCAGCTCGGCCATCACCGCGCCCACGGCCGGCGACGGCTGCATCCCGCCGCCGGAAAAGCCGAAGGCGTGGAACAGGCCGGGCGTGGTGGCGCTGGGGCCCATCACCGGGTTCAGGTCGGGCAGGTAGCCCTCGATCCCCGACCAGGTGCGGATCACCGCGGCGCCGGCCAGCCGCGGGATCATGTCGGCCACGCGCTGCAGGTTGACCTGCGTCTTGGCCCCGGCCATGCGCGAGCGCATCCGCACCGCATCGGCCGGGCCGCGGGGATGGCCCGCGACGATGACATTGCCGCGCTCGACCTGCCGGATGACGATGGAGGCATCCACCGTCTGCAAGGTCGGCCCCATGAAGAAGGGCAGCGGTTCGGTCACCATCTCGGTGGGGCCGGCGACGAACAGCGGCACGCTCTCGCCGAACCAGCCGGCGACCTCGGGCGCCCAGGCGCCGGCGCAGTTCAGCACCGTGTCAGTCACCACCGCACCGCCGCCGCCCAGGTCCAGCCGGAACCCCGCGCCCTGCGGCGCCGCGCCCACCACCTGCGCCGGGGCCAGCACCTGCACCCCCAGCGCCTGAAGTCGCGCCGCGATGGCGGGCACCACCAGCCGCGGGTTCACCGCACCGTCCCGCGGGGCGTAGGAGGCCCCCAGCGCATGGCGCGCGATCCAGGGCCAGCGGCGGCGCAGCTCGGCGGCGTCCAGCTGTTCGGGGAAGTAGCCGAAGGCGGCGGCCCTGGCGGCAAACTCGGCGTTGCGGGCCAGATGCGCCTCGGTCAGCGCCAGCAGCATGTGGCCGCATTCGCGGTATTCGACATCGGCGCCCAGCAGTTCGTCGCAGCGTTGCCAGATGCCTTGCGCCCGCAGCGACAGCGGCATCTGCACCATCTGCCGGCCCTGGATGCGCATGTTGCCGTAGTTCACCCCGCTCGCCTGCGCGCCGGGAAAGCTGCGCTCGATCATCGTTACCCGCGCGCCCCGCAGGGCGAGGTGCAGCGCGGTCCAGGCCCCCATGGCCCCGCCGCCGATGATCGCGATCCGGCCGGTCATCGCGGGGCCTCCGCGGTCTGCGGCGGCGGGATGAACACCGGCTTGACCGGCGGCTGCGCGCGGTAGTGGGTCAGGTCCTGCGGCGGCTCTCCCCTCGCGGCGGCGGCGACCTCGATGGCGGCCGGCCCGCAGATCCGCGACTGGCAGCGGCCCATGCCGCAGCGGGTCAGCGCCTTGATCCGGTTGATGTCGGGGGCGCCGGCCATCGCGCGGGCGGCCTCGCGCACCTCGCCGGCCGAGACGTTCTCGCAGCGGCAGAGCACCGTGGCATCGGGCAGCGCCGCCAGCCCCGCGCGCGGCCAGGCGAAGGCGCGCGCGAGCCCGTCCTGCGCGGCATGGTAGGCATCGCGCCGGCGGCGCAGGGCGGCGAGGGCGGCGGCATCGACGGGCAGGCCCAGGTCGGAAAGGCAGGCGTGGCCCGCGATCCGTCCGGCCAGTCCGGCCGCCACCGCGCCCCCGATCCGCGCCCCGTCGCCGGCCAGATAGACCCCGGGCGCCCCGCGGCCCTCGGCATCGGTCTCGGGCCGGTACTGGTCGAAGCTGGGGTCGTAGGCCAGCAGGCAGCCCGCCAGTTCGGCCAGCTGGGTTTCCGAGCGCAGCCCGTGGCCGATGGCCACCGCGTCGCAGGCCAGATCGTGGCTGCGGCCCCGCCAGCGGTAGGCGATCCCTTCGACCCCCTCACGGCCGCGGATCTCCAGCCCCTCCACCCCGTGGCGGATGCGCACCCCGCGCAGCTTCAGCCGCGCCATCAGCCCCAGCCCCTGCCGCAGCACCGCCGGCACCCGGGCGATGCGGGCGGAGGCGGCGAGCTTTTCGCGGAACGGCGTGGTGTCCAGGATGGTCACGCGGCCCGCCCCGGCCTCCAGATACTGCCAGGCCGCGAGGTAGAGCAGGGGCGAGGAGCCGCAGAACACCACCTCGCGCCCGATGGCGCAGCCCTGGTCCTTCAGCAGCACCTGCGCGCCGCCCAGCGACCAGACCCCGGGCAGCGTCCAGCCCGGCGCCGGGGCGATCCGGTCGGTGGCGCCGGTGGCCAGGATCAGGCGGTCGTAGTCCAGCCCCGCCGTGTCGACCTGCCCGCGGGTGGCGGTGAAGGCGGTGCGCCCGTCGACCGACCAGACCAGCGTCTCGGGCCGGTAGTCGATCCGCGGCCGCAGCGCCTCGAACCCTGCGTGCAGGGCGCGGTAGTCGGGGGCATCGGCATAGCCCAGCCGCAGCCCCAGCGCGGGGTCCGAGCGGCGATAGCCCTGCCCGCCCGGCGCGCGCCCCTCGTCCAGCAGCACCGGGCGCAGGCCGGCGGCGGCCAGCACCCCGGCGGCGCCGATCCCGGCCGGGCCGGCCCCCACGATCACCACCCTGGCCTGCCGCGGGTCAGTCATGGCCCACCCCTCCGGCGGCGGTGGAAAGCCGCAGCCCCTTGCGCACCTCGGTGGTGCAGGCGCGCAGCCGCTGGCCGCCCTCGACCCAGACCCAGCAGTCCTGGCAGGCGCCCATGGCGCAGAACCCCGCCCGCGGGCCGTGGTCGAACTCGTGCACCCGCAGGCTGCGCCGCGCCGTCAGGATCGCGCTCAGCAGGCTGTCGCCCGCCCGCGCCTGCACCGGCACCCCGTCCACATGGATGGTGACCGGCGGCGTGGCGCGGGTGGCGAGCCGTTTCAACTGGCCGGCTGCGGTCATCCCGGTCCCTCCGGCTGGGTGGCGGCCGCGATCCACTCCACCGGCGGCGGCGGATCGGCGGGGGCCTCGGCGTCCCAGCTGTCGGCGGTCTCGCGCGAGAGCAGCGCCTTGCGGATCCGCTCGCTGGGGGTCTTGGGGAAGCTGTCGACGAAGGCGATGTAGCGGGGGGTGCGGAACTCGCCCAGCCGCTCGCGCAGCCAGCCGTGCAGCTCGGGCGCGCGCAGCGCCTCGCCCTCGGCCGGGCGGACGAAGAGCTTGATCTCCTGCTCGCCGATCCGCGCCTTGACGCCCACCATCGCCACCTCGGCCACCGCCGGATGCTGCTGCGCCACATGCTCGATCTCCCAGGCCGAGATGTTCTCGCCCCGGCGGCGCACGCTGTCGTTCAGCCGGCCGTGGAAATAGAGGTTGCCCTGGGCATCCATCGAGCCGCTGTCGCCGGTGTGCAGCCGGCCGCCGCGCAGCGCCCGCGCGGTGGCGGCCTGGTCGGCCAGATAGCCGGCGAAGAGCACGCCGGGCTCGGCCTCGGTGACCACGATCTCGCCCCGCGCGCCGGGGGGGACGGGGTGGCCCTGCTCGTCCAGCAGTTCCACCCGCAGCCAGGGCACCGGCCGGCCCACCGACCCCACCGGGCCGTCGATGTTGCAGGTGGTGATCGAGGAGGCCTCGGTCATCCCGTAGGCTTCGCGGATGTCCACGCCGAAGCGGGTCTCGAACGCCTCCCATTCGTCGCGGGTGCAGCCGCCGCCCCAGGCGATGCGCACCTTGTGGCCGCGGTCCAGCGCCGAGGGCGGGGCCTGCAGCAGGATCTGCAGGATGCCGCCCAGGAAATGGATGTGCGTCGCGCCGCTTTCCGCCACCTCGGCCCAGAAGCGCGAGGCGCTGAACCGCGGCACCAGATGCAGGTGCAGGTCGTGATAGAGCGGCAGCAGCAGCAGCTGGCTGCCCCCGATGTGATAGAGCGGCTCCCACACGAAGAGCACGTCGCCGTCGCGGATGCCGCACACCCGCTCCACCGCCCGGGCGGCATAGCCGAACATGCGGTGGGTGACCTGCACCCCCTTGGGCTGGCCGGTGGTGCCCGAGGTATACATGATGGCGAAGGTGGCGGTGTCCTCGGGCGGGGGCGGCAGCGGCAGGCCCGGGTCGGCCGGCGGCAGGTCCATCGCCTCGCTGTCGGGGGCCAGCGCCAGTATCCGCGGCAGCGCCCACGCCCCTGCCCCTTCGACCGCCGGCAGCAGGTCGCGGTCCGCCACCAGCAGGGCCGGGGCGCTGTGGTCCAGGATATGGCCCAGCGCCTCGCCCTGAAGGCGGGTGTTGACCGGCACCCAGACCATGCCCGCGCGGGCGATGGCGAAGATCAGCGCGATCAGCAGCGGCCGGTTGGCCATCATCACCGCCACCCGGTCGCCGGGGCCCAGCCCGGCCGCCACCAGCCGGCGGGCGATGGCCTCGGACATGGCCGCGGCATCGCCCAGCGTGATCTGCTGCGCCCCGAACCGGGCGTAGAGCCGGTCGGGCGCGGCGCGCGCCAGATCGGCGAGCCGCAGGAAGGGAGAGATCCGCAGCGCGGCCGGCCTGCTCATGACTTCCGGTTCCGCCGCAGGAAGGCCTGCATCAGCGCCGCGGGCTCGCCGCTGCCATAGCTTTCGCGCTGCATCCGGATGCCGGCGTCCAGCCCGTCCAGCAGGCCGCCCACCGTCATCTCGTGCAGCCGCGCCTTGTTCAGCCGCATGGCCAGCGGCGCCTTGCGCCCCAGTTCGTCGGCGATCTCCAGCGCCTTGGCCAGCACCTCGGCCTGCGGCACCAGATGGTGGATCAGGCCGATGCGATGCGCCTCCTCGGCCGGCATCATCCGGCCGGTCAGCACCAGTTCGGTGGTGCGCGACAGGCCCAGCATCTCCTGCATGATCCAGGGGCCGAGCGAGCTGGCGATGCCCGAGTTGATCTCGGGCTGGCCCATCTTGGACCCCTCATGCCCCACCCGGATGTCGCACAGCAGCGCCACCTGGAAGGCCGAGCCCGCCGCCTGCCCGTTCAGCGCGCAGATCAGCGGTTTCGACAGGGTGCGGATGCGCAGGTAGAGCCGGCGCCACTCCTCGATCCATTCCTCGGCGCGGTCCTCGTCGAAGGTATGGGTCTCGTTCAGGTCCTGCCCGGCGCTGAAGGCGCGGTCGCCCGCCCCGGTCAGCACGATGGCGCGGCAGCCCTCGTCGGCCTCGCAGCGGTCCAGGAGGTCGCGCAGCAGGTCGCGCATCGGCCGGTGCCAGGCGTTCAGCAGCCGGGGCCGGTTCAGCGTCAGGATCGCGGTCGGGCCGCGGCGCTCCTCCAGCACGAAATCTTCCATTGCAGCCTCTGGTGTATCTTATTGAGATTCGTTGGATCGCATTTCGCGCCAGTCGGCGCAGGATGTCAAACGGGATCGCGAAGGGGTGGCAAGTTTTTTCCTGTTATTTCAGTGTATTATAGCGAATACCCCCCTTCCCCTCCGGGGGTCGGGCTCCCGGGCGGTCAGAGGTGGTCGCGCGGTGCGGGCGGGACTACATCCGGCCCGCCATCCGCACGTCCAGCCGGTCGCGCAGCGCATCGCCGATCTGGTTGATCGCGTAGATCACCACGGCCAGGAACGCACCCGGCACGAAGACCGTCCAGGGCGCGTGCCCGAGGTAGAGCCGGCTGGAGGCGATCATGTTGCCCCAGGTCGGCACCTCGGGCGGCAGGCCGGCGCCCAGGAACGATAGGCTGGATTCGATGATGATCGCCGAGGCGACGATATAGGTCCCCTGCACCATCAGCGGCGCATAGGTGGAAGGCATCACGTAGCGCAGCAGGATCCGCGGGGTGCGGATGCCCGAGGCGGTGGCGGCCTCGACGTAAGGCAGTTCCCGCACGCTGAGGATCACCGACCGCGCCAGCCGGGCCACCCGCGGGATCTCGGGGATGGCGATGGCCACGATCACCACCCCCAGCCCGGGGTCGTAGAGCGCGACCAGCGCGATGGCCAGCAGGATCGAGGGGATCGCCATGATCCCGTCCATCACCCGCATCAGGATCCGGTCCAGCCAGCGCCAGTAGCCCGCCAGAACCCCCAGCGCCAGGCCGATGGCCACGGCCAGCGCCGCCACCGCAAAGCCCACCATCAGCGACACCCGCGCCCCATAAAGCGAGCGGGCGAAGAGGTCGCGCCCCAGATGGTCGGTGCCGAACCACGCCTGCGCCCCCGGCGCCATCAGCCGGTTGGCCGGCGTGGTCAGCAGCGGGTCGACCGCGATCCAGGGCGCCAGCGCCGCACCCAGCGCGCAGAGCGCCAGCAGGACCAGGCACAGCGCCAGCGCGGCGTTTCTGCGCAGGCCCCGGGTCAATAGCGGATCCTCGGGTCGAACAGCCGGTAGGAGATGTCCACCAGCAGGTTGATGCAGACATAGACGCCCGCGAAGATCAGCGTGACGCCCTGGATGATCGGATAGTCGCGCCGGGCGATGGCATCGACCACCAGCCGCCCCATGCCGGGGATGTTGAACACCGTCTCGGTGATCACCACCCCGCTGATCAGGATCGCCACCCCGTTGCCCACGATGGTGACGATGGGCACCGCGGCGTTCTTCAGCGCATGGCGGAACAGGATCGAGCGTTGCGGCACCCCCTTGGCGCGGGCGGTGCGGATATAGTCCTCGGACAGCACCTCCAGCATCGAGGCGCGGGTGATCCGGGCGATCAGCGCCACATAGACCGTGCCCAGCGTCAGCGAGGGCAGCACCAGATGCCGCAGCCAGGGCACGAAGCCCTCGTCCAGCGGGCGGAACCCCTGCACCGGCAGCCAGCCCAGCCGGACCGCGAAGAAGAAGATCAGCACATAGCCCACCACGAAGCCCGGCACCGAAAAGGCCAGCACCGCCAGCCCCATGATGGCGCGGTCGACCGTGGTGTTGGCCCGCCAGGCCGCCACCACCCCCGCGGCGACGGCGATGACGACCGAGACGATCAGCGTGGTCAGCGCCAGCGACAGCGTGGCCGGCGCGCGCTGGCCCACCAGCGAGACCACGCTGTCGCCCCAGTAGATCGAGCGGCCGAGGTCGCCCTGCAACAGCGGCTTCAGCCATGCCCAGAACCGGACGTGGATCGGCCGGTCCACCCCCAGCGCCTCGCGAAGGCGGGCGATCGTCTCGGCGCTCGCGGTCTCGCCGGCCATGATCGCGGCCGGATCGCCGGGCGCGAGGTAGAGCAGCAGGAACACGATCACCGCGACGGTCGCCATCACCGGCACCGCGGCGAGGAACCCCTTCAGGACATGGCCGAGCATCGCGGCTCAGACCCGCCTGACGTTCCAGAGCGCGAGGACGCCGGGGATGCTGACGAAGCCTTCCAGGTCACTGCGGTGGGCAACGGGCTGCACCCAGTGGCCATAGGGCACGCGGGGCACGATGTTCCAGGCGTTGTCCTGGATCTGCTCGGCGATGGCCTTCTGCTCCTCGAGGCTGCCCACCTTCAGCCAGGCGGCGCGCAGTTCCTCGTTCCGTTCGTCGCTGGGCCAGCCGAACCACCCCGCCTCGCCCAGCGTGGCCATGTGGCCGAAGGTATAGGGGTTCGAGCCGATGAAGCCGTTGAAGGTCGAGACGAAGAGGTTCCAGCCGCCCTCGGCCACCGGCCCCTTGTTGGTGCGCCGTTGCAGCAGCGTGGCCCAGTCGATGGCCTCGATCTGCACCTGGAAGCCGGCGGCGCGCATCTGCTGGGCCAGGATCGTCACCGCATCGGCGTTCACCTGCCGGTCGGTGGCCTGAAGGATCGCCACCGGAGTGCCGTCATACCCCGCCTCGGCCAGCAGCTCGCGGGCCTTTTCCGGGTTCGGCGCGGTGCGGAACCAGTCGGAATTGGCCTCGTTGTACATCGCCGAGCCATAGGTGAACCAGCCCGGGTGCGGCTGATACCATTGCGGATCGGCGAAGAGCCCGCGCAGGATCGCCTCCTGGTCCACCGCGTGCAGGAGCGCCTGCCGCGCCTTCACGTTGTCGAAGGGCGGTTGCAGCCAGTTGACCATGATCGAGCCCTCGGTGCCCGACTTGAACAGGTCGGCCACGGTCAGCGCGGGGTCGGCCTGCAGCATGGGCACGAAGTCGATGGGCGGGATCTCGTAGAAGTCGATCTCGCCGGCCTGCAGGGCGGCCAGCGCGGTCTGGGCGTCGGGGATGTTGACCAGGATGACCCGCTCGAAATGCGCCACCTTGCCGCCCGACAGGCCGTTGGCGGGCTCTTCCCGCGGCACGTAGGCGGGATTGCGGTCGTAGACATAGGCGATGCCGGGCCGCGTCTCGTCCAGGTTCAGCACATAGGGGCCCGAGCCGATGAAGGCGTCGACCGGCTGGCCCGGGTCCATCTCGGCCTCGCGCTGGCGCTGCACGAAGGGCAGCGGCGTGGCCGGGCTGCCCAGCATGGCGGGCAGCATGGGGAAGGGCTCCTTCAACCGGATCTCGAAGGTCCGCTCGTCCACCGCCACCATGTCCTCGGTCGCGGCCTCCAGCAGCTTGCCGTTCTGGCTGGCGCGGGCCTGCCAGCGGCGGATCGAGGGGATCACGTCCGCCGTGGTGACCGGCGTGCCGTCCGAGAAGGCCAGCCCCTCGCGCAGGGTCAGCGTCCAGACCAGCCCGTCCTCGGAGGTGCCGTAATCGCCCACCATCTGCGGATGCGGCACCTGGTTCTCGTCGTTGCCGAACAGCATGTCGTGGACCAGCGCCCCGTGATAGGCGGCGATGTTCGAGGTGGTCACGATGGGGTCGTAGCCCACCATGTCGGTATAGACTGCGATGCGCAGCGTGCTGCGGTCCGAGGCCTGGGCCCGGGCGACCTGCGGCGCGGCGGCCAGCGCGGCGAAGGCGGCGGAACTGCGAAGGAGAGTCCGGCGGGAGATGATCATGGCGTGTTCCCTGTTGCTGGAAGGCGGCGGAGGACTTGCAAGAAATCCGCTCTATTGTATTGCAATGCAATATGTGTTATTGTAATACGCCCTGCGTTACCCGACTGTCAATGTTTTTCCGCCCCCACCGGCTGCGGCCTGGGGACAAGACATCGCAGCCGCGGGCCGGAAGGGCGCCGCGCCGCGGATGCGGCGCCGCGGATGCGGGAAGATGCATGGATCAGGCCGGCTGGACTTCCAGCCTTGCGCGCAGGTCCAGCTGGGCGCGGGCGGCGTCCTCGATGGCGGCCACCTCGAACCCCTCGGCGAAGGGGAAGCCGTGTTCGGCCAGCCCCTCGCGCAGCAGGCCGGTGAAGCGGGCAAAGCCGCCGGGCTCCACCACCAGCCCCGACTCCGCCTCGAATGCGGCGTTCCAGGCGATGGCCTCGGCCTCGTCCAGCCCCTCGGGCAGGTCGAGCAGCAGCCGCCGCCCCTCCAGCCGCACGGGATAGCCGCCGGGCCGGCCGCCGGGGCCGGGCACATGGCCGCGCCAGGGCAGGCCCAGCACGAAGGCCGCCATCAGCGACACCCCGCTGGCCCCCGAGATCTCGATGGCCGGGGCCACGGTCAGCTTGACCGTGCGGAACCGATCCTTCACGTCGGCCACCTCGGCGCCGTCCAGCCAGACCCGCGGCATCCGCCCGCCGCGCTGTTCGAAAGGCTGGCGAAAGCTGACCAGCTGCTGGTAATGCGCCAGCATCTGCAACCGCTGCCCGCGGTCGGCCAGCCCGCCGCTGAAGGCGTTGGACAAGATCGCCACGTTGCCGGTGCCGCACAGCACCGGAATGCCCCGCGCCTCCAGCAGCCCGTTCACCACATCGGGAAAGCAGCAGTTGATCAGCGCGCAGTCGAGCCCTTCGCGGGCGATCGCCTGCCCGACGCTCAGCGTCAGCAGCGACTGCATGGCGGCGGTCGCACTCAGCCCGCCCTGCGCGATCAGCCGGCCCCACCGCGTGTCCTCGTGGCCGATCACCGCCGAGGGCTGGGCCGAGGCCGTCTGCACGGCAAGGCCCGGGCGGTGCCGCCCCAGCAGGCGGGCGACCGCTTCGGTATCGGCGGCATCGACCGCCGCGGCCTGGAACCGCGCCGGGCGGTCGAACATGAAGGCGCGCGCATTGGCCGCCGTCGCCAGCCAGTCCAGCCGGTCGCGGTTGCGCCCGGCGATCACCACCCGCAGCGGCCCGGGCGCGGTGGCCCCCAGGTCGGCCACGATCCTTTCGGCAAAGCTGCCGGTTCCGAAAACGATGATGTCGGTCGCCTGGGGCATGAGCGGTCTACTGCGGGTTCGGGGCGAGTTCGGGCCGCTGCGGCCGCGGATGCGACAACGCCTCGCCGGTCGAGATCAGGAGCGGGGCGAATTTCTCGATCGCCTGTTCCTGCGTGCAGCGCAGCTTGCTGACCCCGATGCTGATCGCGGCGAGGGCCTGCCCGTGCGGCCCGTGGATCGGCACCGCCACCGAGATGTCGTTGAGATAGATCTGGTCCACCGCCATCGCGAAACCGCGCTGCACCGCCAGCGCGATCTGTTCGCGGATCGCCGCGGTCTCCCAGATGGTCTGCCGGGTGATCGGGCGGCGGTCGGAGCGTTCCAGCACCCGCTCCACCGCCGCGGGCGGCAGCCCCGACAGGATCGCCAGCCCCGGCGCGGTGCAGTAGGCGGGCAGCCGGGTGCCGATGATCACGTCGTTGGTCAGCATGTTGCGGCTGACGAACCGCTGGATATAGACCACGTCGGCGCCGTCCAGCACGGTCAGGCTGACGGCCTCTTCCGTCGCCATGCTGAGGTTCAGCAGATGCGGCCCGGCGGCGCGGACCAGCGCATTGGCCCGGGTATAGGCCGCGCCGAATTCCATGACCCGGGGCGTCAGTTCGAACCGCTTGGTGTCGGGGTCCTTGCGCAGGTAGCCCAGCTGCACCAGCGTATGGGTGAACCTCTGCGCCCCGCTCTTGTCCAGCCCGGTCAGCGCCGCGACCTCGGGCAGGCTGATGCTGGGCTGGCCGTTGCTGAAGGCGTTCAGGATGCGGATCGCCTTTTCGACCGACTTCACCATCAAGGAATCGCGTTCAGCCAAGCGGCCCTCCCCAGAAATCTGCACTCACCGGATCCACTAGATGGAAATGCCGCGCAGGCATAGTTTCCTGTTGACATGTTCCTGCGCCCGCACACTACTATTCGATAGAAGAAAGCGCAATGCAATACAAGTGCTCGCAAACCGCTTCTCCGGGGCGCGACCGCCGGCCCGCCACCCC
Organism: Paracoccaceae bacterium; assembly: GCA_037190175.1. Classification (GTDB taxonomy): domain Bacteria; phylum Pseudomonadota; class Alphaproteobacteria; order Rhodobacterales; family Rhodobacteraceae; genus JBBCJM01. The sequence continues at coordinate 15,717 of JBBCJM010000200.1, read as the reverse complement.
TCCGTGCCGAAAGAGGCGATGGACCAGACAGCATCCGACCCTCCGCCCGTCCTCCAGGTGCGCGGCCTGACCACCGCCTTCCGCCAGGGCGAGGGCTGGGCCCAGGTGCTGAACGGCATCTCCTTCGACGTGCCGCAGTCGCAGACCGTGGCGGTGGTGGGCGAGAGCGGCTCGGGCAAGAGCGTCACCGCGCTGTCGATCATGCACCTGCTGCCGCCCGGCGCGGCGCGGGTCTCGGGCTCGGTGCGGCTGGGCGGGCGCGAACTGATCGGGCTTTCCGACCCGCAGATGAACCGGATCCGCGGCAACGAGATCGCGATGATCTTCCAGGAGCCGATGACCAGCCTGAACCCGGTGCTGACCGTGGGCTTCCAGATCGCCGAGGCCATCCGGCTGCACCGCGGGCTGGGGGCCGGGGCCGCGCGGGCCGAGGCGGTGCGCCTGCTGGAAAAGGTGCGCATCCCCTCGGCGAAGGCGCGGCTGGACGACTATCCGCACCTCTTCTCCGGCGGGATGCGCCAGCGGGTGATGATCGCCATGGCGCTGGCCTGCCAGCCGCGGCTCCTGATCGCCGACGAGCCCACCACCGCGCTGGACGTGACGATCCAGGCGCAGATCATCGCCCTGATCCGCAGCCTTCAGGAGGAGGAGCGGATGTCGGTGATCTTCATCACCCACGACATGGGGGTGGTGGCGGAGCTGGCCGACCGCACGCTGGTCATGTACCGCGGCGACATCGTGGAGGCCGGGCCGACCGACCGGATCTTCGCCCGGCCGGAGCATCCCTATACCCGCCGCCTGCTGGCGGCGGTGCCGCGGCTGGGCTCGATGCGGGGCGAGCCGCGGCCCCTGCCCTTCCCCATCCCCGACGCCCCGCCCGCCATTCCCCGGGCGGCGCCGGCCCCCGCGCCCGCCACGCCGCTGCTGGAGGTGCGCAACCTGACCAAGCGGTTCCCGATCCGCGCGGGCGCCTTCGGGCGGCTGGCCGGCGTGGTCCATGCGGTCGAGGACGTGTCCTTCACGCTCAAGGCCGGGGAAACCCTGTCGCTGGTGGGGGAATCGGGCTGCGGCAAGTCCACCACCGGGCGGGCTATCCTGCGGCTGATCCAGGCCGACGGCGGCTCGGTCCGGCTGGGCGGGCGCGACGTGCTGGGCGCCGGCCGGCAGGAACTGCGCGAGTTGCGGCGCGGGATGCAGATGATCTTCCAGGATCCCTTCGCCAGCCTGAACCCACGGATGCGGGTGGGCGAGCTGATCGCCGAGCCGATGCTGGCCTATCGGCTGGCCAGCCGGGCCGAGGCGGCGGAAAAGGCCGCGGCGCTGATGGAGCAGGTGGGGCTGACGCCCGACATGCTGCGCCGCTATCCGCACGAATTCTCGGGCGGGCAGCGGCAGCGCATCTCGATCGCCCGCGCGCTGTCGCTGGACCCCGGGCTGATCGTGGCGGACGAGGCGGTCTCGGCGCTGGATGTCTCGGTCAAGGCGCAGGTGGTCAACCTGCTGATGGAACTGCAGGACCGGCTGGGGCTCGGCTATCTGTTCATCTCGCACGACATGGCGGTGGTCGAGCGGGTGAGCCATTCCATCGCGGTGATGTACCTGGGCGAGATCGTCGAGATGGGGCCGCGCGCCGCGGTGCTGGAGAACCCCCGGCATCCCTATACCCGCAAGCTCTTGGCCGCGGTGCCGGTGGCCGACCCCGCCCGCCGCCGCGCGCCGGTGGCGCTGTCGAACGACGAGATCCGCAGCCCCGTCCGCCCGGTCGGCCATGTGCCGCCCGCCCGCCGCTATGTCGAGGTCTCGCCCGGCCATCTGGTGCAGGAGACCGGCCCGGCCGAGGCGGCGGCCTGAGGGCCTCAGCCGCGCAGGGCGCCGGTTTCCTCGGCCAGCCATTCGCGGAAGGCGCGCAGGGGGCGGGTGGGCACCACGCTGGCGGGCCAGACGAGGTAATAGCTGCCCACGCCGGAAATCGGCGCGCCGAAGGCGGGCACCAGCCGGCCGTCCTCGATCTCGGTCGCCGCCAGGAACTCGGGCAAAAGCGCCACGCCGATGCCGTGGATCGCCGCCTGCAACACGGTGCCGAACTGGTCGAACAGCATCCCCCGCACCGTGGGCGCATCGCAGCCGTGCCGCTGGAACCAGGCGCTCCAGGCCGCGGGGCGCGAGTCGAGATGCAGAAGCGGCAGCGCCAGCAGGTCGCGCGCGCCGTCCATCCGGTGCGCCTGGCGAAAGGCGGGCGCGCAGCAGGCGATCAGCCTTTCGTCGAACAGCTTCACATGTTCCGCCCCCGGCCAGTCGGCGGCGCCGAAATGGATCGCGGCGTCGAAGGCCTCCTGACCGAAGTCGAAGCGGTGCAGCCGGGTGCCGAGGTTCAGCGTCACCCCCGGATGCGCGGCCAGGAACCGCGGCAGCCGCGGGGCCAGCCAGCGGGTGCCGAAGGTGGGCAGGATCGCCAGCGACAGCGTGCCGCCGCCCGGATTGGTGCTGAGCGCCAGCGAGGCGCGGGCGATCAGGTCCAGCGCCTTGTCGACCTCGCGCGCATAGGCCAGCGCGCTGTCGGTGGGGATCAGCCGCCGCCGCTCCCGCCGGAACAGCTGCACGCCCAGCTGTTCCTCCAGCCGCTGCACCAGCCGGCTGACCGCGCCCTGTGTCAGCGCCAGGTCCCGCGCCGCGGCGGCGGAGGAGCCGGTGCGGCAGACCGCCTCGAAGGCCGCCAGCAGGCTCATCGAGGGAAGATAGCGCCGCGGCCGCACCCCTATATGCCCTCCATGCTTATCTCCGGGCCCAAACGGCGTTAGCCACGGCCCGGAATAGGCTCATAATGCATCAACCCCATGCGAGCCAGAGCCATGCCCGATCCCTTTCGCCGTGCCGCCCGTCTGGGAGCGGTGGAACTCTCCGAGATCCTGCGCATCACCGAACTGGCGACGGCGCTGCGGGCGGCGGGGCGCGACGTGATCGGCTTCGGCGCGGGCGAGCCGGATTTCCCCACGCCCCCGCATGTGATCGCGGCCGCCCATGCCGCGATGCTGGCGGGCGAGACGCGCTATGCCCCCACCCAGGGCACGCCCGCGCTGCGCGACGCCATCGCCGCGGGCTGCGGCCTGGGGGAACGTCCCGGGCGCGAGCAGATCATCGTCTCGGCCGGGGCCAAGCAGGTGATCTTCAACGCGCTGATGGCCACGCTGGACCCGGGCGACGAGGTGGCGATCGCCACGCCCTGGTGGACCAGCTATCCCGACATGGTGGCGGTCTGCGGCGGCCGCGCGGTGCCGGTGCCGACCCTGCCCGAAGAGGGTTTCCGCCTGCGCCCCGAGGCGCTGGCGGCCGCCATCGGGCCGCGCACGCGCTGGGTGCTGCTGAACTCGCCCTCCAACCCCGCGGGCGCGGTGCTGGGGCCCGGCGACATGGCGGCGCTGGCCGAGGTGCGGCGCGGGGCGCCGCATGTCGGCATCATCAGCGACGATATCTATCGCCACATCTGCCATGTCCCTTTCGCCTCCTTCGCCGCGGTGGCGCCCGATCTGGCGGCGCGCACGCTGACGGTGGACGGGGTGTCGAAGTCCCATGCCATGACCGGCTGGCGGATCGGCTGGGGCATCGGGCCGGCGCCGCTGATCGCGGCCATGGTGGCGGTGCAGGGGCAAGCGACCTCGGGGGCCTGCTCGGTCTCGCAGGCCGCGGCGGTGGCGGCGCTGACCGGGCCGCAGGACCTGCTGGTGGAGCGCCGGGAGGCGTTCCGGGCGCGGCGCGATGCGGTGGTGGCGGCGCTGAACCTGCCCGGCCGGCTGCGGCTGGCCCCGCCCGAGGGCGCCTTCTACGCCTTCGTGGATTGCCGCCAGAGCCTCGGCCTGCGCACCCCCGCGGGCACGGTGCTGGCCGACGATGCCGCCTTCTGCGAGGAACTGCTGCGGCAGGCCGGCGTGGCGGTGGTGCCCGGCCGCGCCTTCGGCCAGGCGGGGCATTTCCGGCTGTCCTTCGCCTGCGACGAGGCCGACCTGCGCCGCGGCTGCGCCGCCATCGCCGCCTTCTGCCAGACCCTGCACTGAGGCATCGCGATGGACCGGGCCGACATCGTTCACGAGAACTTCCTGCGCCGGGTGGCGGCGGGCGACCTGCCGCCGGGTGCCGCGCCCTCGGGCGCGCTGACCGGGCCGCAGGCGGTGGGGCTTTTCCGTGCCCAATGCCTCAGCCGGGCGCTGGACCGGGTGAGCCGGGCCATGCAGCGGGCGGGCCAGGGGTTCTACACCATCGGGTCGTCGGGGCACGAGGGGATGGCGGCGGTGGCCCATGCGCTGCGCCCGACCGACATGGCCTTCCTGCACTACCGCGATGCCGCCTTCCAGATCGCCCGGGCGATGCAGGTGCCGGGCCAGACACCGGCCTGGGACATGCTGTTGTCCTTCGCCGCCTCGGCCGAGGATCCGATCTCGGGCGGGCGGCACAAAGTGCTGGGGTCGAAGGCGCTGAACATTCCGCCGCAGACCTCCACCATCGCCAGCCACCTGCCCAAGGCGGTCGGCGCGGCCTGGTCGCTGGGCCAGGCCCGCCGCCGCCCGCCCGAGCACCGGCAGATGCCCGGGGATGCGCTGGTGATGTGCAGCTTCGGCGATGCCTCGGCCAACCACTCGACCGCGCAGGGGGCGTTCAACACCGCGGGCTGGACGGCGTTCCAGTCGGTGCCCCTGCCGCTGCTCTTTGTCTGCGAGGACAACGGCATCGGCATCTCGGTCAAAACGCCGACGGGCTGGATCGCGGCGAGCTTCGCCAACCGGCCGGGGCTGAAGTACTTCCACGCCGACGGGCTGGACATTAATCAGACCGCCCAGGTGGCCGCCGAGGCCGCGGATTACGTGCGCAACCGCCGCCGGCCGGCCTTCCTGCACCTGCGGATGGTGCGGCTTTACGGCCATGCCGGGGCCGACCTGCCCACCACCTACATGGCCAAGGAGGAGGTGGAGGCCGAGGAAGCCAACGACCCGCTGCTGCATTCGGTGCGGCTGCTGGCGGCGGCGGGGGTGATGGACCCTATGCAAGCGCTGGCGATCTATACCGACACCTGCGCCCGCGCCACCCGCATCGCCGCCGAGGCCACCACCCGCCCGCGGCTGAGGACGGCCGGGGAGGTAATGGCCAGCCTGATCCCCCCGCCCCGCCCCTGCCGCCCCAGCAACGGCCCCACGCCCGAGCGCCGCGCCGCCGCCTTCGGCGCCGACCTGCGGGCGATGGAGGAACCGCAGCCGATGAGCCGGCTGATCAACTGGGCGCTGACCGACCTGATGCTGGCGCATGACGAGATCGTGCTGGCGGGCGAGGACGTGGGGCGCAAGGGCGGGGTCTATGGGGTGACCCAGCGGTTGCAGGCCCGCTTCGGCGCCGACCGGGTGATCGACACGCTGCTGGACGAGCAGTCGATCCTGGGCCTGGCCATCGGCATGGCGCACAACGGGTTCCTGCCGGTGCCCGAGATCCAGTTCCTCGCCTATCTGCACAACGCCGAGGACCAGCTGCGGGGCGAGGCGGCGACGCTGCCCTTCTTCTCCAACGGCCAGTATGCCAACCCGATGGTGGTGCGGATCGCGGGGCTGGGCTACCAGAAGGGCTTCGGCGGGCATTTCCACAACGACAACTCGCTGGCCGTGCTGCGCGACATCCCCGGCCTGATCCTCGCCTGCCCCTCCACCGGCGAGGACGCCGCGATGATGCTGCGCGAATGCCTGCGGCTGGCGCGCGAGGAACAGCGGGTGGTGGTGTTCCTGGAGCCCATCGCGCTCTACCCCATGCGCGACCTGCACGAGGAGAAGGACAGCGGCTGGATGTGCCGCTATCCCGCGCCCGACCGGCGGATCGCGCTGGGCGAGGTGGGGGTGCATGGCGACGGCACCGACCTGGCCATCGTGACCTACGGCAACGGGCATTACCTGTCGCGGCAGGCGCAGAAGGTGCTGGAGGGGCAGGGCATCGCCGCCCGGGTGATCGACCTGCGCTGGCTGGCCCCCCTGCCCGGGGCGGCGCTGCTGGAGGCGGTGGCGGGCTGCCGCAGGGTGCTGGTGGTGGACGAATGCCGCCGCACCGGCAGCCAGTCCGAGGCGCTGATGGCGCTCTTCGCCGAACGGGGCGGCCCGCCCGCGGCCCGGCTGGCGGCCGAGGACAGCTTCATCGCCACCGGCCCGGCCTATGCGGCCACGCTGCCCTCGGCGGCGGGGATCGTGGAGGCGGCGAAGGCCCTGATCGGGGGGCGGCCATGAAGACCGCGGTGGTCGTCTGCCCCGGGCGGGGCACCTATACCCGCAGCGAGCTGGGCTATCTGGCGCGCTATGCCGACAAGGCGCTGCTGGGCCGCTTCGACGCCGCGCGCAGGGCCGCGGGGCAGGAGACGCTCTCGGCGCTGGACGGGGCCAAGGGCTATTCCGTGGCCCGCCATACCCGCGGCGACAATGCCTCGGCGCTGATCTATGCCTGCACCCTGGCCGACTTCCTGTCGCTCGACCCGCAGGTGCAGGTGGTCGCGGTCACCGGCAATTCGATGGGCTGGTATTCCGCGCTGGCCTGCGCCGGCGCGCTGAGCCCCGATGCGGGGTTCGAGGTGGTCAACACCATGGGCAGGCTGATGCAGGAGCATCTGATCGGCGGGCAGCTGGTCTATCCCTGCGTGGCCGGGGACTGGCGCGACGATCCCGCCCGGCGGGCCAGCCTGCTGGCGCTGGTGGATCGGATCGCCGCGCGGCCCGGCCATGCGCTGGCGCTCTCCATCGACCTGGGCGGAATGCTGGTGCTGGCGGGCGATGCCGCGGGGCTCGACGCCTTCGAGGCCGCGGTGCCGCCGCTGGAGGGGCGGTTCCCGCTGCGGCTGACCAATCACGCCGCCTTCCACACCGCCCTGCAGGCCCCGGTGGCGGCCGAGGGGCGGGCGCGGCTGCCGGCGGAGCTCTTCGCCACCCCCGCGCTGCCGCTGGTGGACGGGCGCGGCGCGGTCTGGTGGCCGGGCGCGGCGGAGCCGGGCGCCCTGCGCGACTATACCCTCGGCCATCAGGTGACCGAGACCTACGACTTCACCGCCGCGATCCGCACCGCGGTGCGCGAGTTCGCGCCCGACATGCTGATCGTCACCGGCCCCGGCACCACCCTGGGCGGGGCGGTGGCACAAAGCCTGATCCGCTGCAACTGGCGCGGCATGGCCTCGCGCGACGACTTCCGCCAGATGCAGGACAGCGCGCCGGTCCTTATCTCCATGGGAATGGACGACCAGCGCCGGGCGGTGGTGCAAAGCAAGCAGGGGAGACCGACAGGATGACCGAACATCTCGACATGGGCCAGGAAACCGGGCGGCTGCTGGACCGGCTGGGGGTCGCCCGCGCCGGCTGGACCGGGGGCACGCTGCGCTCCTTCACCCCCCTGACCGGCGAGGAGATCGCGCAGGCGGTCGAGACCCCGGCGGAGGACGCCGGCCGCGTGATCGAGGCCGCGCAGGCCGCCTTCCGGGTCTGGCGCAACGTGCCTGCCCCGCGGCGGGGCGAACTGGTGCGCCTGCTGGGCGAGGAACTGCGGGCGGCCAAGACGGACCTCGGCCGGCTGGTCTCGATCGAGACGGGCAAGATCCTGTCCGAAGGGCTGGGCGAGGTGCAGGAGATGATCGACATCTGCGACTTCGCCGTGGGCCTGTCGCGGCAGATCTACGGGCTGACCATCGCCACCGAGCGCCCGGGCCACCGGATGATGGAAACCTGGCATCCGCTGGGCGTGGTGGGCGTGATCTCGGCCTTCAACTTCCCCGTCGCGGTCTGGTCGTGGAACGTGGCGCTGGCGCTGGTCTGCGGCAATGCGGTGGTGTGGAAACCCTCCGAGAAGACCCCCCTGACCGCGCTGGCCACGCAGGCGATCCTGGCCCGCGCCGCCGCCCGGTTCGGCGACGCGCCGGAGGGGCTGGCGGCAGTGCTGGTGGGCGGCCGGGAGCTGGGCGAGGCGCTGGTCGATCACCCCGGCGTGGCGCTGGTCTCGGCCACCGGATCCACCCGCATGGGCCGGGCGGTGGGCCCGCGGCTGGCCGCGCGCTTCGCCCGGGCGATCCTGGAGCTGGGCGGCAACAATGCCGGCATCGTCTGCCCCTCGGCCGACCCCGACCTGACCCTGCGCGCGGTGGCCTTCGGCGCGATGGGCACCGCCGGGCAACGCTGCACCACGCTGCGGCGGCTTTTCGTGCACGAGGATATCTACGACAGCTTCCTTGCCCGCCTGCGCCGGGCCTATGACAGCGTGACGGTGGGCAACCCGCTGGAGACCTCGGCGCTGGTCGGCCCGCTGATCGACCGGGCCGCTTACGACGGGATGCAGGCGGCGCTGGAGGCGGCGCGGGCGGCCGGCGCGCGGATCACCGGCGGCGGACGGGTGGCCGAGGCGGGGCCGGAGGCGGCGTATTACGTCCGCCCGGCGCTGGTCGAGATGCCGGAACAGACCGGCCCGATGCTGGAGGAAACCTTCGCCCCCATCCTCTATGTCCTGCGCTATCGCGATTTCGCCGAGGCCGTCGCGCTGAACAATGCGGTGGGCGCCGGGCTGGCCTCATCGGTCTTCACCCGCGACCTGCGCGAGGCGGAGCGGTTCCTGTCGGCCGAGGGGTCGGACTGCGGCATCGCCAACGTCAACATCGGCACCTCGGGCGCCGAGATCGGCGGCGCCTTCGGGGGCGAGAAGGAGACCGGCGGCGGGCGGGAAAGCGGCTCGGACGCCTGGAAGGGCTACATGCGCCGGGCGACCAACACCATCAACTATTCCGACGCGCTGCCGCTGGCGCAGGGGGTGTCGTTCGATCTGGAATAAGGGTGCCGGCCCGGCATTGGAAGCCGCCGCTTGCGCCGCGGCGGCCTCACTCGCAGCGCGAATAGGTCAGCGCCAGGCCGCTTTCCACCCGCACCACTCCGCCCTCCATGGCGGGCATCAGCAGCATCCGCCCGGCCCAGGTCTCGCCCTCGCCGGTGCAGGTCTTCACCAGCAGCACCGCGCCGTCGAGGCCCTCCACGGGGACGGGATCCGACAGGGTGCAGACGCTCTCGTGGAACGCGATCCGGTCGGGGGCGATGGCGATGCGCAGGTCGGACTGCGGCTCGGCGCAGTCGGCCGCGAAGGTTCCCAGCAGCCGCTCGTCCGTGACCTGCGCCTGCGCCATGGCGGGCAGCAGGGCGAGGAGGAGCGCGCGCCTCACCCCTTCATCTCCACGCCCAGATGGCGGGCGACGGTGAAGATGTCCTTGTCGCCGCGGCCGCACATGTTCATCACGATGATATGGTCCGCGGGCAGCGTGGGCGCGATCTTCGTCACGTGGCCCAGCGCGTGGCTGGGCTCCAGCGCCGGGATGATCCCCTCCAGCCGGCAGGAGAGCTGGAACGCCTCCAGCGCCTCGGCGTCGGTGATGCTGACGTACTCGGCCCGCCCGGTCTCGTGCAGCCAGGCGTGTTCCGGGCCGATCCCGGGGTAGTCGAGGCCCGCCGAGATCGAATAGCCCTCCAGGATCTGCCCGTCATCGTCCTGCAACAGGTAGGTGCGGTTGCCGTGCAGCACCCCGGGCCGGCCGCCGGTCAGCGAGGCGCAATGCTCCATCCGGTCGTCCACCCCCTTGCCGCCGGCCTCCACCCCGATGATGCGGACCGAGGGGTCGTCCAGGAACGGGTGGAACAGCCCCATGGCGTTCGAGCCGCCGCCGATGGCCGCGATGACGGTATCCGGCAGCCGCCCCTCGCCCTCGAGCTCCGCCAGTTGCCAGCGCACCTCGCGGCCGATGATCGACTGGAAGTCGCGCACCATCGCCGGATAGGGATGCGGGCCGGCCACCGTGCCGATGCAGTAGAAGGTGTCGCGCACGTTGGTGACCCAGTCGCGCAGCGCGTCGTTCATCGCGTCCTTCAGCGTGCCGCGGCCGGAGGTCACCGGCACCACCTCGGCCCCCAGCAGCTTCATGCGGAAGACGTTGGGCGCCTGGCGCTCCACGTCATGCGCGCCCATGTAGACCACGCATTTCAGCCCGAACTTGGCGCAGACCGTGGCGGTGGCGACGCCGTGCTGGCCCGCCCCGGTCTCGGCGATGATCCGGGTCTTGCCCATGCGGCGGGCCAGGATGATCTGGCCCAGCACGTTGTTGATCTTGTGCGCGCCGGTATGGTTCAGCTCGTCGCGCTTCATGTAGATCTTCGCGCCGCCCAGATGGGTCGTCAGCCGTTCCGCGTAATATAGGGGAGACGGCCGGCCCACGTAGTGCTTCCACAGCCAGTCCATCTCGGCCCAGAACTCCGGGTCGGTCTTGGCGTGTTCGTACCGCGCCTCCAGGTCGAGGATCAGCGGCATCAGCGTCTCGCTGACGAACCGCCCGCCGAAGATGCCGAAGCGCCCGGCCTGGTCGGGGCCGGAGCGGAAGCTGTTGATGCGGTCGTCGGGCATGGCGGTCCCCTCCCTTTGCAGCGCCGGGTGTAGCCTCCGCCCGGCACGGGGTAAAGCGGCGGCGTTGAAAGGGCGGGCCCGGTTGGCTATCTTGGCCATGCCGGAGGCAATCCCATGCAAGTCAACGTCCACGAAGCCAAGACCCAGCTTTCCCGCCTGATCGAGGCGGCGACCCGCGGCGAGGAGGTGATCATCGCGCGCGACAACGTGCCGATGGTGCGGCTGGTGCCGGTGCCGAAGGGCAAGTTCCGCTTCGGCGGGCTGGAGCATATCCTGACCGGCCCGATCCCCGATTTCCTGGAGCCGATGTCCGAAGAGGAGTTGCGGCTCTGGGAAGGCGGAGATGACGACGGTCGTCCTTGACACTCACGCCTTCGCCTGGGCCATCGGCCGGTCCTCGCGCCTGACCCGCCGTGCGGCCCTGGCCATCGAGACCGCCGACGAGGTGGTTCTGAGCACGGTCAGCCTGTTCGAGATCGCCCAGAAGGCCCGGCTGGGCAAATGGCCCGACATGGCGCCCATCGCGGCGATCCTGGACAGGCTGGCCGAGGAGCAGGGCGCCCGGCTGGTGCCCGCCACGGCCGAGATCTGTCTGACCGCCGCCCTGCTCGACTGGCCGCACCGCGATCCCTTCGACCGGCTGATCGCCGCCACGGCGCTGGAGCTGGGGGCTGCGCTGGTCTCCGCCGATCCGGCCTTCGATGCGCTGCCGGTCCGGCGGATCTGGGCCTGAACCCGCCTTCCTCACGGCCTCGTGACCGCGGGCGCCGAAACCCGCGGCGGCGGGGGCGGTTGCCCCCACACGGCGGGCCAAGGCCCGGCGCGGAGTGGGGTAACGAGTAAGCCACCGCCCAGCCCCCAGATCGGGCGGTGCGGCGTGGATGCGGGCGCCCAGTTGCCGGGCGCCCGCATTTCCCGCCCTTGACGGCGCCCCGCGGCCGGCCGCTGATGGGCCGGCGCCCCAGCGAAGGAACCATGACCGACGCGCCCCTGATCCTGTGGTTCCGCCGCGACCTGCGGCTGGACGACCATCCGATGCTGGCGGCGGCCGCGGCCACCGGCCGGCCGTTGATCCCCGTTTTCGTGCTGGACGACCCGGTGCTGGCCCTGGGCGCGGCCGCCCGCTGGCGGCTGGGGCTGGCGCTGGAGGCCTTCGCCGATCGGCTGGAAGAGGCCGGCAGCCGGCTGATCCTGCGCCGCGGGCCGGCCTTGCCGGTGCTGCTGGAACTGGCTGCCCAGACCGGGGCCGCAGGGGTACGCTGGACCCGGGCCTACGACCCCGAGAGCCGCGGCCGCGACACCGCGGTCAAGGCGGGGCTGCGCGAGTCGGGGCTGGAGGCGGTCAGCCACCCCGGCCACCTGCTAGCCGAGCCTTGGGAGCTTGCCACCGGCGCCGGCGGGCCCTACCGCGTCTTCACCCCGTTCTGGCGGGCGCTCTCCGCCCGCAACGCGCCGCCGCCGCTGCCCCCGCCCGCCACCCTGCCCCCGCCCGCGGAATGGCCCGACGGCGAGCGGCTGGCCGACTGGCGGCTGGGCGCGGGGATGCGGCGAGGGGCGGCGGTCGCGGCCCCCTGGCAGGCCGCCGGGGAACCCGCGGCGCGCCGGCGGCTGGACCGCTTCCTGACCGAGGGGATCGACGGCTACGGCACCGGCCGGGACGCGCTGGACCGGCCCGGCACCTCGGGCCTGTCGCAGAACCTCACCTTCGGCGAGATCGGCGTCCGGCGGGTCTGGCACGCGGCCGGAATGGCCGGACAAAGGGGCGCGAAAGGCGCCGCCGCCTTCCGCCGCGAGCTTGGCTGGCGCGATTTCGCCTGGCATCTGCTCTATCACTTTCCCGATCTTTCCACAGGCAACTGGCGGCCGGAATGGGATGGTTTCGCGTGGAAACCCGACAATCCCGCCGCGGAACGCTGGCGCCGCGGGATGACCGGCGAGCCGCTGGTCGATGCCGCCATGCGCGAGATGTACGTGACCGGCACCATGCACAACCGCGCCCGGATGATCGCGGCCTCCTACCTGACCAAGCACCTGCTGACCGACTGGCGGGTGGGGCTCGCGTGGTTCGCCGACTGCCTGACCGACTGGGATCCGGCCTCGAACGCGCTGGGCTGGCAATGGGTGGCGGGGTCGGGCCCCGACGCCGCGCCGTACTTCCGCATCTTCAGCCCCGCGGCGCAGGCCGGCAGGTTCGACCCGCAGGGCGCCTACCGCCGCCGCTGGATCGCCGAGCTTTCCCCCGACCCGCCCGCCACCGCCCGCGCCTTCTTCGACGCCGTGCCGGAAAGCTGGGGGCTCGACCCCGCGCAGCCCTATCCCGCCCCGGTCGTCGGCCTTGCCGAGGGGCGCGAGCGGGCGCTGGCCGCCTATGCCCGCGCGAAGGGCTTGAGTGCGGAGGCGAAGTGACGATGATGCGACAAGGGGATGCCCAAGCCATCCGGGGAAACGGGATGCAGCCACTGACATCGACCGAAGGGCAGGCCGGCCTGCCCCGTTATTTCGCCCGCGTGTTCGAGATCGCCCGGCATGGCCTGCGCGCGGGCCGGCTGGACTTCGTGCTGCACGACGGCCGGCGCTTCCGCATCGACGGCCCCGCCCCCGGCCCGGCGGCCGAGCTGCGGATCCTGAACGACGACCTCTTCGCCCGGCTGGTCCGCGAGGGCGACCTGGGCTTCTCCGACGCCTATCTGGAAGGCTGGTGGGAGACGCCCGACCTGCAGGCCTTCATGGATCTGGTCCATGCCGGCAACGACGGGCTCTATGACGGCTTTCCGGGCATGGGGCTGGTGCGCGCCTGGGAACGCGCCCGCCACTGGCTGCGCGGCAACACCCGGGCGCAGGCGCGGCGCAACATCGCCCGGCACTACGACCTCGGCAACGACTTCTATCGCCTGTGGCTGGACGAGACGATGACCTATTCCTCGGCCCTGTTCCGCACCGGGCAGGAGAGCCTGGAGAAGGCGCAGACCCAGAAATACGCCAGCCTCATCGACCAGATGGGCGCCGCGCCGGGCGATCACGTGCTGGAGATCGGCTGCGGCTGGGGCGGGTTTGCCGAATACGCCGCCCGGGCGCGGGGGCTTCGGGTCACCGGGCTGACCATCAGCCGGGCGCAGCACGCCTATGCGGTGGAACGCATCGCCCGCGCCGGCCTCTCCGACCGGGTGGAGATCAAGCTCTGCGACTATCGCGACGAGGCGGGCAGCTATGACGGCGTGGCCTCGATCGAGATGTTCGAGGCGGTGGGCGAACGCTACTGGCCGGTCTATTTCGACACCCTGCGCGACCGGCTGAAACCGGGGCGCAACGCCACGCTGCAGATCATCACCCTGCAGGAAAAGCGGTGGGAGATCTACCGCAGGGGGGTGGACTTCATCCAGAAGCACATCTTCCCCGGAGGGATGCTGCCCTCGCCCACCGCGCTGCGGCAGGAGATCGCGCGGGCCGGGCTGGCGCTGAAGGGCTCCATCGAGTTCGGCGACAGCTACAGCCAGACCCTGCGGCGCTGGCACGACACCTTCAACGCGCGGTGGGACGAGGTGGCGCGGCTGGGTTTCGACGACCGTTTCCGGCGGATGTGGAATTTCTACCTGACCTCTTGCGCGGGGGCCTTCCTGGGCGGAAACTGCGACGTGACGCAGATCACCGTGACACGGCCGCGCTAGAACGGCCGCCGCGCAGAGGGGCAGGGACGCCATGCCGACCGCAGCCAAGCTTTTCGCCGCGCTGGCCTTCGCCGCCACCGGCTTTTTCGCCGCCGAGTTGTTCAAGCCGGGGATGCCGCCGGGCACCGTCTTCGGCCCCTTCAGCCTGGTGGTCGCCGGGATCGGGGCGCTGACCGGCTGGCTGGTGATGGGCGACCTGACCGGCCGGGGCTACCGCGCCGCGGCGGGGTTCGGGCTGCGCACCGCCCTGACGGTGACGTTCTGGGCGCTGCTGGCCTTCTCGATCCTCGAGATGGTGAAGCTCGCCACCAAGATGCGCTACGACGGGCCGATGGATGCGATCATCGGGATCTTCCAGCTGATGCTGGAATATGGCCGGCTGGTGCTGCTGCCGCCGGTGCTGATCGCGCTGGGGGTGGGGGGCGTGCTGGGCGGATGGCTGGCCGAATGGGCGGGGCGGCGCTGGCGCTGAGGCCCCGATGAGCGAAAGCTTCTTCTTCTACGGCACGCTGTGCCACCTGCCGCTGCTGACGGCCGTGCTGGGCCGCACGCCCGCGGCCGTTCCCGCCACTCTGCCCGGCCATCGCGTGGCCTGGGCCGCGGGGCGGGATTTCCCGATGATCCTGCCCGCCCCGGGGGAAACCGCCGCGGGGCTGCTGGTCGAGGGGCTGACGGCGGAAGACCGCGAGCGGCTCGACTTCTACGAGGGCGGGTTTTCCTACCGCACCGCGGAGGCGGCGGTCACGGCGCAGGGCCGGCAGGTCGCCGCGCAGGTCTACCTGCCCGACCCCGGGGCCTGGACGCCGGGCGAGCCCTGGCGGCTGGAGGACTGGGCCGCGGTCTGGGGCGAGGTGGTCACCGCCTCGGCCGCCGACGCGATGGCGCTGATGGGCATGGTGCCGGCCTCCGAGGTCGCCGCCCGCCGCGGCCCGATGCTGGTGCGCGCCGCCTCGCGCCTGCGGGCGCGGTCGGAGCCCGCCCCCGCGCACCTGCGCCGCGCGGCCGCGCCCGAGGACCTGCGGGTGGAGGCGCGCCGCCTGCCCTATGCCCGCTTTTTCGCGGTCGAGGAATATGACGTGGCCTATCGCCGCTTCGACGGGACGATGGCCCCGCCCGTGACCCGCGCCGCCTTCGTCTCGGGCGATGCGGTCACCGTGCTGCCCTGGGATCCGGTGCGCGACCGGGTGCTGCTGGTCGAGCAGTTCCGCGCCGGCCCCTTCGCCCGCGGCGACCGCAACCCCTGGACGCTGGAGGCCATCGCCGGCCGCGTGGACCCCGCCGAGACGCCGGTGACCACCGCCCGGCGCGAGGCGGTGGAGGAGGCGGGGCTGACGCTGGGCCGGCTGTGGTTCGTGGGCGGCTACTACCCCTCGCCGGGGGCCAAGAGCGAATACATCCTGTCCTACGTCGCCGAGGCCGACCTGCCCGACGAGGCGGGGATCGTGGCCGGGCTGGCGGAGGAGGCCGAGGACATCCGCGGCCACGTGATCCCCTTTTCCACCCTGATGGACCTGATCGCCACCGGCGAGGTCGCCAATGCGCCGCTGATCGTCACCGCCTTCTGGCTGGACCGGATGCGCGGCCGGCTGGGGTGACGGGTTGCTCATCGAGCCTTGCGGGGCTC